>NZ_JACDRR010000016.1 GCF_013449375.1 Pectobacterium sp. CFBP8739 | reverse complement strand
GTTTAAGGCTGACAATTAAAAAGCCGGTTCGCGCTGTTGCGCCAACCGACTTTTTTGTGGCGAGCAAAATACTCGCCCTCTTCTTTTCAGCAATCTGCTAACGGCGCAACGCTTACTTCGCCGCAGGGATTTGCTGCGTAATGCAGTGAATATTTCCCCCGCCCAGCAGGATTTCCCGCGCAGGCACGCCGCTAATCACGTAGCCAGGGAACATCTGTTGCAGCAGATCGCGTGCAACGTCATCCGTCTTCTCATCCAGCAGCGGGAAAATGATTTGCTGGTTGCTGATCAGGAAATTCACATAAGAACCCGCCAGACGCGAACCGGCAAGGCGCTCAACCGCATCACCGCTGTCCACGCCCTGCGCTTCCTCTTTGGTTGCATATAGCGGACCGGGGGCAGGCAATTTCCAGATTTTCAGCTCACGGCCTTGCGCATCCCGCGCCGCAGACAGCACGTCATAGGCCGCAACAGAGCGAGCGTACTGCGGATCGTTTTCATCATCCGTCCAGTGCAGTGCGACTTCACCGGGGCGCACGAAACAGCACATGTTATCGATATGGCCGTCAGTTTCGTCGTTGTACACGCCCTCTTCCAGCCAGATAATCGTCGAAATGCTGAGGTAATCACGCATCAACTGCTCGATTTCCGCTTTGCTCAGGTGCGGGTTGCGATTCGGATTGAGCAGGCACTCCGCCGTGGTCAGCAAAGTACCTTCACCATCGACATGGATCGAGCCGCCTTCCAGAATCAGCGGCGCGGCATAGCGTGCAGCCTGATGATAGTCCAGCACCTGTGCCGCGACGTTCTCATCCTGACGCCAGTCCTCATACAGACCGCCCAGCTCGCCGCCCCAAGCGTTGAACTGCCAGTCGATACCCCGACGTTCCCCCGCCGCATTCAGCACAATGGTCGGGCCAGTGTCGCGCATCCAGGCGTCGTCGCTTTCCATTTCCACCAGCGTGACGCTCACCGGCATCACTTGTTGCGCATCCGCCATGTAGCGTGCAGGCACGCCCATGATAACCGGTGTTTTCTGGGCGATGGCTTCCGCCACGCGCGCGAACGTTTTCTGCGCCGGAACGCCCTGTTCACGCCAGTTGTCGGTACGATACGGCCAAATCATCCACACGGCATCATGCGCTGCCCATTCGGCGGGCATCGCAAACCCATCCTGACGTGGCGTGGTGAGATGAGGAGTAGCTGGCTGTGACATGACTTATCTCCAGGTCTTGCCGTCAGAAGTGGCGATCATGCCGTACATGTCCGGGCGACGGTCACGGAACAGTCCCCATGACGCACGCTGTGCAGCAATGGCGTCTAAATCAAACTCATGCACTAGAATCGCTTCGTCCGTCTTATTGGCCTGTGCCACCAGTGCACCGGTTTGATCGGCAATGAAAGACGAACCGTAGAACGTCATTTCCAGACCGTCGATGTATTTGCTGGCTTCCGTACCGATACGGTTGGAGGCAATCACGGGCACCAGATTCGCGGCGGCGTGACCTTGCTGAACGCGAGTCCAGTGCGGCTGGCTGTCGATGTCTGGGTAAGCCGGTTCGGAACCAATCGCAGTCGGATAGAAAATCAGCTCGGCACCCTGCAACGCCAGGCTGCGTGCGGTTTCTGGGAACCACTGATCCCAACAAATACCCACGCCGATTTTTGCGTAGCGTGTCTGCCAGACTTTAAAGCCGGTGTCGCCCGGAATGAAGAATTGCTTCTCCTGATACGCCGGGCCGTTCGGAATATGCGTTTTACGATAAACGTCCAGCACGGTGCCGTCCGCATCAATCATCACCAGCGAGTTGTAATAGGCGTTATTGGCGCGTTCAAAGAAGCTCAACGGCAGCACGACGTTCAGTTCCGCCGCCAGTGCGGAAAAATGCTTAATTAGCGGGCTGGTTTCCAGCTCCTGCGCCAGCGCATAGTGCTCTGGGCTTTGATCGATACAGAAATACGGTGCGGCAAACAGTTCCTGAATCAGGATAACCTGCGCACCTTTTGCATGCGCTTGTCGCACCAGTTTTTCGGCGTTTTCAATGTTCTTAGGCAGATCCCAGGAACACGCCATTTGTGTTGCGGCAACGGTAACTTTTTTCATGCGAAAACCTCAATAATCTCTATGTATACCCGCCCTTTTTCACCGGCGAGTATCGGCAATAAGTGTTTCTCTCGGTCACGATTATGCATCGACGCTAACCCGCGCGGCCTTAACGAGTGTAGGCCAACACACCTGCGCATGCCCAATAGGAATATCCTGTTAAGGTCTTGACCGAAAATGACAGGCGCATTATGCCAGTTAATCACCTAACGAGAATCATAAAAAATCCCGCCTTAACAGCGGGATTGATAGCACTTCTATAGGCCAAAGAACGATAGGGTTAGAACAGTTTTTTCGCTGTATCCAGCCAGTCGCCTTTGAAAGGACGTTTCATGTTCTCAATGGCGTCGATGATGTCGTGGTGCACCATTTTTTCATTCTGGATACCGACACAGCGGCCGCCGTAGCCCTGCTGCAACAGTTCGATAGAATAAGCGCCCATACGCGAAGCCAGAATACGGTCATACGCCACTGGTGAACCACCGCGCTGAATGTGGCCGAGCACGGTCGCACGGGTTTCGCGCCCCGTTTCTTTTTCAATGTATTTCGCCAGTTCGTCGACGTCGCACACCAGTTCGGTGATCGCCACAATCGCGTGTTTCTTGCCTTTCTCAATACCTGCTTTGATTTCGCAGACCAGATCTTCGGGGCTGAACGGCACTTCCGGCAGAACGATGAATTCACAACCACCGGCAATCGCCGCCGCCAGCGTCAGGTCACCACAGTGGCGCCCCATCACTTCCACAATAGAAATACGCTGGTGGGAAGAGGAGGTGTCGCGCAGGCGGTCAATCGCTTCCAGCACGGTTTCCAACGCGGTAAAGTAGCCGATAGTGTAGTCCGTACCCGCCACGTCGTTATCGATCGTGCCCGGTAAGCCGATACAAGGGAAACCCATTTCGGTCAGACGTTTCGCCCCCATATAGGAACCGTCACCGCCGATAACCACCAGCGCATCCAGACCGCGTCTTTTCATATTTTCTACGCAAACCTGACGTACCGCTTCATCACGAAACTGTGGGAAACGCGCGGATCCCAGAAACGTACCGCCACGGTTAATCACATCCGATACGCTGTAGCGATCCAATTGCTCCATGCGATCTTCATACAAGCCCTGATAGCCATCATAAATGCCGTAAACTTCCAACCCTTCTGTGAGTGCAGAACGAACCACACCACGGATTGCCGCATTCATACCTGGTGCATCGCCACCGCTCGTCAACACGCCGATTCTTCTAATCATGACAACCTCTGGACTTGTAGATGTAATTTTGCAGGATTCTTCTATCGTAAATTCACCGCTGCCGTGAAACAGGCAGCAACGCCTTATTCTTTTATTAGCATATTATAACAAACACCCGAAGCTGAATTGATTCAGGTCAGGCTAAATTGTGCATAAATTTTCATGGCCTATCACGTTTTTAACATAAAATGCGAAACATGGCCGACTATATCGCCAACCTGCCACGCTGATTTTCCGGCACGACGGAAATCGGATCCTGATGGATAATAATATCAGCACCCGGAAACTGTTTACGTAATGCCTGCTCCAGTTCATCTGCAATTTGATGAGCCTGAACCAGCGGCAGGGCATCATCCATTTCCAGATGCAGTTGAATAAAGCGCGTTGGGCCGGAACGTCGGGTACGCAACGCATGAGCGCCGCGAATCCCCGGCCAGTTCACGATAACCTCAGCAATCGCACTATGCTCGTCATCCGGTAACGCCCGATCCAGCAGAGACTGTACAGCGTCATATCCCATGCGCAACGCGCTATATAAAATATAGCCGCCGATACCCAGAGCAAACAGCGAGTCGGCGCGCGTAATACCTTTCCAACTGAGCGCCAACGCCACCAGAATCGCGCCATTCATCAACAGGTCGGACTGATAATGCAGCATATCCGCCCGTACCGCCTGACTGTGCGTACGCTTCACGACCCAACGCTGGAACGATACCAGCAGCAGCGTGGCTACTAACGCAATGAGCGTCACCCACACGCCCACTTCTGGCGCGTGTAGCGCCTGCGGTTCCAGCGAGTGTTGTAGCCCCGTCAGAATCAGGAACAGCGCCGAACCGGAGATAAACATGCTCTGCGCCAGCGCCGCCAGCGATTCCGCCTTGCCGTGGCCAAACGCATGTTCGGTATCCGCTGGCTGCAACGAATAGCGCACCACCAACAGATTCACCAGCGACGCGGCGATGTCCACCAGCGAATCAACCAGCGATGCCAGCAGGCTCACCGAACCAGTGTGCCACCAGGCAAACACTTTCATTATAAACAGCACCAGCGCCACGGCGGTTGCGCTCACTGCTGCCAGCGTCACCAGACGCGCATAGTGTGGATTCATCATGCCCTCACAGAAAACCAATCGCCTGGGTTGTTACCCACGTTCAGCTCGTTAATGACGTTTTTAACACACGGGAATAGCGAACAAACGTAAAAATACAGCATGCCGTCGCCAACATCGCCATCGCCGCACCGATGAAACCGATGTCAGGCAGGCCCAAATGGATAATAACCTGATTGCCCAGCAGCGCACCGCCGCCGATCCCAATGTTATAAATCCCCGAATAGAGCGCCATTGCCACGTCGGTCGCATCCGATGCCAGCGTCAGCACTTTGACCTGCATCCCCAGGCTCAGTGCCATAATGGCAATGCCCCAGACGATGCACAGCGTCGACAGGCTCCAGCCGCTGAATGACAACGGCAGCAATAGCAGCAAACACACCGCTAAAAACGCGAAGGAAACAATCAGGAACCCCGCCGGATATTTACTGCTGTAACGGCTAAATAGCATGCTGCCAATGATGCCGGCACCACCAAAAATCAACAGCAAGATAGTGGTGAAATTTTCACTCAACAACGCCACTTTCTGGATAAACGGTTCAATATAACTGTAAGCGGTAAAATGCGCCGTCACGATCATCACTGTCAGGCCGTACACGCACAGCAGCGCCGGACGTTTCAGCAGAAGAGGCAAACTCTTCAATGAACCGGAATTGCTGCTCGGCAACACAGGCAGCAGTTTCATCAGACCCAGCATAATCCCCGCAGCAATCAGGCCAATCAGAACAAACGTTACACGCCAGCCCAAATACTGCCCGACCACACGCCCCAGCGGTAACCCCAGCACCAGTGCCAACGCCGTGCCGGTCGCCAGCAAACTTAATGCCTGCGCCTTT
Source organism: Pectobacterium sp. CFBP8739 (assembly GCF_013449375.1). Classification (GTDB taxonomy): domain Bacteria; phylum Pseudomonadota; class Gammaproteobacteria; order Enterobacterales; family Enterobacteriaceae; genus Pectobacterium. The sequence goes on along the minus strand of NZ_JACDRR010000016.1, from coordinate 126,469 downwards.
TTGTCCGCAGGCGCCAACCGTACCACCAGCGATGCCGTAATTGACCAGAACACCGCATGAGCCAGCGCCACACCGATACGGGCAATGACCAGCACCCAATAATTCCAGGCCAGACCAGACAACACATTGCTGACGACAAACAGGATAAAGATTTTGATCAGCAGGCTGCGTCGTTCCATATCACTGGACAGTAGCATGCAGGGCAACGACATCAGTCCGACCACCCAGGCATAGATCGTAATGATCAGCCCGACCTGCGCGGCGCTCATGGAAAAGCTGGCGGCAATGTCTGACAGTAACGCAACAGGGGCAAATTCAGCGGTGTTAAAAATGAAGGCCGCCAGAGAAAGGCTGACGACGCGTAACCAGGCGGTCGAACGGGAAGAACGGGTCATGGTATTGATATCAAAAGTTAACATAAAAGAATGCGCCCCCCTGTCGTGGCAGAGGCTAACGCGATGGAGCAATGGTACAGGGAAAGTATGACATCGCCGTGTAATCGGCGAGCGGCCAAGGGTGTTTCAGCGTGCTTTTATGAGGATGTCAGCCAAAAGCCTGAAGACAGGTAAGGGAACATTCATGAGCATCATTTTTGGTGCTCATATTCTACGCTTTACCGCTCCCTTACGCTGTCTTTTTTCGTGCTTTTCTTACTCAGCTTTTATCCTGCTCTCTATCGGAAAGCATGGATTGCATCAAGAGATTTCGCGGTGTACTACGGGCTTTCACTATTGTTTTTATGCAATAAAACCGCCAAAGCGGCAGCCAGTTATACCTGTTTCATATGTTCGTTAAGTGTTTCGACAATAAACGCATTCACTGAAATTTGGCGCTCAGCTGCCGCAATGGTCAGCCGTTCCCCGAATGATTCAGGATAACGAAGAGTGAACGTTTTCACTTTCTCTTCACGCTCGTAAGGTTCAATGCCGTTTTCCTGACAATCTTCCAGATATTCACGTAGCGAAATTTCACCCTCACTCCTCAAGCCATTAATACTGTCGGCGACAAAATCACAGTAGCCAGATAAGCCAATAAACTTGCCGCGAAACATACCGATTTCCGGTACGTAACTGATAATGGCCGGCTGGCCGGAAACCACCATCGTATTTGGTGTGTTGAGTGCTTTCGTCATGGTTTTACTCCTATACTTTCCAGCCATTCACGCAGGCTAACCAGTGCGCCTTTATCGGTATCTGGTGACGGGTGAGGACGATGGAATCGGGCAATACTCCCATTCAATAAAAATCGCACCCGTGACCCGCTACCTTCCTTAATTTCACCACCTAACGCAGTGATGAGTGACTCACCATTTGACCATTTAACACCTGAAAGCACGGGTGTTTTGAAAATTTGGCTCAGCGTTTCTCGCTGTTTTTTCGTAGACTGGCTAGTTTTCCCTGCATTGCCGATTCCATGATGTCATTTTTTGAAGTCATTATAGAACCCCTTCATTTGAAGTCGAATAGTGAAGTCAAAATATGTTGCCGCTTTTAAAAAAGCAAAAAAAACCCTCCATCATGGAGGGCAAAAAGACAGGGATGGTGTCTATGGCAAGGAAAAACAGGGTGTGTACCTACTACACATGACTACTCGGATTGCACTACGTTTACTACAGACGACTTACTACACTAGCGCTACTACTCGGGATTCTCTGTCTCAGTCTGGTTTGTCGTGCCTGGTGCTGGCGCGGACATCTGGTTAAACAGGGATATCTGTTGCTGCATCTCTTTCATGCGTTGCTTATGCTTCAGCTCTAATATTTCTTTCTGCGCTGGCGTCAGCAGGTTGTACATTTGGTTGCGCACTCGAGTCATCTGAATCTGACGCTCAATCTGTACACTCATCATTCGGGTTATCTGCGCTCGCACCGCCGCTTCATTAAACGTTTCTGCCGTCACCAGCTTGTGCATAGCTTTAACATCTTCGGCATTAAACGCCGGTTTGTCCTGACGACTTTGGTGCATCAAATCACGCATTTGCTGGCGCTGTTGCTCCGTCAGCCTCACGCCATCGAACATACCTTGCTGGCCGGATACACCTTTTATGGCGGAATCATCGATATACCAGCCGCTCACTGGGGCATCTCCACTTTCTGCTGCGACGGCGGTAAACGTGCCTAGCATAAGCAGTGAAGCAAGAGATAAGGTTGCGAACTGTTGCATCGATAACTCTCCAGAGCGGTACGTCATTTTGTGAATCAATGAGCATGAGTCTACGCATCTTGCTGCAAACATCCGTCAGAGGATGTAAAACTACGTAAAGTCATGGAATAGCGCTAATCTATGTCGTATTTTGCCCTTGGAGGTAGAGAAAACATGAATAAAATTCTGCTGGTTGATGACGATAGAGAGCTAACGGCTTTACTGAAAGAGTTGCTCGAAATGGAAGGTTTTAACGTCGTTGTCGCCTACGACGGCGAGCAGGCGTTACAGATATTAGATAACACCATTGACCTGTTATTACTGGATGTGATGATGCCGAAGAAAAACGGTATCGATACATTAAAAGAACTACGACAACAGCATCAAACGCCGGTCATCATGTTGACCGCACGCGGCAGTGAATTAGACCGCGTTCTTGGTCTGGAACTGGGTGCGGATGACTATCTGCCGAAGCCCTTTAATGACAGAGAACTGGTGGCGCGTATTCGCGCGATTCTTCGCCGTTCCAATTGGACCGATCAGCAGCAAGCTGGCGATAACAGCGCGCCGACGCTGGAAGTTGACGGCCTGCGTCTGAACCCCGGACGTCAGGAAGCCAGCTTTGACGATGTAGTGTTGGATCTGACGGGCACCGAATTTACGCTGCTCTACCTGTTAGCCCAGCGGCTGGGGCAGGTGGTTTCCCGCGAGCATTTAAGCCAGGAAGTGCTGGGGAAACGCCTGACGCCATTTGACCGTGCGATCGATATGCATATCTCGAACCTGCGCCGTAAACTACCAGAACGCAAGGACGGTTTATCCTGGTTTAAAACGCTACGTGGACGAGGCTATCTGATGGTATCCGCTGCATGATCAATAGTTTGACCGCCCGTATTTTTGCCATTTTTTGGTTAACGCTGGCGCTGGTACTCATGTTGGTTCTGATGGTGCCCAAGCTGGACTCGCGCCAGCTTACCGCCTTGCTGGAAAACGAGCAGCGGCAGGGCATCATGCTGGAACAGCACATTGAAGCAGACCTTGCCAACACCCCCGCCAACGATCTGCGCTGGTGGCTACGGCTGTTCTGGGTGTTGGAGAAGTGGGCTCCACCGGGGCAGCGCCTCCTGTTGATCACCAGCGAAGGGCGGATATTAGGTGCACAAAAGAATGAAATGCAGATCGTGCGCAACTTTATCGGGTTATCAGATAATGCCGATCATCCGCAAAAGAAAAACTATGGCCGCATTGAGCTATTGGGCCCCTTCTCTATTCGTGACGGTGAAGACAACTACCAGCTCTACCTGAGTCGCCCCAGCAGCAGTCCACAGTCGGATTTCATTAGTTTGCTGTTCGACCGTCCGTTACTCCTGCTGATCTTCACCATGTTGATCAGTTCACCGCTGCTGCTCTGGCTCGCCTGGAGTCTGGCGAAACCCGCGCGTAAACTCAAACATGCGGCCGATGAAGTCGCCAAAGGCAACTTACGCCAGCACCCTGAGTTGGAATCCGGCCCGCAGGAGTTTCAGGCAACGGGCGTCAGCTTTAACCAGATGGTCAGCGCGCTGGAACGGATGGTTACCGCACAGCAACGTCTGCTGTCGGATATCTCTCATGAGCTACGCACGCCACTGACCCGTTTACAGTTGGCAACAGCGCTACTGCGCCGGCGCCAAGGGGAAGGCAATGAGCTAAACCGCATCGAGACAGAAACCCAACGGCTCGACAGCATGATTAACGATCTGCTGGTGCTCTCACGCAATCAGCACAAGAACGAACTGACCCGTGAATTCCTACGCGCCGATGAGCTATGGGGCAATGTGCTGGACGATGCCGCCTTTGAAGCCGAGCAGATGGGGAAAACACTGGAAGTGCCTTACCCACCGGGGCCATGGACGCTCTTTGGCAACCCTGCTTCGCTCGACAGTGCGCTGGAGAATATCGTGCGTAATGCGCTGCGCTATTCGCACAACCACATCGAAGTGGCCTTCTCAGTGGATAATCAGGGCATCACCATCAAAGTGGATGATGACGGCCCCGGCGTGAGCCCGGAAGATCGCGAACAGATTTTCCGCCCCTTCTACCGTACCGATGAAGCGCGCGATCGCGAATCCGGCGGCAGCGGTTTGGGTCTCGCTATCGTGGAAACCGCCATTACGCAGCACAAAGGCTGGGTCAAAGCAGAAGACAGCCCGCTGGGTGGATTGCGTTTGATTATCTGGCTGCCGTTGCATCAACGGTAAATCGGGCAGCGTCTTCCCCCGCTGCCGACGCCCCCTCGACAACTCCGATGACAGGTGCCCGATAGGGCGCCTGTCATCTTCTGTTTACCTTCTCAAAGTTACACTGGATTGCGTTTTTTATGCGATTGCGTAGAGTGATCGCCACTCATGCCGAAAACAGGCAAGACCCGTGTTAAATGAAGGATACCAACCATGAAAGGAGTAACGCTGCTGGCTGGCGTACTGACCGCATTAATGAGCAGTCAGGCATTCAGTTCCAGCGATGGAGTGTGCGGCTTTTCCGACTCAGAATGCGGCATGTCCGCCCTGCCTTACCTGCAACCAGGTAATGACACGCGTACGAATCTGATGTTACTGCAAAGCCACCTCAACGGAATTTCGCTTCCGTTACCCCATCCTTTACCCGATCAAGCACGTTCACGTATCGACCCTTTCACGGCCTACCGAGTCATGGGGATCGCAGCGACGGAAACGCCTCAGACGTCAGAGCCAGGAGAGGACGTCACGGCTGATGCACCTTACCTCTCGACGCTCAACAAAGCAAAGCAACTACACCTTCCTTTATCCGTTCAGAGCACGATCTCCACGTTTTCGCCTGATGATAACGAAGGACGGCACATTTCCAACGGACTCTCCACGCTGGAAGCGTTTTTCGATGTACTTTTAGCGGACAAGCAACTCACCGAGGAACAGCGCACACTGTTGGCACATCAGCGGGTGAATCTTCTCAATCCGTTGTATACCAAAGACGCGCTGAACGAGGGTCTCGCAAGCCTGTCGGACGAAGGGCATGCCGGCGCACTTATGCAATATTTGTTCGCGGTTCTGGCGTTCTATCAGGGTCACTTTGATGAGGCGGAAAGCGGTTTTCAGGCGTTGGTATCATCACCACAGCCCTGGGTAGCCGAAACTTCACGCTATATGCTGATTCGCGCAGCAATCAATAAAGCCATGGAAAACGCGCTTGATGAATACAACATGTTCGATGCCAGTAAAGCCGATAAAGCCACTGCTCAGTTGGCCGTTCAGCATATTGATGACTACCTGAAACAGTATCCCGAGGGACAATACGTCGATTCCGCTAACGGACTGTATCGCCGCGCCTACTGGATCATGAATGATACGAATGCCCTAGCGAAAACGTACCAACACGAACTGGACGGCACCACCGATGTCGAAGACCTCCTTGAATTGAACGATGAGATCGACAATAAGCTGCTGGAAAATAGTCAGTTTACCCGTGCGCCAGACAGCGCGCCGTTGACGATGGTGCAAGACCTCAAGCGCTTGCGTTCAGATGAAGGCTGGCTGGCATTACCCGCCTTATCCACCGAAGAACTGGCCGTACAGAAACCGCTGTTTGAGCAAAACAACATGCAGGACGCGTTTAGCTACCTTCAAGCCGCCCAGCTGTTTTATGGTCAAAAAGATTACGCAGCCGTGGTTAACAGCGTTCCCGCTACGCAGGAAAACGATCTGACCGATACCGTGCGTTTTAGTCTGCAAGTATTACGCGGCCGGGCGCTGGTGCGTCTAGAGCGCTGGGATGAGGCAGAAGCGCACTGGCGCCAGTTGTTAACGCGCAAGATGGGGTACACGCAGAATCAGTTCCTGCAATTAGCGCTGGCAGAAACGCTGGTCAAGGCAGGCCATCCCGAGCGAATGTTTACCGCCGACAGCCCAGTGAAAAATCTGCGTTTCCGTTCCGCCGTGCTGAAGATTAGCGCCAACGCCGATTTGCTCCGCCAGCAAACGGGCGCACAGCAGAGCCATGAGGAGCGGGCCATTGCGCTGCATACGCTATTAACCAAGTCGCTGACCCACGGTGATTACGCCAGCTATCTCAAGGATGTTCAGTTGCGAAAAGACATCTCACCACTAGTCAGCAGCGAAAATCAAAGCTGGAATCAGGAAGATCTGACGGCATTTGACTGGGATGGCAGCGATACCGAAGAAGACTATCAATGTCCGGCGCTGAATGACGTGGTCACGACGCTGAACCAACGCCCCAGTGACGCCCGAGCGATTAACTGCCTCGGCGAATTTTTCCTGCGTACCAATAACAGCGTGGGCTTCGACTGGGGGGAAGGTAGCATGTTGAGTGGGCTCACCAACGCACCAACACAATTCGTCGGCACTGAATATAATCGTCTGGATGGTTATATGCGGGTGATTGCCGATCCGAAAGCGCCGCCGGAAGACAAAACCTATGCTCTGTATCGCGCGGTCTACTGCTATGCGCCGAGCGGCTATAACGACTGTGGTCCACAGGAAATCAGCAAGGCAACCCGCAAAGCCTGGTTTACTCAACTGAAAACCAAATACAAAGGCAGCGTGTGGGCAGACAAGCTCGATTATTACTGGTAACGCCGTCAATCGTGCTGGCCTGCATACTCTCATTCTGTACGCAGGCCACTTCCGTTAACGTAGCACCGTCAACCATCAACGCGATGAACGCCACCGTTGATGCGACACGCTATCAGGATTTCTGGCTGTGGGCAGCGGTGCGGCCCCAGCCCATTCTGCATCAGGCGCAGACGCTATACCTGCATCAAGGCGAAATAGCGCGCCGTCAGGGGAAAGTCGTGTTCCTGCGTCAGGGGATTCCGCCTAGCCAATTGCGCGTTAACCGCGTCTGGTTGGCTTTCCGCATGACTACGCTGGAACTTTCCGATCGCCATCTAAACCGGATGCTAAAGCTACGGGAAAAATGGCAGCACCACGGTAATCAGGTTGTCGGGATTCAGATCGACTTTGACGCGAAAAGCTATCAGTTAGCAGGCTATGTCGCATTTCTGACACAGTTGCGCGAGCGTTTACCCGAGGGTTGTCAACTCAGCATTACTGGGCTGCTCGACTGGTCAAAAACTGGGGATGTCTCAGCGTTAAATCGCTTACAGGGTAAGCTCGCTGAAGTGGTAGTGCAGACCTATCAGGGGCGCAGCACCATAACCAACTACGCCGCGTACCTGCCCGCGCTGCTGAAACTGACTCTGCCTTTCCGGGTAGGGCTGGTACAAAACGGCAAGTGGGAACCACAGTGGCAGCAGCGCCTTGCCACTTCACCGTATTATCGCGGGGAAGTGGTTTTTCTGGTGAATCCGCCGCTGAAAAAGTCCGCCACCGGCAGGCTGTAGCAAACCGTGGCTACAGGCAACCGCCGAAGCCATTTTGCCGCCAGGCTTCATAGCTGATGATCGCCACCGCATTGGACAGATTCAGGCTACGGTTATTAGACTGCATGGGAATGCGGATACGGAAATCTGGCTCGAAGCCATTGCGAATCTCATCCGGCAGACCGGACGTTTCCGATCCAAACAGCAATACATCACCGGGCTGGTAGCTCGGTTGGTCATAAGGGCGGCTACCTTTGGTGGTACAGGCGAAGATGCGCTTACCCGGTACCGCGGCTAGAAAATCCTGATAGTTTTTATGACGGCTGACGTTCGCCAGATCGTGATAATCCAGCCCCGCACGGCGTAGCTTTTTCTCTTCAAAATCAAACCCCAGCGGTTCAATTAAATGAAGCGTACAGCCATTGTTGGCCGCCAGTCGGATAATATTGCCAGTGTTTGGTGCAATTTGAGGCTCATAGAGCGCGATATGGAACATGAGATAACGTCAACCACGAAGGAAAATTCCGCCGCAGTATAACGCATTCCCATCACGTGCCCAAAACCTGTACACCGGAATGCGGATTACTCTGCACGACGTTTTCACCCACAGCGATTACACTTGATCTTACGGAAAAAGGCGTTCGAGCAGCGATAATGGATAGATCGTAAAGACGCTGTAAATACATCCCTGTACGCTCGGATTGCGCGGATATGAATCTCATACTGAGATTCACCCTTTCAGGGCCGTCGCAAGCGACGTTCAAAGACGCTCCTGACGTCTTTGTCCATGGCGCAAACGCTTTACTCTTCTATCCCATTATTGCCGTTTTCGTTTCGCAAATGGCTTATCGACAGGCCGAAGGCTTGTGTGGAGGTTTAATGAAACACCCTAAGACACTATTAGCCTGTGCCGCCCTGCTCGGCCTGCCGCTTCTGACAAGCGCCAATACGACACAGCCGTCGACGCCTCAGCAGCAGTTTGAAAATGGCATCAGCAGCCAAAAACAGCTACAGCAGAGTATGCAGCAGAGCCAGAAATTGCAGCAACAGCAATTGAGTCAGCAGCTCCAGCAACGCAATCAACAGTTGAATCAACAGCGTCAGCAACAACTACAGCAAGATCTACAGCGGTCACAGAGAACCACACCACCACCACCGATTAAACAGAACCCCTGATCAACGGATCTGCTCTTTTGATTTTTATTATCTTACGCGCGTAAAGAATTACGCTGAGGTGGGCATGACCGCCGGATGAGCGGTATGGACACCGCGAAAGCCTGTGCCGCGCCGGGAGCGCGTCACAGGCGGTCCGAGTAGCGGGCATGAACACCGAAGGTACCGCAAAGCGGCGTGATTCCCCGCGAAAAGCCGGGGGTCACGGGGCGGCGGCGATTGAGCCGCACCGTGTCGGGCGCATACGACAACGGTTGCAGAAAACCACGAGAACAAACGCGCACGAAACATTACATAACACTAACAGAATGCCTAACCACAGGCTTCCTAGCCAAGCGTGGCTGACTATAACCGCACACCCATCAGCGTTAAAATCAACGGCGTGGTTAATGCCGCCATCGCCGTTGATAACAGCAGGCTGGATGCCACCGGGCCGCCCAGCACATCGAACTGGCGAGACATCAGATAGACGTTGACGCCCACCGCCATCGACCCCAGCAACACAACCGCACGCGTTTCCATTTCCGGCAGACCGAGTGCGATCGCAATCCCCCAGATCACCAGCGGCTGCACCAGCAGCTTGATCGTGCAAATCGCCGTGCTAATCTGCCAACCATCGCGCACGCGGTATTCCGCCAGCCCCATTCCCAACGCCACCAGCGACAGCGGCGCGGCAATCTGCCCCAGCATGGAAAGCGGCTGATCGACATACGATGGCAGCGGCAGGCCGGTCAGGCTGAACGCCGTACCGGACAGAATGCCGATAATCAGCGGGTTCTTCAGCACGCCCAGCGCAGTTTTGGTAAAGCCCTGTAGCGACAGCGCCCCATTACGCGCCCATTCCACCGACACCGTCACCAGCGTCCACAAAATAAGCCCGTTAAACACCACGACCAGCGCGACCGATGGGATCGCCTCTTCGCCCAGCATCAGCGTCGCAATCGGCAGCCCCAGCATCACGTTGTTGGAGAAGATGCCACTCAGCGCAAACAGCGAGCCGGAGACACCATCAAGATGGAAGATCTTGCGCGCCACGATCCGCCCTAAGACAAACACCAGCAGGCAGCCGCCGAAAAAAGCGATCAGCAGTCGGGCATCCACCACCGGACGTTTGGAAAAATCCGACATCAGGCGGAACAGCATCGCGGGCATGGCGACGGAGAAGACAAAACGCGTCATACCGTCGGTCACAGTGGTTGGCCATTTACCGTAGCGAATCAGGCTATAGCCGAGCGCGATGAGAACAAAGAGGGGTAACGACAGAAAAATCTGGTGCCAAAGCGAAACAATAAATACGGGCATGAAGCCACTTCCTTATTTACCGGCACCGAGTCAGAAAGGGGATCCGCCGCAATCAAAGATAATACGGCAATAGGCGAATGCTGGTCACTTAATCATAAGTATGGATTTAGGGGAAACACGGTGATGAGGTTCCCGCAGGGATGCCTCACACCGTGGTAGCCCCGGTATCTCGATCCTTAAACGATCGACATTCGGCGATGAGCAGACCTCAGCCGGTCGCGAAGTGTGCCCCAATTAAATCTATCCGGTCAGTGCAGATGCAGTCAACGCCCCAATCCAGCAAAGTTTGCGCGCGATCAGGTTGGTTGACGGTATAAACCAGAATGCGTAAACCCGCGGCTTTCAGCGCCGCGACGCGTTCTGCCGTCAGCAGTTTGTGATTCAGGTGGATGGACACGCACCCCAGACGCTGCGTTAACGTCGGCCAGTCTTCTTCCCACTCATCCAGCAGCAGCCCGCGCGGGAGTTCTGGTACAGCCTGTTGCGCGGCTTCCAGAGCGTCGATAGAGAACGATGACAGCAGCGGTGCAACCGGATGATCGGCCCACAGCTGGCGCGCCGCCAGCGCAATCACCCGCCCGGTTTCGGTTTCATATCCGGTGGTGGGTTTAATCTCGATATTGGCTGCCATACCATACTGCGCGCAGCGTTTTGCCACTTCCGACAGCAAAGGCAGGCGTTCACCGACAAATTTATGACCGTACCAGCCGCCGACATCCAGCCCGACCAGTTTGTCCCACGGCAGTTCACCTGCAATGCCCCAGCCGTTGCTGGTGCGCTCAAGCGTGTCGTCGTGTAGGAGGAAAATCTGGCCGTCCTGCGACAGCTTGGCGTCAAATTCGATCATCTTGTGACCGAGACTGGCACCAACATCAATCGCCGCCAGCGTGTTTTCCGGTGCCAGTGAACCACCGCCGCGATGGGCGACAATGCTCGGGTAAGGCCAGAGTGTTTCCATTATTCCATCCGTAATCCGCTTTGCGAATCAAACAGGTGCCATGATGACGTCGGTAAATGCAGCCAAAGCGTCGAACCGATGGCGGGACAGTGTTCGTAAGAGAGCCGCGCGATGACGTTCTGTCCGCCCCACTTGCCGTGCGCTAAATTGTCCGCACCCAGCAGTTCGAGTGTTGAAATCTGCAACGGAATACCGCCGGTTTCGCGCGTCGCCAGCTGAATATGCTCTGGTCTAACCCCCAGCGTCAATGCTTTACCGCTCCACTGTGGCTTCGGTTCAGGCAGCGCCAGTGCGATGTCTTCACCAATTTCAAAGCGGCAACCGTCATCGCTAATGCGACCCGACCACAGGTTCATCGCAGGTGAACCAATAAAGCTGGCCACAAACAGCGAGGCAGGACGGCGATAAATTTCAGCCGGCGCGCCGATTTGTTCGGCAATCCCTTTGTTCATCACGATGACGCGCTGTGCCAGCGTCATAGCTTCAACCTGATCGTGTGTGACGTACAGACTGGTGGTTTTCAGGCGCTGATGCAGTTGCTGCAATTCGAGCCGCATTTGTACACGCAGTTTGGCATCCAAATTCGACAACGGTTCGTCGAACAGGAACACCGCCGGTTCACGGACAATCGCCCGTCCCATCGCCACACGCTGACGCTGGCCGCCTGATAGTTCACGCGGTTTGCGTTGCAGCAGCGGCATCAGCTCCAGAATTCGCGCTGCGTCTTCTACACGCTCACGAATCTGCGCCTTACCAAAGCCGCGAATTTTCAGACCGTAAGCCATGTTGTCGAACACGTTCATGTGGGGATAAAGCGCATAGTTCTGGAACACCATCGCAATGCCGCGATCTTTCGGTTCCAGATCGGTGACCCGCTGGTTATCAATATAGATGTCACCACTGGTGGTGCGTTCGAGACCTGCCACCATACGCAGCAGTGTCGATTTACCGCAGCCTGACGGCCCGACCATCACCACGAATTCGCCATCCGCGACATCCAGATCGATGGGTTGGATAATCTGTGTTTTGCCATCATAAGACTTGGTGACGGCCTGAAGTTTTAAACATGCCATAAGCGTTTCCGAAATTCGTCTCGATTTATTTTTCGCTGTCGACCAGACCGCGAACGAACCAGCGCTGCATCAGCAACACCACCAGCAGCGGCGGCAGCATGGTCAGCAGCATAGCCGCCATCACCTGATTCCACTGGGTCGCGCCATCGCCGGAGGCAATCATGCTTTTAATCCCTGCGACTGCGGTGCCCAGATCGGCATCGCTGACAATCAGCAGCGGCCACAGATATTGGTTCCAACCGTAGATAAACGTGATCACGAACAGCGCCGCCAGATTGGTCTTCGACAGTGGTAACACCATGTCGAAGAAGAAACGCATCGGGCTGGCGCCGTCGATACGCGCCGCTTCCATCAGTTCATCCGGCAGCGTCATAAAAAACTGGCGGAACAGGAAAGTGGCGGTCGCCGAGGCCATCAGCGGCAGCGTTAAACCGGTGTAGCTGTCCATCATGTCCAGCCGTGCGATCACTTCCACCGTCGGGAAAATACGTACTTCCACCGGCAGCATCAGCGTCAGGAAAATCATCCAGAAGAACAGGTTGCGCAGCGGAAAACGGAAATAGACGATGGCGTAAGCGGACAGAATAGAGACGGTGATTTTGCCTACCGTAATCGCCAGTGCCATCACAAAGCTGTTAAGCAGCATCAGCCCGAACGGCGTGGTGTTGTTGCCCGCACCGTGCAGCCAGATATAACGCAGGTTTTCCCACAGATGAGAACCGGGGATGAGCGTCATCGGCGCCTGAAAGACTTCCTGGTTATCCAGCGTGGCAGCCACAAACCCCACATACAGCGGAAACAGTACGGCAAGAATGCCGACGATCAGCATGACGTGGCTGAAAATAGTTAACCCGCGACGATTCTCAATCATTGGCATTGACCTTGTAGATTTATCTTCATTGGTAATTCACCTTCCGCTCAACAAAACGGAACTGAATCACGGTCAGCCCGATAACCAATATCATCAGTACCACCGACTGCGCTGCCGAACTGGACAGATCCAGCCCTGCGAAGCCTTCACGATAAATTTTGTAGATCAGCGTGGTCGTCGACTGCACTGGCCCACCGGCCGTCGCAGCATCGATAATCGGGAAGGTATCGAAAAAGGCGTACACCAGATTGACCACCAGCAGGAAGAAACTCACCGGTGAGATCATCGGCAGCACCAGATTGAAGAAGCGCCGCACGGGCCCAGCGCCATCAATCGCGCCCGCTTCCATCAGTGAACGAGGGATCGATTGCAGCGCCGCAAGGAAGAACAGGAAGTTATAGCTAATCTGCTTCCAGACCGACGCCAACACGACTAAAAACATCGCCTGACCGCTGTTCTGTGCGTGGTTCCACGTATAGCCCAGCAGCCCGAGAAAGTGGGTGATCAGCCCCAGACCGGGGTTAAACAAAAACATCCACAGCACGGCAGCAACGGCGGGTGCCACGGCATACGGCAGGATGATCAACGTCTGGTACAGGCGGCTGGCACGGATCACGTAGTCCACCAGCGCGGCCAGAAAGAGTGAAATCAACATGCCAAACCCAGCTACCAGAAAGCTGAATATCAGCGTGGTGTAAAACGAATCAAGGTAGTACGGGTTATTGAACAGCTGTCTGAAGTTTTCCATGCCGACAAATTCGCTGGATAACCCAAACGGATCGAGATTCTGCACCGAATACCACAGCGCCTGACCGGCTGGCCAGATAAAGAAAATCACGGTAATCAGCAGTTGAGGTAACACCAACACGTAGGGCAACCAGTTGCTACGAAAAACGGGGCGGGATGATGTCATGCGGTAACTCATTGCAAACAGAAAAGAAACAGGCCGATTCCCTTCGGCCCGGTATTGCTCAACAGAAGCGTATTACTTCGTCGATTGCTCAAAGCGACGCAGCAGCGCGTTACCGCGTTCTACTGCGCTATCCAACGCCTGTTGCGGCGTCTTCTTACCTGTCCATACGCTTTCTAATTCTTCATCCACAACGGTACGAATTTGCGGCATGTTGCCCAAACGCAGACCTTTGGTGAACGGCAACGGTGGCTTGTTCAGCATCTGACGCGTGGCGATATCCGCACCGGGGTTTTTCTCGTAGAAGCCCTGCTTCTGCGTCAGTTCGTACGCCGCAGTCGTGATGGGCAGATAACCGGTTTTCTGGTGCCATTCAGCGGCATTTTCCGGCTCGGCCAGGAACTTCATAAACTCAGCGACGCCTTTGTAGGTCGCGGCATCTTTGCCGACCATCACCCACAGGCTGGCTCCGCCGATAATGGCGTTCTGCGGCGCGCCTTTCGCATCGGCGTCATACGGCATCATACCAACACCGTAGTTGAACTTGGCGTGTTCGCGGATGTTCGCCAACGAACCGGAAGAAGCGGTCGTGATAGCGCAGTCACCGTTATAGAATTTCTCGGTCGGCTCATCCTTACGCCCGAAATAGGTGAAATCACCCTTCTTGTTCATGTCCTGCAACAGCTGGATGTGCTTAACCTGCGTTGGTTTGTTGAATTCCAACACGGCATCGGTGCCGTCAAAGCCGTTGTTTTTGCTCGCAACTGGCAGACCGTGCCAAGCGCTGAAGTTTTCAATCTGAATCCAGCCCTGCCAGCCGCTAGCATAGCCGCACTTCATCCCGGCAGCACGCAGTTTGGCGGTGTATTCAGCCATTTGCTGCCAGGTTTTCGGTGGCTGTTCTGGATCTAAACCCGCCTTCTTGAAGGCATCTTTGTTGTAGTACAGCACCGGCGTGGAGCTGTTAAACGGCTGCGACAGCAGGTGGCCGCTCTTCGCATCGGTGTAATAACCGGAGACAGTTGGCACAAACACCGACTCATCGAAATTAATGCCTGACTCTTTGAAGACTTCATAGACAGGTTTGATGGCTTTACTTGCCATCATGGTCGCCGTACCGACTTCATAGACCTGCAAAATAGCGGGCGCATTCCCAGCACGGTAGGCCGCAATCCCGGCAGCCAGGTTTTGTTCGTAGTTGCCTTTATAGACCGGCACAATTTTTACATCGCTGTGCGCTTTGTTAAAACGGTCAGCCAGAGAATTCACTTCTTTCCCTAATTCGCCTTCCATGGAGTGCCAGAAAGGAATTTCTGTCGCGGCCTGCGCACTGGCGCTCATCAGCGCTAATGCCACACACGCCGCGGCGGTGCGAATAGCATGTGTTTTACGAATTGTGTTGTTGAACATGCCTGTCTCCTGCAATCAATTAAATGCGCCATCATTACGGCGTTTTTTATGCGAAGGTAAACATGACATGAGCGCATGACAGAAAAATAACTGGAAGATGACGGGAAAGTGACAAAGAAAGGGGGGGTATAAGTAAAGAAGTCGCTTATCCTACAGTAAATAGATTTTACAGGTTTTCACTAAACATGGACGACAATCGGCGTAAGAAGTGGAGTAACGATCTAAAAGCCAATATTCAAGATAATACTGGTCGTTACTCCTTATACCACGCTATCTTGGCAGGAGATGAAAGCGGCGAAAGCCCGTTGACGCTGCATGAAATTGCCGAGCATAAAAAGTGTAATCAGAATAGTTGTTCTAGTCCGCCCCCATCGCAACAAAAGCTAGAATAACGGCATGAAACCATAAGGTTCTATTAAACACTCTGACTACCCTACTCAGGGCTATTTTCGAATGACATCAACGATGACAGTGTTAGGATCGTTGATGATTCCTATATGTATCGTTTCATCTGAATCCGTAGACTTCCAATACTCACCCGTCGTGTCTGTGTAGCTCAGCGTAAAACCAAGCGACGCTAGATAGCCGCGTATGTTTGTCGCGTCATTGGCGTTTTGAAACGTAATATTGCTGACTTCCAATGCAGGGCCATCAACCGTGGCATAGCCAAAATCATAGATAGAAGAAATACGCGGGCAATTTTTAATGATCTCGTCCGTCAGCATTTCATATCGTCGGGTGTCCTGTTCCGTGTAGCGAGAACTCCCCTCCGTCAGAATAACCATGGCAGGCCAGTAATAGATAAGCGGCAAGGCAATTAGGATCGATATGACGAGTGGTATAATTATCTTTTTTTTCATGTTATTTAAAGAAATTTGTTGTGATTTCAGTGCCATCGTAGGATGCAATACCTACATTTCCTGACTCAAAGTCATTATAAGGTTGTATTGTTTGCATAAAAGAGGGGAGAAACCCTAACCGAGGTTGAGCATAAGGCATAAGCTCAGGGTCCGGAAATAAAATAGGTCGGAATCCTATATTTTTAAAATTTCCGATAGGGCCATAGAAATCCCAGCGTTTTAATGCTTCTTCTTTACTCACTGGCCGTAATAAATAAAAAGGGTTAGGAGTAGAAACCACTCGGTAAAAACCTAATAAATCTGAAACAAGATCTTCCCCACTAAATCCACTATCTGTAACTAAATTAAATGGAAAAGAGGCCTGCATAGATTCAAACCGTTTCGCAACGGTGAGCATCATAGCAAGAGCAATGCGATGTCTTTCTTGAAGAGACCTTCCTTTTTTTATCCGCCACTTAATAAACCGGTTGATAGTGACACTTCTTCTGAGTCCAATCATGCCTTGTTTATAGGTAACATCGTAGTATGGCATTCCGTCTTCAGTATTCTCTCCGACATACATTTGTTGAATAATATCCTTAATGTCGTCCCCTTTCGCATGGCCTAAATCAATCCAACCTAGCACCTCGGTATAAATCAAGCCATATGTCACACCAGAGGCTTGTCGGCCATCAATAATTTCACTACGCACGCTCATTATTTACATTCCTTTGTTTTTCATGAGTTTATTTAATTAACGACATCACGATAATACGTTTATTTCCACATTGGACTCAAGGCGATAGTTAGACCGTCCCACTTTAGCTATCCTTTTCAACCCGCCACCAGCACCTCAACGCCCATTTTGCTTAGCGCTTCTTTGGCAGCGGCAGGCAGGCCGTCGTCGGTGATGATGCTGTCGAATACGTTGAGCGGCGTGGCGAGGTGGGTAGCGATGCGGCCGTATTTTGAGGTGCCGCACAGCAGTACGCGTTTTCTGCTGGCTGAACATCACGGCGTTTTTTGGGCGAAAACAAACATGGCATGCGCGTATGACAGAAAAATAACGGGAAAATGACAAAGAGAGGGAGAGGTAAAAGCACCGATTAAACATACTATTTCGTGCCACTACGACTGCGAACATTGTAGAAAACCCGTAATTTAGACTATAGTTATTATTACTAGTCATGTTTAAGGATGAACCGTGGCGGTATACACGACAAAGCTCTTCGATAAAAAACTAAAAAGCGAACTACTTTCAGACAGTTACCTTTGTGAGATTGCTCATGAGGTAATGAATGGTCGCTTTGAGGGTGACCTTGGCGGTGGTGTGATTAAGAAACGAATCGCATTGAATGCCGGAAAGCGTGCAGGAGCCAGAACTATCATCTTTTTCAAACTGGGCTCTAATCTATTTTTTGCCGATGGATGGAAAAAAAATCAGGTAAGGAAAGGTGTTAAAGAAATTCAGGATGACGAGCTAGCTGTTTATAAAGACATTGCTGGTGACCTACTTCAACTCACCGTTCAACAAATAGCTCAATTGGTAAAAGTGAAAGAACTACGAGAGGTGGAATGCGATGGCTGCAAAGATGAAAGAGCTGCAGGAAATGGCAAAAAGCCTGCATGAACACGGGGGTATCACTGATACCACAATGGAACGCATCAATAATCGGGTTGCAGCACGGGAATTCCGTGAACGCATCGAGCAAGCTCACGCAATGAGCGGTGCAGAAATTCAGAACATGCGCTCCCGTTATAAAATGTCGCAATCTTCTTTAGCTTACGCTCTCAATATGTCCGTTGAGAGCGTCTCAAAATGGGAACGGAATGAGAAGAAACCCTCAGGGGCTGCGCTACGTCTTCTCAATATAATCAACGAGAAAGGTCTGGATATTTTTGCCAGTTAGGCAAACAGACATAAACAACCCCCTCACCCCGCCACCAGCACCTCAACCCCCATTTTGCTCAAGGCGTCTTTGGCGGCAGCAGGTAGGCCGTCGTCGGTGATGATACTATCGAATACGCTGAGCGGCGTGGCGAGGTGGGTGGCGATGCGGCCGTATTTTGAGGTGTCACATAGCAGTACGCACTTGCTGCTGGCTTCTACCGCCGCTCGTTTCACGACCACTTTGTCTTCATTCGGCGTGGACAGCCCGCGCAGGCTCCACGAAGAGGCGGAGATAAAGGCGATATCAATAAACAGGTTGCGCAGCGCCTGCGCGACGGCTTCTCCAATGCAGGAACGATTTTCCCGGCACAGCGTGCCGCCCGTGTGGATCATGCGGCACTGGCTGGACTCAATCAGAAAAGCGGCAATCGCAAAATCGTTGGTGACAATCAGGAGATCGTCGCGTTCCGCCAGCTCGCGCGCCAGCGATAGCGTGGTAGTACCTGCATCCAGATAAATGCAGCTATTCAACGGAATGTGCTGAGCCGCCAGTTTACCCATCGCCGCTTTCTGCTGGCTGAACATCACGGATTTGTCCTGATGCGACGGCTCGATCGCCAACCGTTCAGGCGAGCGCACGCCACCCGAGACGCTCAGCAGCAGGCCGTCCTGCTCCAGCTTTTGCACGTCGCGCCGTACCGTCATGTGCGACACGTCCAGCCGCTCGGTCAGTTCGTTAATGCTTACCGCGCCGCGCTCGGCGATCAGCGCCAGAATCTGTTGATGACGTTCTACTGGAATCACGCTGTCCGTTCCCTGTTTGGTTGTGCTGGTGTGATAAATAGGGGGGCTGATAAATATTGTGAGAAACACCCCTTTTGATGACGATAATTATCATAAATTCACGCCATAAACCACGCCAGACATGATTGCATTCATCGTTAGGCAGCGAGAGATCATGTTTAATCGAATGATATACAAGGAAAATCACGGATTTCTCTTTCCACGTAGTGTTCAGCCACACTGTATCATCACGATCTCAATGTTAATTTATGTGATAAAAATCACCATATCTTGTCCTGATAGTCCTTATATTTAACACCATAGAACAAAAAATCACTATTTTTAACAAGGCAACCACGATGAAAAAGACTTCTGATTATGCTGTCGCCGTTATCGGTCTGGGTTCCATGGGGTTTGGCGCGGCGGCGTCCTGTATCAACGCGGGGCTGACGACCTATGGCGTCGATCTCAACCCACAGGCGCTGGAACGGTTACGTCAGGCGGGTGCGGCAGACGCTGACACGAAAATTGATGCCTTTGCCGACAAGCTGGATGCCATCGTGCTGCTGGTCGTAAACGCCGCACAGGTGAACGGCATTTTGTTCGGTGAACCGCAGGTCGCCACGAAACTCAAGCCAGGCACTGTGGTCATGGTGTCCTCTACCATCTCCGCGCAGGATGCCAAAACTATTGGGCAACGTCTGGCAGAACATCAGCTCATTATGCTGGATGCACCCGTCTCCGGCGGGGCGGCCAAAGCCGCCGCTGGCGACATGACGGTAATGGCATCCGGTTCCGAGCTGGCGTTTGAGAAACTGAAACCGGTACTCGATGCCGTCGCGGGCAAGGTCTACCGCATCGGTGAAGAAATCGGGCTGGGCGCAACGGTTAAAATTATTCACCAGTTGCTGGCTGGCGTACACATCGCCGCCGGTGCGGAAGCGATGGCGCTGGCCGCTCGCGCCGATATCCCGCTGGATATTATGTATGACGTGGTGACCAACGCCGCAGGGAATTCCTGGATGTTTGAGAACCGCATGCGCCACGTTGTCGATGGCGATTACACGCCAAAATCCGCCGTCGATATCTTCGTGAAAGATCTGGGGCTGGTTACCGACACCGCTAAATCGCTGCACTTCCCACTGCCGCTGGCCTCCACGGCATTCAACATGTTTACCGCCGCCAGCAACGCCGGATTCGGTAAAGAAGACGACAGCGCGGTCATCAAGATTTTTAACGGCATTACGCTGCCGGAAAAGAAGGAGACACCATGATCAAGCTAGGTGTGATTGCCGACGATTTTACCGGTGCGACGGATATCGCCAGCTTTCTGGTGAACAATGGGCTACCGACCGTCCAGCTCAACGGCGTGCCGCCGTCCGACTTTAAGGTTGAGACGCAGGCCGTGGTCATTAGCCTGAAATCGCGCTCCTGCTCAGCGGAGCAAGCGGTGGCGGATTCCCTCAAGGCGCTGACGTGGCTACAACAACAGGGCTGCCAGCAGTTCTACTTTAAGTATTGCTCCACCTTCGACAGCACCGCGAAAGGCAACATCGGTCCGGTGACCGATGCGCTGTTGGAACAGCTCGGCGAAACGCAGACCATCATCTCTCCGGCGCTGCCGGTGAACGGCAGAACCGTCTATCAGGGTCATTTATTCGTGATGGATCAGCTGCTGTCCGAATCCGGAATGCGCCACCACCCCGTCACGCCGATGACGGACAGCAACCTGATGCGCGTCATGGAACAGCAGGCAGCCGGACGCTGCGGGCTGGTGCCGTATGCCGTGATGGATCAGGGCTCGGAAGCCGTCAAACAGCGGCTGGCGCAGTTGAAAGAACAAGGCATCCGCTATGTGGTGCTGGATACGTTGAACGAACAACACCTGCTAACGCAGGGCGAAGCACTGCGCGACATGAAGCTGGTTACCGGCGGTTCCGGCCTGGCGATGGGTCTGGCACGTCAGTGGGCAGAACCCGCGACACAAACTGGTTCCGCTACCGAGGCAGGAAAGCCGCAGTCCGGCGCAGGCGTTGTGCTGTCCGGCTCCTGTTCGGTCATGACCAATAAGCAGGTCGCCCAGTACCTGAAACAGGCGGCGGGTCGCGCTATTGACGTTGCTCGCAGCCTGCAAGGCGATGAATCCTACGTGCAGGAATTGGTTGATTGGGTGAAATCCCACCGTGACGACGCGCTCGCACCGCTGCTGTACGCCACCTCATCACCTGACGAACTGGCACAGATTCAGCAGCGCTGGGGGGCAGAAGCCAGCAGCCAGGCGGTGGAGAAACTGTTTGCTGCCGTCGCTCGCCAGCTTCAGCAGGACGGTTTCCAGCGCTTCATTATTGCGGGCGGTGAAACCTCCAGCATCGTGGTACAGACGCTGGGCATTCACGCGTTCCACATCGGGCCGTCCATTTCTCCCGGCGTACCGTGGGTGCGTTCGACCAATCACCCGCTCTCGCTGGCGCTGAAATCCGGCAATTTTGGTGATGAAGACTTTTTTGCCCGCGCCCAAAAGGAGTGTGCCGTATGAGTGAAAAACACCACAGCACCGAAACCGCACTGAACAGCGAGCAGCGCGCACGCGCGGAGATGGTTAAGCTGGGCGCGTCCTTTTTCCAGCGTGGTTACGCCACCGGTTCAGCCGGAAACCTCTCTCTGCTACTGGATGACGGCACGCTGCTGGCAACGCCGACCGGCTCTTGCCTCGGCGAATTGGATGCCGATCGGCTGTCAAAAGTCAGCCTGAGCGGCGAGTGGATCTCTGGGGATAAGCCATCGAAAGAGGTCAGCTTTCACCTGTCAATTTACCGTAACGATCCCGAGTGCAAGGCGATCGTACATCTGCACAGCACCTACCTGACGGCGCTCTCCTGTCTGGAAGGGCTGGATACGCAGGATGCCATCAAGCCGTTCACGCCCTATGTGGTCATGCGCGTCGGTAAAGTGCCCGTCGTGCCTTATTACCGCCCCGGTGATGCCCGGCTCGGTGAAGATCTGGCAAAGCTGGCTTCACGCTATAAAGCGTTCCTGTTGGCTAACCACGGCCCCGTCGTTACTGGCAAAGACCTACGCGCAGCGGCGGACAACATGGAAGAGCTGGAAGAAACTGCCAAGCTGATTTTTATTCTCGGTGACCGAAAAATTCGCTACCTCACCGCAGACGAAATTACCGAGCTCTCTTGATGAGCCACTTTTTACTGAGCGATGGAGTTAACCATGCCTAAGTTTGCTGCCAATCTTTCTATGCTGTTTACTGACGTGCCGTTTCTCGATCGGTTTAAAGCCGCTGCTGATGCGGGTTTCACCTCGGTCGAGTACCTGTTTCCTTATGAATATCCGGCACCGCTGCTGGCGGAAAAACTGCGGGAAAATGGCTTAAAGCAGGTGTTGTTCAATACCGCACCCGGCAATGTTGCCGCAGGCGAATGGGGCGTTTCAGCCCTGCCCGACCGCATTGAGGATGCTCGCCGTGATATCGACAACGCGCTGGAATATGCGCTGGCGCTGAACTGCCCTTCGGTGCTGGTGATGGGCGGCGTCGTCCCGCCCGGTGAAGACCGTGCTGCCTACCAGCAAACCTTTATCGATAACCTGCGCTACGCCGCCGATAAGTTTGCGCCGCACGGCATCAATATCATGATTGAAGCACTGAGCGCGAAGGTGAAACCCAATTATCTGTTCGCCAGCCAGTATCAGGCGCTGGAATTAGCCAATTTGATCGACCGACCTAATGTGTATATCCAGCTGGATTTCTTCCATGCACAAATTGTCGATGGCAACCTGGCACAAATTATTCACGATTTGGCTGGCCGTATCGGACATATTCAAATTGCGTCTGTCCCTGCACGACATGAGCCCGATGAAGGGGAAATTAATTATCCATTCATCTTTGCCGAATTAGATCGCGTGAATTATTCCGGCTGGGTTGGCTGTGAATATAACCCGCGCGGTAAAACCGAAGACGGATTGGGATGGGCTAAACCTTGGCTGGAGAAAAAACACTAATTCATTACGTTTAAAAAAGACCAACACCAGAGACACATTTTTACATAGAAAAAATAGAACAGACTCCCGTAATTATTACGGGAGCCACCACTAAGCGTATTCAAATAATAAACAATCATCCCATTTATTTCATTCGACTAATTGAAATAGGGTTACTGAGGATAAGAATATGGCCACCTCGCTCTTACTCTGCATCGCTATCGCCGGTGTGTTACTCTTGCTATTAATGGTTATTAAGTTAAAAGTTCAGCCTTTTGTTGCGTTATTAGTTGTCAGCTTGCTGGTTGCTCTGGCTACAGGAATACCCACAGAAGAAATAATGAAAGTCATGACCAGTGGGATGGGCGGCGTATTAGGCTCAATCACCATGATAATCGGTCTGGGTGCCATGTTGGGAAGAATGATCGAAATTTCTGGCGGAGCCGAATCTCTGGCAAAGAAATTTACCCAAACACTGGGAGAAAAGCGCGTTATTGCGGCGCTGACTATGGCAGCATTTATTCTCGGCATTCCGGTATTCTTTGATGTCGGCTTTATTATCCTCGCCCCAATTATTTACGGCTTTGCGAAAGTCGCGAAAGTCTCTCCACTTAAATTCGGTTTGCCCGTCGCCGGTGTGATGCTGACTGTGCACGTTGCGCTTCCCCCTCACCCAGGCCCAGTGGCCGCGGCCAGTTTGTTAAAAGCCGATGTGGGCTGGTTAACTATCTTAGGGCTGGCGATTTCTATTCCTGTCGGCATTATCGGTTTCTGGGTTGCCAAATATCTCAATCGCCGCCAATACGCCTTATCTGTTGATGTGCTAGAGCAATTACAACTCACGAAAACGGAAGACAAAAGTGAGGCCGTCCAACATAAAAATGCCCCCTCTGCGGGTTTGGTTACCGCGCTGATTGTCATTCCTATCGCAATTATTATGCTCGGCACCGTGGCGGCGACGCTATTCCCAGCAGGCCACCCACTGCGTAATGTCACTACACTGGTCGGTTCTCCTGCTGTTGCGCTACTGATTGCCCTGGCACTGGCGGTTTACTTTATTGCCATGCGTCGCGGCTGGTCGCTTGAAAAGACAGGCAGCGTCATGGGAGACGCGATGCCTGCTGCGGCGGTTGTCATCATGGTGACCGGTGCGGGCGGCGTGTTCGGTAAAGTGCTGGTGGAATCGGGCGTGGGTAAAGCGCTGGCAGATACGCTGACCAGCATTCACCTGCCGCTGGTGCCTGCTGCGTTTCTTTTGTCGCTGGCGCTGCGTGCCTCGCAAGGTTCGGCTACCGTCGCTATTCTCACCACCTGCGGCCTGCTGAGCGAAGCTGTCAGCGGTCTGAACCAGATGCAACTGGTGCTGGTGACGCTGTCTGCCTGCTTTGGGGGATTGGGATTATCACACGTTAATGACTCCGGCTTCTGGATCGTCACCAAGTATCTGGGGCTCTCCGTCGCCGATGGTCTGCGCACCTGGACAGTGCTGACGACGATCCTCGGGCTGGCCGGTTTCCTCTTCACCTGGGCGCTGTGGCTGGTGATGTAACCACGTGAAATTTCACCATGGGGAGGCTGCGGCTTCCCCATTGGTATCAACCAAATACGGCATTTACATACCTCCTTTATGCTGACAAATGCGCCCTTTTTACTCCCATATTCCACATCTACCCGTTTTCTCCCCGCCTTTATAATGTCTCTTGGGTAAGAAACAACGTGCTCTTCTGCCCGCTCTCGCAAATCGGCATACAGCAGTGTGCAATCAGAAATACAACCCAATTCCTGACTTGTTGTAAAGGATGACCAATCGGTAAGGCAAAGTCTGTGTCAATCAATGAAAAATAATAAAGGAACATTATGAATTTTCTATCAAAAATGAAACTTGGTGCCATGCTGGGCGCAGGTTTCGCCTCTGTCATTATTATCGGTCTGATGGTTGCCATTCTGGGACGCGTCCATCTTGCCAATCTGGGTAAAGATATTGAATCACTCTCTGAAAAAAATCTGGCCAACCTGCTTCTGATTCAGGATACCAAGAGCGGGTTTGAGGTTGTCGCCCGCGTTGTCCGTAATATCGGACTCTCACAAGACAACGCGCGTATTCAGGAAGAAAAACGCCTGTTCGATCAGCAAATTACCCGCAATAGTGAAGCGCTGGAAAAAGTCTATAAACAGCTTGCCGAACCGGAGGCGCGTGCCTTGCTGGAACAGCTTACGCAGGCTCGGCCGGTTTATCTGAAAGCGGTGAATAAGGCTATTGCATTAAGCCTTTCCGGGGTGCCGGAAGAAAAAGTACAGGCGGCATTAGTCATGGTCAATGAATTACCCCCTGCACAGGCATCGGTTTTTGCCGCGCTGGACGGGCTGACGGCGTTGCAGAAAAAGCAAACGATGGAAATGACGACCAACGCCATGCTTAAAGCCAGAGAGGATGGTAATACGCTGCTGCTGTTCGCTGGGTTCGCGGTCTTCATCGGGGTTGTTATCTCCATCCTGATCACCCGCACGATAAAAAATCTGCTGGGTGGCGAAGTCGCTTACGCGGCACACATCGCGCAAGAGGTTGCACAGGGAAATCTGGCCGTCAGCGTCGATCTGCGCCCCGGCGATAACCACAGCATGCTCGCCGCCATGAATGCGATGCGTAAAAGCCTGAGCGGGATTGTTGAACAGGTACGTGAGAGCAGTGAATCTATCGCCACCGGTGCAAGCCAGATTGCCGCAGGCAGTACCGACCTCAGCCAGCGAACGGAAGAGCAGGCAGCCAACCTGCAACAAACCGCCGCCTCAATGGAAGAGATGAGCCAAACCGTACGCCAGAACTCAGACACCGTGCGTAACGCGGCGCAGTTGGCGCAGGCCGCCAGCAATACCGCGGCTAAAAGCGGGGAAGTCGTTGGCAATATCGTTGTCACCATGAAAGAGATTACCGACAGCTCGCGTAAAATTGGCGACATTATTAGCGTCATTGACGGCATCGCTTTTCAGACCAACATTCTGGCGCTCAACGCCGCGGTGGAAGCTGCACGGGCTGGCGAACAAGGCCGTGGCTTTGCCGTCGTGGCGGGGGAAGTTCGTTCACTGGCGCAGCGCTCCGCCACCGCAGCCAAAGAGATCAAAGAGCTGATCGGCCACAGCGTCGAGAAAGTGGAGACGGGATCTGCGTTGGTTAGCGATGCGGGAACGACAATTGAAGAACTGGTGCGTCAGGCGCGCCACGTTGCCGACCTGATTAACGAAATCGGCGTCACCACGCAGGAACAAGAATCCGGTGTGTCACAGATTCATGATGCGGTGAACCAACTCGATCAGGTCACACAACAGAACGCCGCGCTCGTTGAGCAATCCGCGTCCGCTGCCGATAGCCTAAGCGATCAGGCAGCCCATCTGGTCGAGCTGATGAAAGTCTTCATTGTGGAAGGCGGATCGTCACAGCGCTCTGCACCACAGTTGAAAAAGCCCGACAGCGCAACACTCTCCCTTGCCCATCCCAGAAGCAGTACGGCAAGCGATAAGCAAAACTGGGAAACCTTTTAAGGATTAATCAGAAAATAAGGGTTAATCAGAAAACGCCGAAGCCGCTGAGCGATCGGCGTTTTGATCCCCTTCCAATCTGAATACCATGCAGGGATGAAAGAAGCACGTGAATTTTTTCGATATAAAAAAGCAATTAATAAAAACCAATAATCAACTTTATAGTAAACGCAATAAAGTAAAATCAATAAAAACAAGGGAGTGATTGCGACATGATGTTTTTATCATCAAATATATGATGCTAAAAACATCATGTCGTTCGAAAAAAAAGAAGGAATGAAAAACAATCCTCTTTTAGCGTTGAATAAATAAGCAAAAGAATCATAACTACAACCTCTATTAACATGACTGTCAATTTAACATTACAGCACGATATCAGTTTATTTTTTCTCTAACCCATAGAGATATTGCGGCTTTTACCGCCGCCTTTTATACTCCTGCGCCATCATTTCCCTGTCATCAGAATAGGTTCTACCGCACCGGACACAACCCTACTTTGCTAAGCGAGTAACCAGAAAAAGTAACGTGAAATACATTTATAGCCGAAAGGAAACGGGCAGTGATTAAAGGAAAGGATTTACCTGAAAGAGCTCAAACCGCAACGTGATGGCATTTGCAAAATAAATACATTTGCGCAACGCCTATTTCACATTTAAAGCACGCCGACGCCAACCGTATCCATTCTCAACCAATAATAAGGGACACAATGAATCTCATCAAAAATAGTAGCCTGGGTAAAATGCTAGGGACCGGCTTTACCCTGGTCATCGCTATCGGATTTCTGGTGGCGGTATTTGGCCGCATCCAGCTCGACAAACTCGGGGAAAACATCCAACTGCTGTCGCAGTTCCGCATTACCAACCTCATGATGATGAAGGAGTTTAAAGACAACGTAAACACCAATGCGATCGCTATCAGAAACCTCACGATGCTGGAAGACAGCCGGAAAATTCAGGAAGAGAAAACCCACATCGAGGAAATGGTCGCCCGTAATAACGCGTTACTCGCCAAAATACGCGACCGCGCTATCGATCAACATTCACAGGAACTGATTGCGGCACTGGATCGCGTGCGACCAACCTATAACGACAGCATCGCAAACGCCATCGCACTAGCCATGGCACACAGGAACAAAGAAGCTCAAGACCTACTATTAACCGACGTTCAGGCTAAGCAGGGTATCGTCTTCAACTCCCTGAATGAGATGGTTGGCTGGCAAGAGAAGATCACGGTTGATGCTGCCAACCAGTCTTTAAAGAATGCCACCAGCGCAGGTACATTGATGGTCATCACCGCCCTACTTGCTGTCGTACTGGGGGCAATGATCTCCTGGTGGATTACACGCGCCATTAAACGTCAGCTCGGGGGAGAGCCAGCCTACACGTTGGAAGTCACGCGTCAGGTGGCGCAGGGGAATCTGGCCGTCGCGATTGAACTGCGTGATGGCGATACCACCAGTGTGCTGGCCGCGATGGAAGATATGCGTCAAAACCTGAGCAACCTCGTCGGTCAGGTGCATCAGAGTAGCGAATCTATCGCTACGGGCGCGACGCAGATTGCGATGGGCAACACCGATCTAAGCCAGCGCACGGAAGAACAGGCCGCGAATCTTCAGGAAACCGCTGCCTCAATGGAACAAATGAATACCACGGTGAAGCAGAACGCTGCGACCGTGCGCACCGCAACAGAACTAGCCCATTCCGCCAGCACAACGGCGCAAAAAGGTGGCGATGCGGTCAATAATGTTGTGCGCACCATGGAAGATATTATCTCCAGTTCACGTAAGATCGGCGATATTATTGGTGTGATTGACGGCATTGCCTTCCAGACCAACATTCTGGCGCTCAATGCTGCCGTTGAAGCCGCCAGAGCCGGTGAGCAAGGTCGCGGCTTCGCGGTGGTCGCGGGTGAGGTGCGCTCTCTGGCACAGCGTTCCGCCTCCGCCGCCCGTGAAATCAAAGATCTGATTAACGTAAGCCTAGCTAACGTGGAAATGGGTGAGAGAATGGTGAATGATGCAGGCATCACCATCAATGACCTCGTAGAAAAATCTCAGCATGTTGCCAGCTTACTTAGTGAAATTGGCCTGACAACACACGAGCAGGAACAGGGTGTTGCTCAGGTGAATGATGCCGTGAATCAGCTTGATCAGGTGACCCAGCAGAACGCCGCGCTGGTTGAAGAATCAGCCTCCGCCGCTGACAGCTTGAGTGAGCAAGCCAGAACGCTGCTGGAATTAATGAGCGTGTTTAAAATCAGGGGCGTTCAAGCCCAAGCGCCACGTCTGAGCGCACAGGTGAAGCAACCAACCGCACCGAGACTGGCTCTGGCAAGCCAATCGGGCAGCACAAGCAGCAATAACTGGGAAACATTTTAACGAATACGTTCGATCGACAGATTCCCCAGTCTTGTCGCACAAGAATAAAACCGCTGAGCCTTCAGCGGTTTTTTACTTTTCAGGGCAGAAAAAATAAGGATTAAAGTTAACACATGCATAATTTAATGAAATTCATAAGCGGAGATTAAGAATAAAAAACAAATCGATAAGAAAAAGTCCTAACTCTTATTGAGTAGTCCACATATATTAATATTTACCACATATTCTTATAGCTATAGAAAAACAATATTAAAGTTTTTTTATTAATGAAGCGTGGTTTTTTCTACGCTTATTTCCCCATCAAACCACCACGTTGTTGTCTACACTTCCGTCGTCATTCTCTCGGTCTGTCGCTATTTCCGGCAGACATTCCCTATGTGCATGCAGTGATGCCTTACACACGAACAAGGCGACCTTTTTGTATTAAAAAGCATACTAGCTCATTAGAAATGCCTTTGATTTTATTATAAAAATCTGAATAAGTGGGATGATGAAACTCATGGTTTTTACGGGGTGAATCACATCTGAATTGTCATCTTTTAACAAAAAATAACGACACCTGCCGTGTCAAGCGTTAATAAATAAAAAAGGATCATTATGAAAAATATAAGCTTGGGAAAAATGTTAGGGATGGGTTTTACGCCAGGGCGTCCGCATGAGTGTTCAATATTTAACCATTGACGTTAATCCAGCCATAAGAACTTGCTCCAAGAACACGGGTTTCATCATGCAGCGTTTCTGTTTCATCGGTACGCTAATCTTCGTTGGCTCGGCTCTGAGCATGTTCAGCGCCATGTGCCTTAACCCTGCCAAGTTTTCTGCGGCGTTTTCTCGGTAAATCTGGCAAGCATCCTCTCGCATACTGACATCTAAAATCCAATGCATGGACTCGATACCCCAATGGGCCCGTATCGCATCTCCGGCCTGCTCTGGGGTTAGTTTGGCTGAACTGATGTAGTAGCGGTACTCCAACTCTGGCGCTTTGCCTTTTGCTGCGCGGTAACTTTCGACCATGACTATGCTGGTTAGCCCGAGCCAGGCAGAGAAATCCCCAACCATATTACTGGCATCCAGTACATGGTAAGTGCGTGCTTCCACTCGGCTTTTCTGCTTCTCAACTTGATATATGCCCCTGTCAATTGGCGCGCGCCGATGTGGGGTAAAGGCGGCCTGTATCGCTGCCGCTAACTTGCCTTGATTGCCCTTAACTGCCAATAAGTAGTCGCCACCTTTGCTCGTGATCGCCTTGGCAATCTTGGTCTGGCAGGCCATCGCATCAATTGTCACGATGGCTCCTCGCAAGTCCAACATCTGAATCAGCGCGGGTATTGCGGTGATTTCATTGCTCTTAGCATCGGTTTTAAGCTGGCCCAATACGAGTTGGTTGGCGCTGGCATAGGCACTTACCATATGGATGGTGCTTTGCCTGTCGTCTCTGTCATAAGAGCCGCGCAAAGTCTTGCCATCAATAGCGACGACTTCACCACAGGTTAACTTGTGCACGGCTTTCATCCAGGCGAGAAAACAATCGCGGAATTCAGCGGGCTCTATATTTGAAATTAGGCGAGCAAAGGTATCATCAACGGGCACACCTTTTTCAAATAAGCCCTGTTTAAGGAACCAGTCATGATGGCCGAGAACGTACTCACGAATGTCAGTCCAGCCCTGGCCTCCCGCTATCACTGCGCAGATTGAAGCAAACAAAATATCAAACAGTGGGTAATCCACTTTTGTGCTTTGTCGCTCGTCGCGGATGATACTGAAATGTGCTTTGATGGTATCTAAATTCATGGTCACTCCTCAAAAGAGGAGCATAAGATCATAGTCGACTCGTCAGGTCAATGTTGACGTCGGGTTGTGCAAAAAACGTTCATGATCTTGCCCTGGGTTTTACGCTCATTATCGTGATTGGTTTTTTAATCGCCATACTGAGTCGCGTCCAGTTAGAAAAACTCGGCGGCAACATTCAAACGTTGTCACAAGTGCGTATTACCAATCTTCTGCTGATGCAGGAAGTTAAAGATAACGTCAACATCGTCGCTCGCTCCATTAGAAACATTGGGCTCCTCACCGATCAACAACAAATGAAAGTGGAGAAGGATCGCATCGAGCAGTCCATCGCTCGTAATAATGATTTACTGGCACAAATACAGAAAAGTGTCGTGGATGACGAAGCAAAAACACTGCTCACTACGCTGATTCAGGTACGGCCTGCGTATACGAGCAGCGTGAAGAAAGGCATCGAACTGGCGATGTCCAGCCAGCATGATGACTTTCGTCATTTCCTGCTGACGGAGATACGTACCACACAAGCCAGCGTATTCGATGTGCTGGACAAGATGGTCGAGATGCAGAAACACCTCACGGTCAACATGGCCAACCAGTCTGAAAAAGAAGCGCTAAATGCTGGCACCTTGATGCTCATTCTAGCACTCTGTGCCTCCTTACTTGGAGGCGTTATCGCCTGGTGGATCACACGGAAAATCAAGCGCCAACTCGGCGGAGAGCCGTCCTATACGCTGGAGATTACCCGTCAGGTCGCACAGGGGAATCTTGCTATTACCATTGAACGTCGTGCCGGAGACACCACCAGCATTCTGGCCGCGATGGAGGAAATGCGTCAGAGTCTAAGCAACATCGTGGGGCAAGTTCATCAAACCAGCGAATCTATCGCTACCGGTGCCAGTCAGATTGCCATCGGCAATACCGACCTGAGCCAACGTACAGAAGAGCAGGCCGCGAACCTACAGGAAACCGCAGCCTCCATGGAAGAAATGAATACGACCGTGAAACAGAACGCCGACACGGTGCGCAATGCCACACAGCTTGCCAATTCTGCCAGCGCTGCCGCCCGCAAAGGGGGGGATGTCGTTAATAATGTCGTGCGAACCATGGAAGAAATCACCGCGAGTTCACGTAAAATCGGCGATATTATTGGTGTGATTGACGGTATCGCCTTTCAAACTAATATTCTGGCGCTTAACGCCGCAGTCGAAGCCGCACGAGCAGGGGAACAGGGACGTGGATTCGCAGTAGTTGCTGGAGAAGTGCGTTCATTGGCTCAGCGTTCTGCTTCCGCCGCACGTGAAATCAAGGATTTGATAAGCCTCAGCGTAGGAAAAGTGGAAGCGGGTGAACAGCTAGTTAACGAAGCGGGCGTCACCATTGAGGAAATCGTGGAACAGTCGCAGCGTGTCGCCAATCTCATCAATGAGATCGGGCTAACCACCCACGAGCAGGAACAGGGTGTATCTCAGGTGAATGATGCGGTGAATCAGCTCGATCAGGTCACCCAGCAGAACGCAGCGCTGGTTGAAGAGTCGGCTTCCGCCGCAGACAGCCTGAGCCAACAGGCGAAACATCTTGTTGAATTAATGAGTGTTTTCAAGATAGACGGTATTCAGCCACAGCGCATCGCACCACCCATCGCTACACTGCAAAAGCCAAAACTGGCGTTAGCGGGTAATTCAAGTAACCAAAACTGGGAGACCTTTTAACTGCTCAGTCTGGTAATACGGCGCGCATAAAGAAAAACCGCTGAGATATCAGCGGTTTTTTCACATTAACGGGCAATCCGTTATCGGCGATTACAGTGCCCGACGCAAACGAGCCACCGCTTCATGCATTTGCTCATCCGTTGCCGTCGCAAAGGACAGACGCAGCGTTGAGTAATCGAGATTATCTGGGAAGAAAAACTCGCCCGGCACAAAGACCACTCCCTGATCCAGCGTCTTCTTCAGCCATTCTGTCGTGTTGAAATCGTCCTGACGGAACTTCGCCCACAGGAACATCCCACCTTTCGGCTGGTTGAAGGTGATCACATCACCCAGTTCCTTCTCGACCAGTTGCGCCAGCAACTCGCCTTTGTGCTTATAGGCGTGGCGAATTTTTTCGATCTGCGAATCCAGACGACCCAGCCCCAGATAACATTCCGCGACGGTCTGCGACAATGCGCTGGCATGCAGGTCAGCGGCCTGTTTGATAATCGCCACTTTGTGCAACAGCCAATCCGGCAGAATCGCCCAACCGAGACGTAATCCCGGAGCCAGCACTTTCGAGAACGTGGAGGTATACAGCACGTATTCCGTGCTACCCAGTTGCTCTTGCGCCAGTTGGAACAGCGTCGGGTTGCGCTCTTCGGTGAAGCGCAGCTCGCCATAGGGATCGTCTTCGATAATGACAAAACCGTAGCGTTCTGCCAGTTGAATCAATTTCAGGCGACGTTCATAGCTCAGCGTCACGCCGCTCGGGTTACCGAAATTCGGAACGATATAAACGCCTTTGATGCGCTGTTTCTTCAGCAGCTCTTCCAGCTCATCGACGACCATGCCGTCGACATCGGATGACACAGACATCACCTGCGCCTGCGCCAGTTCCAGCGTTTGCAGCGCTGCCAGATAGGTCGGGCGTTCAACAACAAACACGTCGCCCGGATCGACCATCGAGCGCATGATCAGATCCAGCGCCTGCTGTGAACCGGCCGTTACGACAATATCATCACCGCGCGTTTTGACGCCGCGCACAGCACACAGCTCGGCAATGCGATCGCGCAGCACGCCGCTGCCTTCGGTCAAGCCATACTGGAATGCCGTTTTCGGCTGTTCAGTAATCGCTAACTGCGTGGCCTGACTTAACCCTTCGAAATCAAATAATGCATCGGACGGAATCCCGCCAGCCAGCGAGATAATATTTTCCATCTTGCTGTGTTTCAGCAGTTCACGGATGGCGGAACTTTTTAACTGAGCGATGCGGTGCGCTAACAACCCTTCAATGGCCATCTCTTCTTAACCTTTCAACAAAACTTTAATTATCCGCCCAGATAGGCCGAACGTACCGCTTCATTAGCTAACAATGCCGCACCGGTATCTTCCAACACGACATGGCCGTTTTCAAGTACATAACCTCGGTCTGCCAATTTCAGCGCCTGATTGGCATTTTGCTCCACCAGGAAGATGGTCATGCCCTCTTCACGCAGTTGCTGGATGGTATCGAAAATTTGCAGGATGATAATCGGCGCCAGACCCAGCGACGGTTCGTCCAGTAGCAATAGACGCGGCTGACTCATCAGCGCACGGCCAATCGCCAGCATCTGTTGCTCACCGCCGGACATGGTGCCGGAACGCTGAGCGCGGCGCTCATATAGGCGTGGGAACAGATCGTAGACACGCGCAATCCGTTCTTGATACTGCTCGCGATCGGCAAAAAATCCCCCCATCGCCAGATTTTCTTCTACCGTCATGCGGGAAAAGACGCGGCGGCCTTCCGGTACAATCGCGATAGCTTCACGCATAATCTGCGCGGTCTGCCAGTTCGTGATGTCCTTGCCGTCAAACGTGATGGTGCCTTCCGTCGCGCGTGGGTCGCCACACAGCGTGCCCAGCAGCGTGGTTTTACCGGCGCCGTTCGCACCGATAAGCGTAACAATCTCGCCCTGATTAATATGCAGGCTAACCTGGTGCAACGCCTGAATTTTTCCGTAATGGGCGGAAACCTGATGTAATGACAGCATAAACGTTATCCTTCACCCAGATAGGCACGAATGACATCCGGGTTGTTACGAATTTCAGCTGGAGTACCCTGTGCCAGCGGCGTGCCCTGATTGACAACATAAATTCGGTCGGAAATCCCCATGACCAGTTTCATATCGTGTTCAATCAACAGCACCGATACCTGATGGCTATCGCGCAATTCCGCAATCAGCTGATTTAACTCGTCAGTTTCTTTCGGGTTCAGACCGGCCGCAGGCTCATCGAGCATCAACAGCTCGGGACGCGTCACCATACAACGGGCAATCTCCAAACGGCGCTGCTGGCCGTAAGCCAGATTCCCCGCCTGACGGTTCGCTAAATCCAGCAGGCCGATACGTTCCAGCCACACCGCGGCGCGCTCTTGTGCATCGGCTTCCGCACGACGAAAGCCCGGCGTTTTCAACAGCCCAGCAAACACGCCGCTTTTCAGGTGCTGATGTTGCGCGACCAGCAGGTTCTCGATCACCGTCATTTCACGGAACAGGCGAACGTGCTGAAATGTGCGCACCACGCCCATACGAGCAATGGCTTGACCAGGCAGCCCTTCCAAATGACGATCGCGCAGCATGATGGTGCCACCGCTCGGGCGATAAAAACCGGTCAGGCAGTTGAAGACCGTGGTTTTTCCTGCCCCGTTAGGGCCAATCAGCGAAACGATTTCGCCCGCATGAATATCCATTTCAACGTTGTTGACCGCCAGCAGGCCGCCAAAACGCATCATCAGACCTCTGACTGATAATAGTGGCTGCGTGCTCATGCTTGCTCTTCCTTCTTCGCGACTTTCAACTTCATCTCAGGACGCTTCATCGGCAGCAGGCCTTGCGGACGCCAAATCATCATCAGAACCATCAGTGCACCCAGCAACAGCATGCTGTATTCATTCAGATCGCGCATCAACTCGCGAGATACCACCAGCAGGATTGCCGCGAGAATGACCGCAAACTGCGACCCCATCCCGCCCAGCACGACGATGGCCAGCACAAAGGCAGACTCGGCGAACGTGAACGATTCTGGGCTGACAAAGCCCTGACGGGCGGCAAACAGCGTACCGGCAAAACCTGCAAACGCGGCGCTGATAGTAAAGGCCGTCAGCTTGATGCGCGTGGGGCTCAGGCCCAGAGAACGGCAGGCGATTTCATCATCGCGTAGTGCTTCCCAGGCGCGTCCCAGTGGCATCCGCAGCAGGCGGTTAATAACAAACAGAGTCAACACAACCAACAGCAACGCCACCAGATACAGGAAGATAATACGGTCGCTTGGGTCGTATTGCAGGCCAAAGAAATTGTGGAACGTATCCCAACCGCCATCGCGCGCGCTGCGGCTGAATTCCAGACCAAAGAAGGTCGGTTTAGGGATCTGGCTGATGCCGTTCGGGCCACCGGTAATTTCGGTATTATTCAGCAACAGGATACGGACAATCTCGCCGAACCCAAGCGTCACAATCGCCAGATAGTCACCGCGCAAACGCAACACCGGGAAACCGAGCAGGAAGCCAGACAGCGCCGCCGCCATACCCGCCAGCGGCAGACTTTCCCAGAAGCCCAATCCGTAATAGTGGTTCAGCAGCGCATAGGTATACGCGCCGATGGCGTAAAACCCGCCGTAGCCCAATACCAGCAGACCGGACAGGCCAACCACCACGTTCAAACCCAGACCCAGCATCACGTAAATCAGCGTGAGGGTGGCAATATCCACCGTACCGCGCGACACCAGAAACGGCCAAGCGATCGCCGCAATAATCAAGGCCGCTGCCAATACTTTCTGCCGCGGCGTACTGCCATCAAAACTCGGCAGCACCAGCGACGGCGCAGAAAATTTCTTGATGCTTTGCTGGAAGAACGGGCGGATCAGTTGGAAGAAGAACACCACGATGCAGCCTGCGCCAATCCAGTACCAGCGAACTTGATCGGCACCACGCACCACCAGTTTGGTGCCATCCAGCGCCAATTGCATGCCCATTAAGAACGAGGCCAGCACCAGCAGCATGAACGCGGAAACCAGCGCGTTAAATAGATTGAGCTGTTTCATACTTTCTCAACCTCCGGACGACCCAGAATGCCGGTAGGCATCACCAGCAGCACCCCAATCAGCAGGGCAAATGACACCGCATCTTTGTATTCTGTACTTAGATACGCAGACGTCAGTGCTTCGGCTACACCCAGAATCAACCCACCAATCATCGCGCCAGGAATACTGCCGATTCCGCCCAGTACCGCAGCGGTAAAGGCTTTCATCCCGGCCATAAAGCCGATATAGGGGTTGATAACGCCATAAAACTGCCCCAACAGCACGCCTGCAACGGCGGCCATCAGCGCACCGATGACGAAAGTCAGGGAAATGACGCGATCGGTGCTGATACCCAGCAGGCTCGCCATTTTCAGGTCTTCCGCACAAGCGCGGCAGGCGCGTCCCATACGGGAATAGCGAATAAACAATGTCAGCGCCAGCATGGCGAGGAACGTCACAATCCAGATGATCAACTGCATGGAGCTAATGGTTGCGGCAAAGCCATTGCTTTCGCCCAACACCCACTGGCCGGTCACCAGACTCGGCAGCGCTACATCACGTGAGCCCTGATTCAGGCTGACGTAGTTTTGCAGGAAAATAGACATCCCGATGGCGGAAATCAGCGCAATCAGGCGCTTTGACGTTCGAACCGGCCGATAAGCCACCCGTTCGATACTCCAGCCATAAGCGCTGGAAATGACCACGGCGGCAATGAAAGCGGCGCCAATCAGCAGCCAGCCAGCATCAATGCCCATCATCATCAGGGCTGCAATCACAATAAAGGAGACATAGCTACCGATCATGTACACTTCGCCGTGTGCGAAGTTAATCATGCCGATAATGCCGTAAACCATGGTGTAGCCAATGGCGATCAGCGCATAGGTGCTGCCCAACGTCAGGCCGTTGAACATCTGCTGAAAAAAGTAAAGGAACTGCTCGGACATACCTTAACCTTAAATGCTGCCCCCGCGCCTTGCGGCAACGGGGGCTCGGTATTGAGGGATTAGTAGTGGTACACACGCAGAGGGCGGAGAATGCTCCTCACACCGCAGAGGCAGACAACGATAAATTCATCCGCTATCCGCCTACGGCATGATGATTATTTCACTGCGCTGGACGTACCGTCTTTGTGCCACTCAAATACGCCAAATTCAAACCCTTTCAGGTCGCCTTTTGCATCCCAGCTTAATGGTCCCATTACGGTATCCACGGATTTCGCTTTCAGATCCGCAACCAGTTTTTCCGGCTCATCGCTACCCGTACGCGCCATCGCGGTGGTCAGCGATTGCAGCGCAGCATAGGTTGTCCAGACAAACGGTCCAGTCGGGTCCAACTTCTTGGCTTTCAGCGCATCCACAATCGGTTGGTTAGCAGGAACCTGATCGTAGCGTTTCGGCAGCGTGACCAGCATCCCTTCAGATGCATCGCCCGCAATGTTGGACAGTGAGGAGTTACCCACGCCTTCCGGCCCCATGAATTTGGTGGTCATGCCAGCCTGACGCGATTGGCGCAGAATCTGCCCCATTTCTGGGTAGTAGCCGCCAAAATAGACGAAATCGACGTTCTCTTTCTTCAGGCGCGCAACCAGCGTAGAGAAATCTTTGTCACCCGCCGTCACACCTTCAAACAGAACAACATTCGCGCCGGCTTTTTTCAGGCTATCCTGAACAGAGCGAGCCAAACCTTCACCATATTGCTGTTTGTCATGAACGACGGCGATACGCTGAGGTTTGAGGGTCTCGACGATGTACTTCGCTGCGGTTGGTCCCTGATCGGAATCCAGCCCCGTCGTACGCAGCACCATTTTGTAGCCGCGCGTGGTCAAGTCGGCATTGGTTGCCGCAGGCGTGATCATGATCACGCCTTCTTCTTCATAAATATCAGACGCAGGCTGCGTAGAGGAGGAACACAGATGACCAATCACATAACGGATGCCGTCATTGATGACTTTGTTCGCTACAGCAACGGCTTGCTTGGGGTCGCACGCGTCATCATATTCCACGCCAACCAGTTTGTTGCCGTTTATGCCGCCTTTGGCGTTGATATCTTCAATAGCCTGACGCGCGCCAATGAATTCCATGTCGCCATACTGAGCCACTGGGCCAGACATCGCGCCAACCACCGCAACTTTAATATCGGCAGCACTGACCGCATGGCTAAACGCCGCAGCCATACAACCCATCAGCAATACTTTACCTTTACTGAATTTCATTCTTTTTACCCCATCTGTCATTATGGATATTGCCGAAAACCTGACCGCCCTCTGCCATAACCTGCTATTTTCTTATAAGTAAGAAAGGCTTAGGTTATTATTAGTAATAGTTTCTAATAAGGCTTTATTTTTCATATTATTAAACAGGAATATTATGCTGCAAATCAACTCACATTGTCAGAAACAAGCGGAGCAAGCAGCACAAAACACCAGATGCAAAATCCAGCATTTAATTTATATATAGTCAGATATTCTACTTTGTGCATTAATTGTTGATGGATTACTCGAAAAACAAAGAATGAGAAAAACATTTGCCCTATTAACCATAACGATCAAATTACACAACTGATTTACTACAAAGAACCTACATTATTCTTCACTCATCTGATGGAGTGCCGATAAAAATGAAACTCGCAGTAGAATGCCTCACCCAATTCAGCGCCCAGGACAAAATTGATCTGGCAAAAATCTGGCCGCACCAAAATATTGATTTGCTCGAAGCAGAACTCACACCTGATCAACGGTTGTTTGTTGCTCGTTTTAACGATCGACTACTCGGTGCCGTACTGGTTGAGCTCGAAGGAGAGTATGCCGAACTGAGCGACTTAATGGTAAGAGAAACCACACGCCGACGCGGAGTAGGAAAACTGTTAATTGATGAAGCGTTCCGTCAACTTCCCGAAGTTAAAGAGTGGTGGCTAGCGGCCGCTGACTACGCGGCGATCAAAGAGGAAGTGCTGGCGCGGTTTATGGTGTCCTGTGGCTTCTCACCGGTATCCGGCGGCTGGCGCTATATTCGTAGAAAAGAAACGCCGTTGATTCTTGACCAACTCAACCCAGATAAGCCGGACTGACATCAGACAAAAAAACAAAACGACCGGGTATTACCCGGTCGCTACAGAAAGAGACGATAAGAGCGATTACGCTTCTATCGCCGCTCGCAGTTTTTTCATTGCATTTTTTTCTAACTGACGCACGCGCTCGGCGGAAACGCCGTATTGATCGGCCAAATCCTGCAAGGTGGATTTGTTCTCATCGTCCAGCCAACGCGCACGGATAATGTGCTGGCTGCGTTCATCCAGCCCTTCCAGCGCGTAGGTGAGCTTATCCGCCGCATGCGTGTCCCAGTTATCTTCTTCAATGCCGTCGGCAAAGTCAGACGATTTATCCTGTAGGTAAAGCATCGGCGACATCGCCTTGCCATCGTGCGAATCTTCTTCCGGCGTTGGATCGAACGTCATATCCTGCGCCGCCATACGAGATTCCATCTCGCGCACGTCCTTGCTGGTCACGCCAAGTTCGCGTGCCACCAGCTCGACTTCATCCTGATTAAACCAGCCGAGGCGCGTTTTCGTCTTCCGCAGGTTAAAAAACAGTTTACGCTGTGCTTTGGTGGTTGCGACTTTCACAATACGCCAGTTACGCAGCACATATTCGTGAATTTCTGCTTTGATCCAGTGCACGGCGAAAGAAACCAAGCGCACGCCCACTTCAGGGTTAAAGCGGCGTACCGCCTTCATCAGGCCGATATTCCCTTCCTGAATCAGGTCCGCCTGCGGCAGGCCGTAGCCGGAATAGTTACGGGCAACGTGAATAACAAAACGCAGGTGTGACAGAATCAGGTGCTTAGCCGCATCCAGATCGCCCTGATAATGCAGCCGTTCAGCCAGCGCCCGCTCTTCCTCCGCCGTCAGCATCGGATAGGCATTGGCGGCACGAATATACCCTTCCAGACTGCCCTGGGGAACTAAGGTGAAAGTTTGCATATCTTTGGTCATTCAACCCTCTCAGTTGCTCTACTCGTCATATTGCAGTCGACTATATTAGCACTACTTCGCCGCATCGTTTTGCGCGAAAATAGCAAAACACGGCATCTTTAAAACCTATTTACTCAAATCCTAAAATCTGTCTATTCAGACTGTGATTTCGCTCGCAAGTTCCTATCATTTTATTCACCTCCTGCCAGAGATCAAGCAGGGGGAAAACGAACCGTTAACGCACGAAAAATCAAGGGGAAAACACAGCGGGAAGCGCAAAGAAGAGATGTCGCTGAGGAGATTTCCCCTGCAATACGGTCTGAATTACAGGGGATAATTATACCAGAAAACGCTTACTGTGGTGTAAAACGGCGTAAATGTTGCACGGTGGCCAACCAGGCGGCCAGCCAACCAATCATGCCAGCGATTAACAGCAGCAGCAGAGACTCATCCCAACTCAGCCCTTTAACAGCGAACGTCGTACCAAAGACGGAAGCCACTTGTGCCACCACCGCATCCAGCTTCCAGACCAGCGCCTGTGACAGAATCAGCGATAGCACCGCACCACCGACGCCCATTGCCGCGCCACCATTCAGGAAAGGACGCAAAATAAACCCGTCCGTCGCGCCAATCAGCTTCATTACGTTGATGGTTTCACGGCGGCTGAAAATGCTCAGGCGCACGCTGTTGCCGATCACCAAAAAGACAGCGACGACCATCAAAATGCCAATCGTCGCGGAAATTTGCCCAACCAGATTGGTCAGCGCCACCAGCCGTGCAAACCAGCTGTCGTCCATCCGCACTTCATCCACGCCCTGCGTCGCCGCCACGCGATCCCGTAGTGTTGTCAGCGTGGTGGAATCCTGAAAGCTCATTTTCGGCGTGATAATCGCCACCGCTGGCAGCGGATTCTCTTCCAGCATATCCAGCGCGCCGCCAAAACCAGACCAGTTGCGGAACTCGCCCATCGCTTCATTGCGCGACAGGTAATTGACTTTATCAACGCCCTCTTCCGATTGAAGCTGCGTGATAACCGCCTGCGCCGCGTTGTCATCGAGCGATTTATCCAGATACACCGTCAGCTGCGGCGAGGGATACCACTGTGTGGCAGCCTGACTGACGTTTTTCCACACCAGATAACAGATGCTGGGCAATGCCAGCGAAATGGCGATCACCATGACGGTCAGGAACGTCGCCAGCGGCTGGCGCAGCATATCAGCCAGCGTATTCGTCCAGGCATAGCGCCACTGTTCCTGCCAGCCGCCGCGCAACGCTTTCGATTTTTCAGCAGGCTTTTTCGCATTACGGACGTTATTCACCATCGTGGTTTCCCCCCACCATGCGGCCATCCGACAGCGTCAGCACACGGTAATTACGGCGGGTGATCAACCCAGTGTCATGCGTCGCCATCAGGACGGTGACGCCAACGCGATTGAATTCTTCAAACAGGCGCAGAATGCCTTCTGACAGCGCTTCGTCCAGATTGCCGGTCGGTTCATCCGCCAGCAATACGGCGGGTTTGTTCACCACCGCGCGCGCAATGCCAACGCGCTGCTGCTCACCACCTGACAGTTGGATAGGATAGTTTTTCGCTTTATCCAGCAGGCCAACCTTGTCCAGCGCAGCGGACACCCGACGACGGATATCCTCACTGCTGGCACCCGCGATGATGAGCGGCATCGCGACATTGTCATAGACCGTGCGTTCCATCAGCAGATGGTGATCTTGAAAGATCATGCCGATCTGACGCCGCAAGAACGGGACTTCACGTTTTTTCAGGCGGCTAATGTTATGACCGCCAAACAAA
This sequence comes from Pectobacterium sp. CFBP8739, assembly GCF_013449375.1. Taxonomy (GTDB): domain Bacteria; phylum Pseudomonadota; class Gammaproteobacteria; order Enterobacterales; family Enterobacteriaceae; genus Pectobacterium. Next base: position 84,550 of record NZ_JACDRR010000016.1, on the reverse strand, counting down.
ATCTGACCCGCGCTGGGACGTTCAATGCCACAAATCAGTTTCAGCAGGGTACTTTTCCCTGCGCCAGAATGGCCGGTCAGGAACGCCATTTCCGCAGGGCGCAGATGGAAATTCACCCCTTGCAATGCCTGACGCCCACCGAGGTAAGCTTTACTGACCTGTTCAAAACGAATCATCCGTTTTAATCCTCTCGGGCAAAAAGTGCCTCAATAAAATCATCGGCCTTGAAGGGCCGTAAATCATCAATGCCTTCCCCAACCCCAATATAGCGGATAGGAATCGCAAACTGGTCGGCAATAGCGAAAATCACCCCGCCTTTCGCGGTACCGTCCAGCTTCGTCAGGGTAATCCCCGTCAGCCCAACAGCTTCATTAAACAACTTAGCCTGACTCACCGCGTTCTGACCGGTGCTCGCGTCCAACGTCAGCATCACTTCATGCGGCGCGTCTTCGTCCAGTTTCTTCATCACACGCACAATTTTTTTCAGCTCTTCCATCAAGTGCGCTTTGTTCTGCAAGCGACCAGCGGTATCCGCAATCAGCACATCCACGCCGCGAGCTTTCGCTGCCTGAATCGCATCGAAAATCACCGATGCCGAATCCGCGCCGGTATGCTGCGCGACCACCGCCACGTTATTGCGCTGTCCCCAGACCTGAAGCTGCTCAACCGCCGCCGCACGGAAGGTATCCCCCGCTGCCAGCATCACGGATTTGCCCTGCGCCTGGAACTGACGTGCCAGTTTCCCGATGGTGGTGGTTTTACCCACACCATTAACGCCAACCATCAGAATGACATAAGGCGTTTTGCCTTCGATATTCAGCGGGGCGTCCACCTTAGCAAGAATCTCCGCCATTTCGTCTTTCAGCTTCACAAAAAGCGTATCAGCATCTTTCAACTGGCGGCGACTGGCGTGCTCTGTCAGGCTGCCGATGATCTTACGGGTCGTCTCGACCCCGACATCCGCAACCAGCAGTTGTTCTTCCAGCTCATCAAACAGATCGTCGTCGATTTTCTTACCGCGAAACAATCCGATAAATCCTGAACCGAGGTTCTGGCGCGTTTTTACCAGACTGCGTTTCAGTCGCGCGAAGAACCCCTCTTTCGTTGGGCGTTCCTGCTCTTGCGCAATAACCGGAACCGCCTCTGGTTGCGCAAGTTCTTGTTCTTCGTATTCTTCCGGCTGCACGACATCCGGTTCGGCCTCAGTCGCTATGACACTTTCGGCGATCTCGGTCTGCACGATCGGATCCGCGACATCCCGATCGAGAACGTCATGATCGGTCGGGTCACGATCGTCGGTTGCGGAAATTACGGGGGTAGAAATGACAGACGCTTCCGGCAGCGATTTTTCTACGTGCTTCGGCGCGTGTTCAACGGTCTGATGAGCCAATGCTGCGGCATCCGAGCCCGCCGCTGAGGGCTGTTCGTCCACAACCGGCGTCTCTTGCGGCTGCTCTTGTTGTTTTTCTTCCTGTTTCCCTAGTCCCAGCCAGGAAAAAAAACCGCGCTTCTTTTCTTTTGACATGTGCGATCGCGCTCCACGCTGCTCACCGCAGCGAATCAATCAATGAAAATCATATTTAAACAATAAGTTTAACACTTTCCTGCCGACAGCAACACGGAGGCAATGGCAGACAATGCGACTCGTTACCTGCAATCTTCGTAACGAAAGGCAATGTCCGTAACGAAGTGTGTCAAACGCCGCGTGTTATCAGAAGGCCGCAGACAACACAAAATTTTGGGTTAAGCGCCTTAACATCCATCTTAACATTCCCTCTACACGTAACCGCCGCTAGAATAGCGCCAGAAATTTCCTGCCCGTATCCACACCATGATGATGCGGCACAACAATAACCCTGTGAGCTATGGCTAAAAAAAACGCATCGTCAGCCGCCGGACAAATCCGAATCATCGGTGGTCAATGGCGCGGCAGAAAACTTCCGGTTCCTGATAGCCCCGGTTTACGTCCCACCACCGATCGCGTGCGGGAAACGTTGTTTAACTGGTTGGCTCCCGTCATCCAACAGGCGCGTTGTCTGGACTGTTTCGCTGGCAGCGGCGCGCTCGGGCTGGAAGCCTTATCCCGTTACGCCGCTCACACCACATTATTGGAAATGGAGCGTGCAGTCGCCCAGCAATTAACGCAAAATCTGGCGTTACTTCGGGCGGAAAATGCCGAGGTGGTCAATACTGATGCCCTGAGCTGGCTGGCGAAGCCGGGCACGCCATTTGACGTCGTGTTTCTCGATCCGCCGTTTCGTAAAGAACTGCTGAATAACACGCTTGCGCTGCTGGAACAACAGGGTTGGTTGGCGCCAGACGCGTGGATTTACGTGGAAACCGAGGTGGAAAATGCGCAGCTGACTATCCCAGAGAATTGGCAACTGCACCGCGAGAAAATTGCCGGTCAGGTCGCCTACCGTTTGTACATCCGTCAGTGATCTTCGCAGCAACGTAAGGGTAAGAGATGATTTTGATTAACCTTGGCAGATTATTGATGCTGGGCGTGTGGGGATTTTTGTTGCTCAACCTGATTCAGCCGTTTCCCAGGCCGTTGAATATCTTCATGACCGTGGCGATGGTGTTTATGATCCTGATGCATGGTTTTCAACTGCTGCTGTTAAAATCCAGCCAGCCGAAAGACAGCCCCGCGCTGAACCGCGCGCTTCAGGCACGTATTTTCCTTTTTGGCGTGTTTGAACTGCTGGCGTGGCAGAAAAAGCTGCCTAAGTCGCCGAAGTCGTAACCGCTACTTCTGCTGGGGCACAAAGCGGATAAAGCGCGTGCCCTTTCGCTCAAAGGACACGCGCCGAAAAATCAGGGTTTCTTGCTGGGAAGATAAGGGAACGCGGTCACATTGTCGCCTAAATCAGAAATGCGGGCGCTGCCTTTTTCCGTCACGGCATCAATACGAATGATCGCCTGTAGCGGGATGAAACTGCGGCTAACGCCGGAAAATTCCGTTTTCAGTTTCTCGGTTGACGGGTCAACCAACACCGCAGACTGGCTATCAAACACGAAGTCGGCGATTTCAATAAAACCGAACAGGCTGCTCTGCACCAACTCACGCACGTAAAGCTGGTAATTCTTACCGTTATTTATAAATTGAATACAATAAAGCGCGGATTCATTACTCATTCAACACAGTGCTCCCTTCGAGACGTCACGGCGCCCATCTACAATAAAAACAGGCGATAACATACCATGAAGCTCACAGAAGTCGCATCCGTCTCACGACGCGTTGTTTAACTTCCTCACAATCCCCTACACTGAATAAAGAACGGCTTATCTTTATCCTGACACAAACAAAAACACAAAAAGGACACGCTATGCTTTGGTCATTTATTGCTGTACTTTTTTCTGGTTGGCTGTATGTGGACGCCAGCTACCGGGGCCCAACGTGGCAACGTTGGTTATTCAAACCGGTCACCATGCTACTGCTGCTGGCGCTGGCCTGGCAGACGCCGCTGCTTGGCGTGCTGGGCTATCTGATTGTGCTGGGGCTGCTGGCAACACTGATCGCAGATACTCTGTTGCTGCTGCCGACTCAGCGTCTGCTTTACGCATTTGGTGCCTATTTCCTCTCCCATTTGCTGTACACAATTAGCTTCTTTACCGGACAAATCGCGCTCACCTTCTTCTGGCCGCTGGCATTAACACTCGTCATTCTGGCTGCGATCCTGATCGCGATTATCTGGGGACGATTGGACACACAGCGCTGGCCCGCCTGCGCATTCATCATCATAACCACGCTGATGGTCTGGATTGCTGGCGAGCGATATTTTGCGTTGGGAACAAACGCGAATTTCTCCCTGCTGACGGGCACCGTATTGCTGTTTGTCGCCCATGCAGCCTGGCTGATTCACCATTACCGTTTTCCGTTCCGCGCCCATCAAGCGATTGTGGCGGCGGGCTATTTTGGCGGCCATTTCCTGATTGTTCGCTCCCTCTATTTCTGACGTTTTCGGCGCTCACGAAAGGCTGGCTAAGCATTGGGCGGCAGTGTAAAGTTCCTGATGAGAATCGCTATCACTAATCACCTAGGAGGAAGACATGCACTCTCATCAGCACCACAGCACTGAGAAATCAGCCTGCTGCAACAACAGCGTTCATCACGCGCCGCGCAAAACCGCGCAACATACCAAAAGCTGCTGCAATGAACACGCGCAGCATTCGAACCATGCCGAGCACAGTTGCTGTTCAATCAAACACGCATCTGACGCCGTGGGACAGACCACGGGTGGCACAGAGCAACATTCGTCAGACGGCGGCGGTAGCGCAGATTCAGACGACCCCGACGGCGGAGACAGCGACAGGCCCCGATCCAACCAGCGTTTTAGCTGGAAAATCAGCGGGATGGATTGTCCTAGCTGCGCACGTAAAATTGAAAATGCAGTAAAAAATCTCACCGGAATTGAACAAGCCAAAGTGCTGTTCGCCACCGAAAAACTGGTTGTTGATGCCGACACCGACATTCGTCCTCAGGTTCAACATGCCGTCCAGCAAGCGGGCTTTACCTTGCAGGACAACGCACTCCCCCTCGCACCACCCGAACTCTCAACCGTACGTCGTTTCGTACATGAATATGGTTTCTTAATACTTTTCACTTTGCTGGCTGCTGCAAGCTGGGGACTTTCCCTGCTCAGCGAGCGCGGCGGGCAGATCGCGTTTATCGCGACCACGATTGTCGGGCTGACTCCGATCCTGAAAAAAGCGGTGCAGCTCATTCGCTCCGGTACTCCCTTCGCGATTGAAACGTTGATGAGCGTGGCGTCTATCGGGGCGCTCTTGATTGGCGCCACCACCGAAGCGACGGTCATTTTGCTGCTGTTTATGCTGGGCGAATACCTAGAGTCTTACGCGGCCAACCGCGCACGACGGGGCGTAACGGCACTGATGGCGCTGCTTCCCGAAGATGCCACGGCGATCGTCAACGGGCAACGGCGTCTTGTGCCTGTCGCCAGTCTGGTTCCCGGCGATGTGATTGAAGTCGCACCCGGTGGGCGGCTTCCCGCTGATGCGGAGCTCTTAAACAGCGACGCCAGCTTTGATGAAAGTGCTCTGACCGGCGAGTCGGTCCCCGTTGAACGTACGCCGGGTGAGAAAATTGCCGCAGGCAGCCTGTGTGTCGATCGGGTCGTGCAATTGCGCGTGGTCTCACAGCCGGGCAACAGCGCGATCGACCGCATTCTGCAACTGATAGAAGAAGCGGAAGAACGCCGTGCACCGATAGAGCGCTTCCTTGATAAGTTCAGCCGTTATTACACGCCGGCCATCATGCTGCTGTCGCTGCTGGTGATCCTCGTGCCGCCGTTGTTGCTGGCGCAGCCGTGGCAAGAGTGGATTTATCGCGGTCTGACGCTGTTGTTAATCGGCTGTCCGTGCGCACTGGTGATCTCAACGCCTGCGGCGATTACGTCTGGGCTGGCCGCCGCTACGCGCCGTGGGGCGCTGATTAAAGGCGGTGCAGCGCTGGAATCACTAGGCAGCATCAAGACCATCACGTTCGACAAAACAGGCACGCTGACAGAAGGTAAGCCGCAGGTGACGGACGTGCTCCCCGCCGCAGGCATTAGCGAAACAGCGCTGCTGACGCGCACCGCCGCCGTGGAATCGGGTTCTCATCACCCACTTGCCAAAGCGATTGTCCAGCATGCGTTATCCAGCAACACATTCCTGCCGCTGGCGGAAAACCGCAAAGCGCTAGCGGGGGTCGGCGTGGAAGGCACGATAGGCAGCAAACGGATTCAGGTCAGTGCGCCGACTCGCGTTGCCCCCGACCTGCTCGACGCCGATTGGATGCAACAGATTGACGCGTTGGAAAGCGAAGGAAAAACCGTCGTAGTCGTACAAGAAGACGACAGGTTGCTGGGTTTGCTGGCGCTCAGCGATACGCTACGCCACGATGCGCGTGAAGCGCTGGATGCCTTGCAGCAGTTGGGGATCCATGGCGTGATGCTTACAGGCGATAATCCCCGCGCGGCAGCAGCGATTGCGGCAAGACTAGGGATCGATTACCGCGCCAGCTTGCTCCCTGCCGATAAGGTCACGGCGGTCAGCGAGTTGAGCAAGCAGCATCCCGTGGCGATGGTGGGTGACGGTATCAACGACGCTCCGGCAATGAAAGCTGCAACGATCGGCATTGCGATGGGTAGCGGTACGGATGTGGCGCTGGAGACGGCAGACGCAGCGTTAACGCACAGCCGCCTGACTGGGCTGGCGGCGATGATTAGCCTGTCACGGGCCACACAGCGTAATATTCGTCAGAACATTGCCATCGCGCTGGGACTGAAAGCGGTCTTTCTGGTCACCAGCATTCTGGGCATTACCGGGCTGTGGCTAGCGGTGCTGGCCGATTCCGGCGCAACGGCGCTGGTTACCGCCAACGCGCTGCGGCTGCTGAGAAAACGGGACTAATATTACCGTTGCAGGCTGTGGATTGAAGGATCGAGATACACGGAGCGACCACGGGGCGAGGTCTCCCTACGGGAACCTCATCCCCGTGTTTCTCCTAATCACACACGTCAACGAACGGTATAACGCATTGAGTATTATTGGCCTTTGCGCAGCAGATACCGATAGGGAAGCTGCTCGGTTTCCTGTGCCAGAAGCTCATGCTCCATGAACACGCAAAAACCGGGAATATCGCGGGTGGTGGCCGGATCGTCGGCAATAATCAGCAGCGTTTGCCCAGAGTCCATCTGGCGTACCGTCTTACGCACCATCATTACAGGCTCCGGGCAGCGCAGTCCCTGTGCATCAAGGGTTTTATCTGGGTTGGTAAAGGGATCGGTCATCAACGTTCTCAGTACAGGAATCAAAAAACCGCCTTAGTTTACGCTGAGGATTTCCCGACGCAAGCGACGACAACGTTTGCGTATAAAACAACCATTTTTTCTGGGCAAAAGACATTGCATTAACGAAGCGATTGCGTATTATGCCGCCGCATTGCAGCATAAATCTGCACGTTATCTCTTGGGTTCCCTAACCCCAATAACCAAAAAGGTCACATTATGTATCGTTTTACTCCCCAGCAGCGGCTTACGGCGCTGATCTGGCTATCGTTGTTCCATGTCCTGATTATTACGTCGAGTAATTATCTGGTTCAGCTCCCAGTATTGATTTTCGGTTTTCATACCACCTGGGGCGCGTTTACCTTTCCGTTTATTTTTCTGGCAACTGACCTGACGGTACGGGTTTTCGGTGCGCCGCTGGCGCGTCGCATCATTCTGACGGTGATGGTGCCTGCTCTGGTCATTTCCTATCTGGTATCGAGCCTGTTTTATCAGGGATCGTGGCAGTCGTTCGAGGCATTAAGTCAGGTGAATATCGTCGTGGCGCGCATCGCCTGCGCCAGCTTTATGGCTTATGTTCTCGGCCAGATTTTGGATGTTCACGTCTTTAATCGACTGCGCCAGAAACGCGCGTGGTGGGTCGCGCCGACAGTGTCGACCGTGTTTGGTAATTTCAGCGATACGCTGGCCTTTTTCTTCATTGCGTTTTACCGCAGCACCGATGCCTTCATGGCAGCAAACTGGGTTGAAATCGCGATGGTGGACTATGCCTTCAAACTGCTGATCAGCCTGGCATTCTTCCTGCCGATGTACGGCGTCATGCTGAACATGGTGCTTAAACGTCTAAGCGAACAGAACGACTCAGCCGACTACCGCTCTGTCAGCAGCCACCATTAATGCCAATCGGGCGGCAATCTACGCCGCCTTTTCTCATCAAATCACTCATCGTTTTGTAAAAATAACGCAGGTACTAACAACGGTTTGCAACAACAAAATGCTTGTTTTTGCTATCTGAATAGGGTGCCATACTGTTATTACCTGTTTAAAACGATTATCGGTTTCAAAAACGAGAGAAAGGGGTCCCATGTCGAATGTAATCAAATATCTCGGTGTCGGCTTGCTTGTCGGCCTGCTTGCTGCCTGTGATGGCAAAACGGATGACGCCGCAAAAGCGGGCGCGCAAGATAAACCTGCCGCAGAAGCCAGTGCAAGTCAGAATATTGAATTAATGGACGGCAAGATTGCGTTCACCCTGCCCGCCGATATGCGCGACCAGAGCGGAAAAGTGGGAACACAGGCGAACAACATGCATGTTTACGCCAACGACAATGGGCAGAAAGCGGTCATCGTGATTTTGGGCGACAACACCACGGAAGAATTGACCGTACTAGCGCAGCGCCTGGAAGATCAGCAACGCACGCGTGACGCCAATCTTCAGGTCGTGACCAACAAAACCATCGACGTTGACGGCAAGAAGCTGCAACAGCTCGATAGCATTATCACCAGCAGCGGGCAGCAGGCTTATTCCTCTGTCGTGCTGGGCAAAGTGGACAACCAACTGCTGACGTTGCAGATCACGCTGCCAGCCAGCAATCAACAGCAGGCACAAACCGAAGCGGAAGGCATCATCCACACGCTGAAGCTGAAATAATCGACGTGACAGCCTGACAGTAGCCACTGCGGTGGCTACTGTTGTTCTCTGATTGCCGTGCGCTGAGTCAGCCGCCACGTCAGTGCCAGACCACATAGCCCTAGCAGCGCCGCCGCCAGATAAATAGAGGCGATGCCGGTATAGGCCATCAGCACCCCCGCCACCGGCCCGACGATGCCCAGCGATAAATCGAGAAATATCGTATAGGTTGCCAGCGCGCTACCCTGATTCTGCGGTGATACGGCCTGAACGGCGACAACGCCTAATGCTGGGAACACTAAAGAGAATCCTGCCCCCGCGAGAAATGCGCCGATTTCCGCCATCAGCGGCTGCGTCGCTCCCCAGACCAGCAATAACCCGACGATCTCAATCACGAAGCACGCCATCGCCACGCGCAGCCCGCCAAACCGCTGAATACTGTTAGGAAACACCAATCGTGCGCCGACAAAGGCACAACTGAAAATAGTCAGCGTCAGCGCGGCACCGTCCCAGTTCCTATCAGCATAAAACAGCGTAATGAAGGTGGCGATCACGCCAAAACCCGCAGAGGCGATCGCCAGAATAATGCCGTAAACCCAGACTTTCCCCAGCACTTCGCGGAAAGGAATCTTTTTCCCCGGCGCCACCTGTACCGCTGGGCGCGGCAGCGCGAGGACAATCGCCACGGCTGCGATCAGGATAATGCAGACGGAAAGCAGTTTTAGCCCACCGATATGGTTGAGCCAGACGCCGAGCGGTGCGCCAATCGCCATCGCGCCATAGGTGGCAATACCATTCCATGAAATCACGCGTCCGATGTGTCGGGAACCCACCACGCCAACGCCCCAGAGCGTTGCACCGGTACCAGCAAAGCTCTGTCCGGCGCCGAGCACAATACGCCCGAGACACAGTAGCAGCAGCGTCATCACTGGCGAGGCGTCGCTAAAGGCGGCCAGCAGATAAAACACTCCGCTCAGCATGACGCCAGCCAGCCCCCAGACAACGATTTTCTTCGGTCCTTTTTCGTCGGCGCTGCGACCCGCATGCGGGCGGCTTAATAGCGTGGAGAAGTATTGCAGGCTGATCACCAGCCCAGCCCAGAATGCACTGTAGCCAAGGTGATCGTGCACATACCCCGGCAGCACCGCCAACGGCAGGCCGATATTCAGATAGCTGGCGAAGTTGAACGCCACAATAGAAACGATGCGCAGATTAAGGCGCAAACCGCTCAGCGACGGTTCGGATGGGGAAGGTGTTGGCATGGAAAATTCACTCGCTTAACGTCCGTGTATAACGCACGTGCAGAAAATATCGAAAAGCAACATTGTTATATTGTTGGTTATAATCACACTGACGCTAATAAACTAATCCCGAACACAGGAGAAACGCAATGCCTGTACCGGTAGATCCGGATCGCCAGTCAACATCGTCACCCCCTGAAAGGGACACATCGCCACAGCAACCTCTCTCGTTTCTGGGCAAGAGTAAGCGTCTGGGCGCGCGTATTCAGGCTATTCCCAGCGTAGCGCACCTGATTCGCGCGGGCGAACGCTTCAACGATCGCATGGGCAACCAGTTTGGCGCAGCGATTACCTACTTTTCCTTTCTGTCGCTGATCCCGATTCTCATGGTGTCTTTTGCTGCCGTGGGTTTTGTGTTGGCCTCTAATCCCGATCTACTGACGGAGCTAATTAATCGCATTGTTAATAGTATTAGCGATCCCAGTCTTGCGAATACGCTCAAAAATACCGTCAATACCGCCGTGCAGCAGCGTACTACCGTGGGGATTACCGGTTTGCTGATCGCACTCTATTCCGGCATCAGTTGGATGGGAAACCTGCGTGAAGCGATTCGCGCCCAATCGCGCGATGTGTGGGAACGGAATCCGAAAGATGAAGAGAAGATTTATTTTCAGTATACGCGGGATTTCCTGTCGCTGATCGGTCTGGTTATTGCGCTGATTATTACGCTTTTCCTGACCTCGGTAGCCGGCACCGCGCAAAATAGAATTGTAACCGCGCTGGGGCTAGATGGCATTGAGTGGTTGCGCCCAGCAATGACGCTGATTGCCCTGTCGATCTCCATCTTCGCCAACTACTTGTTATTTCTTTGGATATTCTTCGTTTTGCCACGCCATAAGCCTAAACGCAAAGCGCTCTTCCGCGGCACGCTGATTGCTGCCGTAGGCTTTGAAGTCATCAAGTTCGCGATGACGGTAGCATTACCTAAACTGGCCAGTTCACCTTCCGGCGCGGCGTTCGGTTCGGTCATTGGTTTGATGGCATTCTTCTATTTCTTCGCGCGCCTGACGCTATTCTGCGCCGCCTGGATAGCCACCGCGAACTATAAAGGTGACACCTCGACAGACAAGAATGAGCAGGAAAAAGAACCGCCTTCACCTCGCTAAAAGCAGCAGGAAAGCACTGGTTTTCCGATCTGCGTCATGAAAAAATAAAACATCGTTTCAAGGCTATTGACTCAGTCTCACGTAATGTTGAGACTGATGTTAATTTCCGCGTTTTATACCCAATCAACATCAGGTGCAGGGTACCCTTTTCAAAGGTCAAAAGTGATGACAACTACTAACATTGCCGTAATCGGCGAATGCATGATCGAACTGTCGCAGAAAGGCACGGATCTTAACCGTGGATTTGGCGGCGATACACTGAACACTGCCGTTTACATTGCCCGTCAGGTCAATGCCGATAAACTGGGCGTGCATTACGTGACCGCGCTCGGCACGGATAGCTTCAGTACCGAGATGGTGGCTGCCTGGCAAAAAGAAGGGGTGAAAACCGACCTGATTCAGCGACTGGACAACAAGCTGCCCGGTTTATATTTCATTGAAACCGACGATAGCGGCGAGCGTACATTCTACTATTGGCGTAATGATGCCGCGGCTCGCTACTGGCTGGACAGCCCGGAAGCAGAAAAAATCGGTCAATCGCTGGCACAATTTGACTATCTCTACCTGAGCGGTATCAGTCTGGCGATTTTGAACGCCGAAAGCCGTCAACGTCTCCTCGCCCTGCTGCGTGCCTGCCGCGCCAACGGCGGTAAAGTGATTTTTGATAACAACTATCGTCCACGTCTGTGGCAGAGCAAGGAAGAAACGCAACAGGCTTATACCGACATCCTGTCCTGTACCGATATCGCTTTCCTGACACTGGATGACGAAGACATGCTGTGGGGCACGAAGCCGCTGGAAGCGGTGCTGGATCGGACGCACGGTTTGGGCGTTGACGAAGTGGTCATCAAACGCGGTGCCGATTCCTGCATCGTGTCAGAACGTGGACACGATCTGGTTGATGTCCCGGCGATCAAATTGCCAAAAGAGAGCGTGGTCGATACCACCGCCGCGGGCGACTCTTTCAGCGCAGGTTACCTAGCAGTACGTCTGAACGGCGGCAGCACGCAGGAAGCCGCACAGCGCGGTCACCTGACAGCCAGCACGGTCATTCAATACCGTGGGGCAATTATCCCGCTAGAGGCAATGCCGGCGTAAACAGGCTGTCGCGTAATAATTAAGTAAAAGGCCGCAATCGCGGCCTTTTCTATTTACTGATGAATGAATTACTGATTAACGAATTACTGTGCGGCGGGTGCCGTTTCCTGCGGTTTCGTTCCTTCAGGGATGCTCCTTTCCGGCGCAGCCGCTGCGGTGCTGGCAGCAGGTTCTGTGGCTGGCGTCATAATCTGGTCATAGACGTCCTGCAACGCCTTCATATTTGCTTCCGGTTCACCGGGCTGTTGGACAAGCATCAATGTCGTATCCTGCACCAGTTGCTGGTGCAATTCCTGATTCAGCATATCGAGCGTCAACGCGGACAGATAGGTCTGGCGCAGTTTCTGATACTGCTCGGGAGAAATATCCACGACGCCATTCTGCTGGGAGCGCAGGCGCTGATCCATCAGGATGTCCGTGCTGGTACGCGCATAAGTGGCAAACAGCTTATTCAGTTCATCTGTCTTGCGCGCGATTAGCGCATCAAACTCTTGCTGTGTCAGCCCTTTTTCACGCAGCGTCGCCAGCTCACGCGCCATAAACGTCACACTCGGCTCAACGCCCTCGCTATTCGGGACATCCATATGAATCGCGCACTGAGAACGGGTATAAAACACATTGCAATCGAAGCGGAGATTGTTGCCCTTCAGCGGGCTCTTCTCCAGCACCTGCTGCAAGTGCCAGAACATCGCTTCCCGCGTCATATCGCCCAGCCAGTAGCGAACCAGCGCCTGCGATTCACGAATCGGGTGCCACGGGGCATCCCACATCAGCGACACCGTATCCTGCTGGACGTTGTTGTTCATCAGGCTGATCGCCTGCGTCGGCAGCGGGCTTAACGTCGGTAAGGGCGCTGGCGCTTCACGTTTCCCTTCCAGCGGAGAGAAGACTTTCCCGATCTGTTCGATCACACTGCGGTTATCCACATGACCAACGATGTAGAGCGTCATCGCATCTGGCGTATACCAGGTTTTATAAAATTGTTGGAGCTGCTCGCCATTCAACGGCGGTTTGATGTCCTGAGCAGGATCGTGCGCCAGCAAGGGCGAGCCTTTCAAGCGATAGCGCCAGCTCGGCTCCTGTGGGTTAATCGGAAAAGTTGCCACCTGATCAGGCACCTTCAACGCAGCCTGTAGGCTTTTTTCATCGAACGTCATCTGCCCTGCACTTTCCGCCAGCCACGTCAGCGCTTCTTTCAGCAGCTCGGGGCGGTTGTTTGGCAAGCTCAGATTATACGACGTGAAATCGTACGAGATAATGGCCGGAGGCAGGACGCGGGAACCGTTAGCATCGCGCATCCATACGGAAGGTCGCTGAGCGGCGGACAATTTATCGCTGGGCGCTAAGGCCAGACGAGGAAGGAAATGGGCAAAACCTACCTGCTGGGCGTTTTCCAGCAGTGACCCTGCGTTCACCACCAGACGCAGCTCAACCCGATCACCAGGGCGCTGTGGCGTGGTTAATAACTGCCAAGTAAAACCATTATCAAGCTTACCCTGCTGCCAGGCAGGATCGGGCTGTAGTGCTTCAGCCTGCACGCTGCTGCTGACCACGGCCAGCAACAAACCACCAACGAAAAGTACCTTTTTGGTGCCCTGCATGTGAACCCCTACTGATTGCTATCCAACATAATAAATGTGGTTATTGTTGATCATTATAGTGGCCTTGCGTCTGCCACCGCACACTCTCGTGGATATATCACGGAAAAAATTGAAGACGCGAAGTGTACCATTCCCTTAGACAGCACGCTTTTGTCTATGTCACTCCAAGAGGCGAAATAATCTGCAAAAAAGACAAAAATAGTCATATTTAACAATATTTTTACGTTTCATGGCGGGTAAGAAAAGGAGGGAGAGGCGATTTGCTTTGGCTCGTTGACAGGCAAAAAATTCCCCACGGTGCGTTAACACCGCAGGGAACTGATTGAGCAAACTATACCGGAATGATAAAACTCAGCCGGAATGATAACAGTATGCTGGAATTACGACTGCGCTGTTGGCGTGGCCGCATTATCGTTTTTATTGGTACCGGATAGCTCAGCATCCAGTTTTTTCTCATCCAGCTCGCGGCAATATTTCGCTACCACGATAGTCGCAACGCCGTTACCAATCAGGTTGGTCAGCGCACGGGCTTCTGACATGAAACGGTCAATACCCAGAATCAGCGCCAGACCGGCAACAGGCAGGTGACCCACCGCAGACAGCGTTGCCGCCAGCACGATGAATCCACTTCCCGTCACGCCCGCTGCACCTTTAGAGGACAGCAGCAGTACCACCAGCAGGGTAATCTGATGCCAGATATCCATGTGGCTGTTGGTCGCTTGAGCGATAAACACCGCCGCCATCGTCAAATAGATAGAGGTACCGTCAAGGTTGAACGAGTAGCCAGTAGGAATCACCAGACCGACGACAGATTTTTTACAACCGACCTTCTCCATCTTCTCCAGCATACGTGGCAGCACGGATTCAGAAGAGGACGTACCCAGAACGATCAGCAGTTCTTCACGGATGTAGCGAATGAATTTGAAGATACTGAAGCCCGTCGCTTTGGCAATACTGCCCAGCACCAAGAAGATGAACAGAACACAGGTGATGTAGAAGCAAGCGATCAGCTGTCCCAGTTGCACCAGCGTACCGACACCATATTTACCGATAGTGAAGGCCATTGCACCGAACGCACCCAGCGGAGCCAGTTTCATGATCATGTTAATGACGCCGAAAATGACCTTGGAGAAGCTGTCGATCACGTCAAAAATCACTTTGCCTTTTGCCCCTAAGCGGTGCAGCGCAAAGCCGAACATCACAGCAAACAGCAGAACCTGCAAGATATTACCGCTGGCAAACGCGCCGACCACACTCGCCGGGATCACGTCCATCAGGAACGGAATCAGACCCTGTTGCGAAGCCTGTTGGGTATAAACCGCCACCGCAGACGCATCAAGCGTACTTGGATCGATGTTCATGCCCGCGCCAGGTTGCACGATGTTAACTACGACCAGGCCAATAATCAGCGCAATCGTACTCACGATTTCAAAATACAGCAGGGCGACCGCACCAGTACGACCGACCGACTTCATGCTTTCCATTCCTGCGATACCGGTAACGACCGTACAGAAGATAACCGGCGCAATAATCATTTTAATTAATTTAACAAACCCATCGCCCAGAGGCTTCATTTGCTCGCCAAGCTGGGGATAGAAATGCCCCAACAGTATCCCTATCGTAATGGCGGCAAGAACTTGAAAATAAAGACTTTTAAAAATTGATGTTTTCATACATACGTCCTATGGTGGGGAAAACACAGGAGGGGAATAGGGTACGAAAATGCCGCCTGTGATTGCGCCGGAAAGTAACATTGCAATAACAAGCTGAGAATGTTTTATAAGTTTAGTTTGTGAACAACAGGTTAAAAACAAGAGCTGAATCACGTCAGCAAGTATTATAAAGAAACATCAATGCAATTTATTTGTAACAGATGCACATTTTTCCAGCAGAACAATCCTCTTAAAAACCGCTCAATCCCCCGTCGTACGGGGAAGACGCGTTTCAGGAAAGCCACCGACAAAAAGTAACATTTACGTTACCTGTGAATATTCAGGAAGACGCGTTGAGGCAATGAATGCCGCGTTTCTTATCGCGTCGCGCCAGTTGCATGGCAAAACGCGCCTGTGACAACAGTAGCGCTGCCGCCTCTGGTCGAGGATCGGTAATAGTGAGGATACCCACGCTGACAGCCCGCTCAGGCTGGGTGCCCACAGGTAAAAAAGGCAAGTTAATCGCCAGCATGACATGTTGTGCCCAATCCTGTGCTTGCCCAGCAGATTCCAGCGTTTTCCCGATGAAGGCGAATTCATCACAATCGAGACGTGCCAGATAGGTGGCCCCCGCCTCCTCGTGTTGTTCTTCAATCACCGCGCTAAGCTGCGCAGCCAGTGTGGTCATATCGTCCTGCTTCGCGGCTGAGGCATCAAGCCCAAAAACCAGCAGACTGAACGGGGTAGCATCGGCCAGACGCTGTTCTAAGCGTCGCATAAAATGCGCTTTATCCGGCAACGCCCCCCCTTCCGTTCCGGCAGCGAGAGACTGCTCCAGCAGTTGTTGATTACGGTTGTAGCTGCGCACCAGCGCACCCAGCTCATCATCCTGATGCCAGGGCGGTAACGTTAGCGGACGGTGGAGCATGGCGTCCGGTGGGATATTCTGTAACTCGATAATAATCCCACGCAGCGGGTGTATCAGCAGGCGGTTCATGCACCAGGTAATGGCAATCGACATAATCAACGCCAGCAACAGATACGTCGCCAGCATGGTTGAAAAGGTGCTGACGATAAACTGATACATCCGGTAGGAATCCGCCTGTAAGACCAGATGTGCCAGCGGCGCCGAATACTGCGTCTGCGGTGGGGAATAGAGCGGAATAGAAATACGGATCGGCAGCCTGAATACCCGCGCGATCCAGTCTGGCACCGGACGTTCTTTCGGGAAATTTGCGTGCAGCGTCTGAAAATCATCCGGCAGCAGCACATCTGCCCGACTCAGAAAAGCAACGGGTAATAGACTGTCCAGAATATTGCCCGCCCGCTGTACTTCACCTTGCAGCACCGCATCCGTCAGCGGTTGACGCACGGAATAGGCGATGCTCTCCAACTGTCTGGCATAGTCTTCACGGCGCTGATGAACGAAGTGAAAGAGCTGTATGACGATAAACAGGCTGATCGTCACCAGTGCCACGGCAGACACGGCTGTCATCTGTTTAATCGTTAATGAACGTCTGAGCCGCAAGCGCTTTCTCCGTCAACCTTTATGCAGACCTGAATAGATGCGTAGTATAAGGCAGCTCATCGCCGCCTTAACGCTGTTTTCTGCGGATATTTGGGGGATTTCATCTTAATCCTAGGCTCCCCACGGCAAACGCGGTAACGCGGCCTCAGGATAGGGTATATCCCCTGCATAAGCCAGTATCGCTATTCGGTAACAAACAGAAGGTGGCGAGCACAGCCGGAAGAAAAATCAGGCAAGCGTTTCACCTGCCCGATCGCGTCACAAGATGAGGTTATTGCGGGTACGGCACCCAGTCTCCGCCGTTCAGACGAATGTAGGGTTTTCCCTGATATTGCATCACGATAGCGCTCTCATTTTCCGAGACCGCTTCCGTTTGCGGCAGTGCGCTCGTCAGCGCTTGCCAGTCAACAGACGGCGCAGTGAACACTTTTCCGTCCACCATGCGCGCCACCAGTTCCGAAATAGCCTGATAGCTACTCGGCGACGCAATCTCCAGCGCATTGCCCTGATGCGGCGTCTGTTGGCCAAACAGTTTCACCCCAACGGGAATATGCGTGATGCTCGGGCTGGGAATATCCCGCAGCCCAGGCATTTGCATTTTATCCCCCGCCAGCGCGGCGCCGTGTTCCGGCACCACAATCACCATCACCTTGCGACCGGATTTTTGCAGCGCATCAAAAAATGCATCTAATTGGTCAAACAACCTCTTAGCGCGTGGCGCATAGTCCGCCGGCGGGTTGGTACCGACAAAGCGGTTGCCATCATGCAACGGAATCAGGTTAAAAAAAGTTGCGTTACGCGTCGTCGTCGCTTTATTCCGCTCACTCAACCAGCGATTTAGCAGCTCTAGGTCGTTATAAATCGGCCCACCGTCGAACGAGGTAATCTGATGGCTGATCCCCTCCTGCGACAGTATTGGTATATGAATATCGCCCTCTTCACGCACCTCACGCAAGTAATCGCCAAAGACGCCGGAGTGATCAAGCATCAGTTGTTCTTCAAAACCCAGCTTGACCAAATTGCTGAACAGGTAGCACTGCTGGTTCACCGGCTGATACAAATCAGTGTGGGACTGTTGACCACAGCTTGCGCGCAGCAAACGAATTGACGCAGGCCCACTATAAGTCGTGGCTGAATTAAACTGATTGAATAGGATGTCGAATTTCTTCCACAACGGATGGTTTTCTAACTGAGCGACTTCTAGATCCGACCACGACAGCGAACAAATATTGATAATCAGGAGATCAAAAGGCTGTGCATCCTGCGGCAACGCGGCCGGGAATACCGTGGTTCGCGCTTTTTCTCGCGCATAAAACTGGTTCAAATGAGCCGTTAGGTTGGCGTTCGTTGGCGGTAATGTCGCTTCGGGCAACGCGGCGTCTCCTCCCACTGGAGACGCCGAGGAAACGGATGTCGTCGATGCCACGGGCATCAGCGACACAGCAGGCCCCGCCAGATTGACGATGTTTAACCACGCCAGCGCCGCCGCGGTAAACACCGTAATACGAATCCACTGCGCGAAAAACAGGTAAGCCACGCTAATGACCACCGCCGCACCGATCATTTGCCAGTTAATAAAGCGATTTGACAGCTCCAGCAAGTAGGCCGCGCTAAAGCTCGTTACCTGTGTCCCTTGGCTGAGAATGCTGTTGATGCTCGGCAGCCACGTATCGTGGTAAAGCAGTGCGATACCGAACGGGACAGCAAGTATATGCCGCCAGCGGTGCAGCGTGACACTGGGGATAGGGAATAGCAGAAACGTTAAAAAGACCAGATTAAGCAGCGGGTGAAAATTCAGGTAGCCAAACCATAACAGGGCAAATTTCAGCAAAAAATACAAATTCCAGGCGCCAAGTCCACGCCAGTAACGCCATATATCCTGCTGTTGTTGTGTGTGATTTTGCTGAGTGCGGTTTTTTTCATCCATCCTATTTTTTCGTCTCTGCTGAAGTCTGCGTGGTGGAGACTGTCTTTTTTGAAGAAGCGCTACGCATCCAGACGCTCACAGGCTTGAGGTAGCGCGGCGGCAGTAATCTGTTTTTCCAATGCTGAAGCCAGTGAGGGATCACTCGGTGCGCTAAATAGCCAAGCGTAAAGAAGACGACCGCGCTCAATAACACCAGTTGAGTCATATCCATCAGGTTCATGGCGATATTCCTGATGCGTGGGGTGGTAGATCAGACTTCAGTAGATCAATCGCAATCGGTTCACGCCGTGGTGTTTGGCTGTGTGGTCTAGATTCAGCCTGCTGAAGTTGAACATAATCGTTAACGTGCTGTTCCTGACCCAGCGTGTCGTCCTGCGTTAGCGCGTTAACTTCTGCCAAAATTTGTAGGTCTTGTGACCAGACAATCCGATTGCTGAACGCCTCATCGACTGGTAGACGAAAAATGGATTTAAGCACAGTGTCCAGCTCATTGAGACGGCAATTGGACAGGAATAGAAATAGGCGACCCTGCGCGATCGTGATGACATCGCCAAAGCGCCGCAGCGTGCACAGTGTCAACGCTTGCGCTGCCCGAACGCCCGGCACGGGGCGCAATGCGACCAATACACCTTTACTGCCTTCCGGCATAAACGTGTTCTCAACCAACATCCGCACAGAGTGTCGAAAGACATCGGGAGGCTGATAGCCTTTAACCTGTAGCGGCCGCATGCTGGTCAGTAAGACGTCGACATCGACAGGAACATGTTGGGTAAAGCGCTGTCCTTGTACGTTTTCGATCCGCGACAGAAAACGGGATAGTGTCTCGGAATGGGAAACAATACTATTGGCGCCACATGCCAACAGCAGGCGCTCATCACTGGCACGCAAGCAAGGCTTCATTTCGCGCACCACAATTTTCAGCCATTCACCGCGTTGCCGTCGCAGGCTATGAACCTGTTTGACGAGCGTATCCACCTGACTGGTTTGGCTGAGCGCAAAAACGAGGGTGGCTGAATTCGTCAACATGCCAGTTTGCACCAAGATGGCGTTATCATCGAACAGTTGCCAATGTTCTGACAGCGCAGGAGCCCCTTCCATCACACTCTTTTCCATCAGGAACAATCCATCGTCATCCAGAGACGGTGTGAGAACAGGCTCCGCATCCTTCAACATGTGCCATCCGTCATCGCCCGATTGCAGCATCTGTACTTTGTTCGCCCGCATTCCCCTTTCCGTTGCCCACCATGACACCACATATTGAGCACGATCTTGTTGCCATTGCAGGCTGGCTAAACCATAGAGCCCACGATGTTGAGAAATCAGCATATTCCTCAGGCGGGTGACGCCGCTGCTATGGCCGATCACCACCAACGTACACTGGCGCTGATGTAGCCATGCCGCCGTGTCATCCACCCAACGTTGCAGCCTTTCCAGCGACACATCCCGCCACAGGCTAGCCGGTGCATAGAGCACTAGAAGACGCTGTTTGGGGCGTAATACGCGCATTAAATCATCGGTTAAATTCAATAATGCAGCTTTATTTTCAGGCAATATATAGCAAGATAATTGTTTTGTTTCGGTAATATTTATCTCATTCGTAAACAACGCATCAGACCGCTCTCCACAGCCTATTAACGTCACTTTCGCGTCGTTATTCTGACCATGTATAATTGGCTGGCAAAATAATGCGGCATCAACCTGTCGATCGATATTCACCCAATAAAAGCCAGCCAGTTGGAGCGTAACCAGTTCATCCCAAAGGTCACGAATACCTAATGAAAAGTTCTGTTTCATAGACTGATTTCTTTTCCGTTAGTGGCGGCATTCCACCTTAAATATACAGTCAAAATAAACTCTAGCAGCCCCTTGCGGGATCACCACTGTACGCGATGAATTATCCCTATCCATTGATAAGTAAGCTGTCACTATTTTTCTATTCATATTGTAATCAAGAGTTCACTGCTATAGTTAATCGGTAGACCTGACTACATGATAAAAGACAGCAGAGGCATCAACATTCACCAGCCAGACTGTCTGTTGTAGGGCGGTAAGCGAACTACCACATCTGCCATTCGGATGTTTCCCTTTGTCGTCTTAAAGGGAATGGACAGCTTATTTCAGAGGCATGGAATGAATAACGAACCGACTCGTATAAATACCAACGCACGCACCAATTTAACCGACAATGCCAAAGCCGATGACGATCTACGGGTTCTCAGTCAGGTCTTTTCGTTACCTGATATTAACTATATCGATATCGCCCGTCAGGCGCGTCTGAGTCAAATGATGGCTCGCTGGCCACTGCTGGATGAATTAAAAGAACCGACAGGGAATGACTAACGATGCCCGTGATTGCCTTGCAGGGAATCCGCGGCGGCGTGGGCACAACCTCGATAGCCGCCGCACTGGGGTGGGCCTTACAACAGTTGGGCGAATCCGCGCTGGTGATTGATTTCTCACCGGACAACTTGCTGCGTATTCACTTCGCTATGCCGTTTGAACAACGTCGAGGCTGGGCACGGGCGGAAGCCGACGGCATGCCATGGCACACGGGAGCGATGCAGTATCTGCCCAGGTTAGATTTTCTGCCGTTTGGTCGTTTAAACGCACAAGACGTCGCCACACTCCAACAGCATTACCACCAGCACCCCGCTACTTGGCAAAAAAATCTGGCACAGATTAGCGCATCAGGCCGCCACCGCTGGATACTGCTTGATGTGCCAGCGGACAACAGCCCGCTCACGCGACAAGCATTAGCCACCGCGAATACCGTTTTTCAGGTACTGGTAGCGGATGCCAATTGCCATTCACGCATACACCAGCAGATATTGTCGCGTCAGTGTCATTTCTTGGTGAACCAATTTTCTCCTCTTAGCACGTCCCAACAGGATTTACACCAGCTCTGGCTCCACACTCTGTCACACCTGTTGCCCCTGGTGATACACCGTGACGAAGCGTTGGCCGAATCACTCATGCTGAAGCAACCTTTGGGTGAATGTCGCTCGGGCAGCGTAGCAGCAGAAGAAATCATGACGTTGGCAAATTGGTGCCTGATTCACGTTAAGGAAAGCGGCGTATGAGCGGGATTCTGCGCCTCTTTCTCGTCCCTCCCGCCAAACAAGCGATACAACAGCGCTACTACGGCTATCGTCAGCAGGGCGCTTCGGCCTTTTCCGCCTTTCTCGCCACGTTGTTTGCGATACTCGGCTGGATCGTCCTGCGGTTGGAGTCCGAGGGCTGGCAACAGATTCGCACACAACGAACCGACTGGTTCCCACATATTTCACCTCAACGCCCACGTCCGGGCGATATACTTCGCTACCTGACGCAGGGTCTTTGGCTGCTGACCATTAAGAACGGCGCGTTGCCGACACCGCGCCGCACGTTCTTCCCTGCGTTATCGCGCTGGCAGCAGCGTTACATGAACGCGCTGTACGAGCTGTTTGAGCGCATTAACGACACCCATACTGACGAGCACGAAGACGGGAAGTCAGGTTCTGCCAAAACCAGCGACATACAAACGCTGGTGACAGTGATACTGAGCCTGCTGTGCGCGGCGTTGGCGCTACTATGCATCACGCAGCCATTTGATTTGCTATCACAGTTTATCTTCATGACGCTGCTGTGGGGCATCGCCATGCTCGTGCGTAACATGCCGGGACGTATGCCGACGCTCATGATGATTGCCCTTTCTTTCACTGTCTCCTGCCGTTACTTATGGTGGCGCTACACCGAAACACTGAACTGGGACGACCCGCTCAGCTTGGTCTGCGGCATGTTACTGTTGGCAGCGGAAACCTATGCTTGGGTCGTGTTGGTGCTGGGTTATTTCCAGACAATCTGGCCACTGAACCGCCACCCCGTTTCCTTGCCAGACGACAGCGAAGCATGGCCGACCGTCGATCTGATGATCCCGACCTACAACGAACCACTGAGCGTGGTGAAACCGACGGTGTATGCCGCACTGGGTATCGACTGGCCGAAGGATAAGCTCGCTATCTATATTCTGGATGACGGCGGCCGCGCCGAATTTAAAGCCTTCGCAGAAGAAGTCGGCGTCCATTACATCGCCCGCGTCACGCACGAACATGCCAAAGCCGGGAATATCAACAACGCGCTGAAGCAGGCAACAGGCGAATTCGTCGCCATTTTCGACTGTGACCACGTTCCGACCCGCTCCTTTCTGCAATTAACCATGGGCTGGTTTTTCAAAGACAAAAAGCTGGCGATGCTGCAAACCCCGCACCATTTCTTCTCTCCTGACCCGTTTGAGCGCAACTTGGGCCGCTTCCGCCGCACGCCTAATGAAGGCACGCTGTTCTACGGTCTGGTTCAGGATGGTAATGATATGTGGGATGCCACGTTCTTCTGCGGTTCCTGCGCCATCCTACGGCGTAAGCCGCTGGATGAAATTGGTGGAATCGCGGTCGAAACGGTCACGGAGGACGCACACACCTCACTGCGCCTGCATCGCCGTGGATACAGTTCGGCGTATATTCGTATTCCGCAGGCCGCCGGACTGGCGACCGAAAGCCTCTCGGCCCACATTGGGCAGCGTATCCGCTGGGCGCGCGGCATGGTACAAATCTTCCGGTTGGACAATCCCCTGCTTGGCAACGGGCTGAAGCTGGGGCAACGGCTGTGCTATGTCAACGCCATGATGCATTTTTTGTCCGGTATTCCTCGGCTGATTTTCCTGACAGCACCACTGGCGTTTCTGCTGCTGCACGCCTATATCATTTTCGCCCCCGCGCTGGCGATCGCGCTCTACGTACTCCCGCACATGGCGCACGCCAGCCTGACCAACTCACGCGTACAGGGGCGCTACCGCCACTCATTCTGGAGTGAGGTCTATGAAACCGTGCTGGCGTGGTACATCGCCCGCCCGACTACCGTCGCGCTGTTTAACCCACATAAAGGGAAATTCAACGTGACGGCCAAAGGCGGGCTGGTTGAAGAACAGCACGTCGATTGGGTAATCACGCGGCCTTATCTGGTACTGGTGCTGCTGAATATCGCGGGTGTGGTGTACGGCATCTGGCGTCTGATGAGTGGGCCGCAGGAAGAGATCATGACCACACTCATCAGTCTGCTTTGGGTCGCCTATAACATGACCATTTTAGGGGGCGCCGTTGCAGTTGCAGTAGAGGCCAAACAGGTTCGCCAAGCGCATCGGGTAGAGATGTCGATGCCCGTCGCTCTGATACGCGCCGATGGCCATCTTTTCCCCTGCGTTCTGCGCGACTATTCCGATGGCGGCGTCGGCATTGAAGCCCGTGAATCAGGTATTCTTCAAGTCGGGGACAACGTTTCACTGTTGCTAAAACGCGGCCAGCAGGAATACGCTTTCCCGTTCAGCACCACCCGCGTGTTCGATAACAAGATTGGCCTGCGTATGAATAACCTGACTATTCATCAACATATTGATTTTATTCAATGTACTTTTGCTCGCGCC
Organism: Pectobacterium sp. CFBP8739; assembly: GCF_013449375.1. Taxonomy (GTDB): domain Bacteria; phylum Pseudomonadota; class Gammaproteobacteria; order Enterobacterales; family Enterobacteriaceae; genus Pectobacterium. Next base: position 60,458 of record NZ_JACDRR010000016.1, on the reverse strand, counting down.
GATACTTGGGCACTCTGGCAAGACAGTTTTTCGCAGGATAAACCGGTCGACAGTCTGGTTGATGTACTCTCCCTCGGTTTTCGCGGCTACCTGCGTTTGGCGGATTACGCTCCCCCCGTCATACGCAAGATCATTCTGGCCTTCCTCAACACTGTGGCCTGGGTCGTATCATTCATCCCGCGCTATGTAGGAAAGCCCTTAACATTGATGATGACACGATGACGAAAAAAATAATCTGGTTCACCGCTTTGGTGTTAGGCGTTAGCGCATTATCTCAGGCCGACACCGTGCGCAACGTGGTGATGCCGTTTGCGCAAATTGCACCTGCCCCAGGCACCTTTGCATTACGCGGCATCAATCCCGACGGGCAGATTGAGTTCGGCGTTCGTAGCGACGAGGTGGTCACACAGGCGTCACTCGATCTTGAGTTTACGCCATCACCGGCGCTGATCCCCACCGAGTCGCATATCAAGGTTTACCTGAACAATGAGCTAATGGGCGTTACGCCACTTGGCAAAGAACAGATGGGGAAATCCAACCGCGTCCATATTCCTATCGATCCGCGCTATATCACGGACTTTAACCGCCTACAGTTGGTATTCGTCGGCCATTATCAAAACATCTGCGAAAACCCAGCCAGTAGCAGCCTATGGCTGGATGTCAGTCAAGCCAGCACGCTCAACCTGCAATTCCAGAAGCTGACATTGAAAAACGATCTGTCACCGTTCCCAGCGCCGTTTTTTGACAGCCGCGATACCCGCTCGCTCACGCTGCCCATGGTCTTTGCTGGCCAGCCGGATGTGGTACAGCAGCGTGCCGCCGCCATACTCGCCTCCTGGTTCGGCAGCAAAGCCCAATGGCGCGGACAATCCTTCCCTGTTCTTTTCAACCAGTTGCCGGAGAGCCACGGCATTGTGTTTGCCACCAACGAGAAGCGGCCAGACTTCCTGCGCGATACCCCTGCTGTGAGCGGGCCAACGGTGTCTATCATCAGCCACCCCAACGATCCGCACATTAAGCTACTGTTAGTTCAGGGGCGGGATGACAATGAGCTGCTCACCGCAGTACAAGGGATTGCACAAGGAAACACGCTGTTCCGCGGGCAACGCGTTACCATCGATAAGGTGGAACAGCTTGCTCCACGCCAACCGTATGATGCCCCCAACTGGGTCCGAACCGACCGCCCAATGGCGTTCGCCGAGTTTCAGCAATATAACGAACAACTGCAAACCGATGGTATCGAACCCCGGCCAATTTCCTTCACCATGAATCTACCGCCCGACCTGTTCCTGATTCGCAGTCAGGGCATCGATATACGGCTGAAATACCGTTACACCGCGCCGCAAGTTCAGGATGGATCACGTCTGAGCATCAACCTGAATAACCAGTTCGTGCAAGCCTTCTCACTGGCACCAGAACACGACCAAAATGCCTTGTTGATGCGCCTGCCGCTCACACAAGGATTGTGGGATTCTGAGAAGAGCTTATCCATTCCGGCATTGAAACTTGGTGCAACCAACCAATTACGTTTTGATTTCAACTATACGATGCGGCCCTCCAGCGGCAGCGCCGATCGCTGCGAAAGCTATACGCCGGTCGTGAACCATGCCGTTATCGACAGTGACTCGACGATTAATTTCTCTGGCTATCGCCATTTCATGGCCATGCCAGATCTGCGAGCCTTTGCCAATGCCGGCTATCCGTTCAGCCGATTGGCTGATCTGTCACAAACATGGGTGCTGGTAAACAAGCAGCCACAGCCCGCGCAGGTCAGCGCCATGCTAAACGCCATCGGAAATATTGGGGCGCAAACCGGCTATCCGGCGTTAGCCGTACAGCTCAGCGATGACTGGACACAAATAGACAAGCAAGATAGCGATATTTTGATGATCGGTGCTATTCCGCCAGCGCTGCATGATGACAGCAAAATCAACCTGCTGGTCGAACAAACACAAAGCTGGATCAAGCAACCGACACGCCAGACCACGGTTATGGATACGGGGTCACCTGCCGCTGATGCGAAGCCAGACAGCAAAACCAGCGTCAGCGGTGAAGGAGCGATGTCGGCGATTATCGGCTTCCAGTCTCCGTATCACGACCAACGTAGCGTTGTCGCGCTGCTGGCCGACAGCCCACAGGGCTATACGCTACTCAATGATGCGTTGATCGACAGCGAAAAAAGAGCCTCGCTGTTTGGCTCCGTTTCCGTCATCCGCGAATCAGGCATCAATAATCTCCGGGTCGGCGATGTTTACTACGTTGGCCACCTGCCGTGGTGGGAGCGCATCTGGCACGTGTTGGCGCAACATCCCGTCTGGCTGGCCATCATCTCGACCTTTACCATCGTTATGGTTGCTTGGCTACTGTGGCGTAGCCTGAAACGCTTCAGTCGCCGTCGCCTGTCACCGGATGAAAGGGACTAATGCGCCATGTCACACAGACTGCGCTGTCTTATCCCCACACTGCTGTGGCTATGGGCATCCTTGGCCACCGCTGCCGCCTGCGACTGGCCTGCCTGGGAGCAGTACCAGCAGCATTACATCAGCGCGGAAGGACGGGTGATTGATCCCTCAACACCGAATAAAATCACTACGTCGGAAGGGCAAAGCTATGCGCTGTTCTTTGCGCTGGTCGCCAACGATCGCGTGATGTTTGATCGGTTGCTGCAATGGACGGAAAACAACCTCGCCTCAGGCGATTTACGCGCTAATCTCCCTGCTTGGCTGTGGGGAGAAAACACGGATAAACAGTGGACAGTGCTGGATCCGAACTCGGCTTCCGATGCCGACCTGTGGATTGCCTATAACCTGCTTGAAGCCAGTCGACTGTGGAAAGAGCCACGCTATCAGACCGTTGGTACTGCGCTGCTCGCCCGTATCGCCCGAGAAGAGGTCGTAACGATTCCAGAGTTGGGCGTGATGCTGCTGCCTGGCAAAGTGGGCTTCGTCAAGCAAGAATACTGGCGCTTAAACCCCAGCTATCTTCCGCCGCAACTGTTGGCTCGCTTTGCACCGCTGGGTGAGCCATGGCAGTCCATGCAACGTACAGCGCAACGTCTACTGTTAGAAACCGCGCCGAAAGGATTCTCGCCGGATTGGGTCATCTGGCAAAAAGGCAAAGGCTGGCAGCCCGATACCACTAAACCCAACCTCGGCAGCTATGACGCCATTCGCGTCTATTTGTGGGCAGGAATGATGGCCGACAGCAGTAGAGGGAAAACCGATTTGCTCAAACAGTTTGAGCCGATGATTCAACAGACGATTCAGCAAGGTCTGCCACCCGAAAAAGCGGATACTGCGACAGGCGCCGTCACCGGACAGGGATCGGTAGGCTTTTCCGCCTCGCTGCTGCCGATGCTCTCTCGTCAACCGGACGCGCTAGCTGCCCAGCGACAGCGGCTCGCCGACCATCCACCGGGGGACGATGCGTATTTCTCCGCCTCTCTGACATTGTTTGGTCAGGGATGGGATCAGAAGCGCTATCGCTTCACGTCACAAGGCCAACTTTTACCGTCTCGGGGCAGCCAATGCACAACCACACCGTAAACTGGCTGCGCCTCCTCCCACTCTTGCTGGTTGCGTCGCCCTTAGTAACCCACGCAGAAACCAGATCGCCAGAGCAATTTCTGATGGAACAGGTGCGTCTGGGGGAAGCCAGCAACAAAGATGATCTCGTGCGTCAGTCACTTTACCGGCTGGAGCTGATCAACCCAGAAAGTCCCGACGTTATCGCCGCCAAACTGCGGCTGGTGCTGCGCCAAGGCAATCAGGCACAGGCACGCCAGCAGTTGGAAAAGCTAAAAACCATCGCACCCGATTCTGCGATTTACCGACAAGCAGAAATGATGTTGGCGCTGACGCAAGAAAATGCACGTCAGCAACTACAGCAGGCCCGAGTGCTATCAGCAGGCGGGCGTTATGCGCAAGCCAAAGCGCAATACGACGCGCTCTTTCACGGTGAGCCGCCCACACTCGATCTTGCCGCGGAGTATTGGCGGCTGGTTTCTCGTTTACCGAATCAGGAACCGTTCGCGATTAAGCAGTTGGAAGCGCTGGATCAGCTTTACCCCGACAACGTTCCGTTGCGTATGGTGTTGTCACGCCTGCTTTTCAGTCAGGATCGCAACGAGCAGGCCTATCCCTTGCTGGAGCAGCTTTCTCACGACCCCATCGGGCGCAGTCAGGCCGCCTCGCTCTGGCTGGAGATCATTGGCCGGATGCCGGTCACGCCACAGAGCGTGGCGGAGTTAACCCATTTCCTGACGATATTTAATGGCGGTGAACAAGCAGACACCGCGCGCAAAGAACTCGACCGCCAGCAGAGCATGCTGGCCGCCCCCACGTATCAGGCTCGTCTCCATGCTTTGGCGCAGATTGAAAACGGCGGCGGTAACCGCGCCACGCTTGAAGAGCTCAATCAAGCGTTGGCCGCCACACCAAACGATCCTGAGTTAATCGGCGCAGTGGGTTTGGTTTACCTACGCATGGGCGATCGGGCAAAAGCGCTGGCACAATTTCAGAAGGCATTACAAGCGGATGTTAAACGTCTGAACAGCAGAAAATGGGAAGGACTGATTCAAAGCACCCAATATTGGGCTACCATTGCGGAAGGTGATAATGCGCTAAAAGCCAATAACTTACCGCTGGCGCGCCAAAAATATCAGCAGGCACGCCAGATGGATAACACCAACCCTTATGCGCTGATCGGTCTGGGTGACGTCGCCATTGCCAGCCAGAACGAGGCCGCCGCCCTGCCGCTCTATCAGCAGGCGTTACGCCTTGAACCCAGCAACAACAGCGCCTTGCGCGGTTTGGTCGGTATTTATCAACGCCAGTCACCGGAGAAAGCACTCACTTACCTCAGCGGCCTGTCGCGCAGCCAGCAAAACACGATGCGGGAAACGCTTGCCGCACTGCAACTCGCTATCCTGAAACAGCAAGCGGACAAACTGGCCGAACAGCAGTTGTGGACGCAGGCAGAGGAGAAATATCGTCAGGCAAACCAGCAGGATCCGAACGATGTGTGGCTGGCTTATCGCTACAGTCAGGTGCTGCGCCAGCTAGGGAAAACGCAACAGGCGGACAGCGTGGTACAGCGTGCAACCGTCATTCCCCCCACGAGTGCGGAGAAGCACTACGTTTATTCACTCTATTTGTCGTCTACCAACCGCGATGAGCAAGCACTCGCTCACCTAAACACGCTTCCTGCAGCGCAGTGGAGCGACGATATGCGCGACTTATATCAGCGTCTGACGATGCAGACTCGGCTTGCAAAAGCGGAAGCGATACGCGACGCGGGTGACGAATCCGCCGCTATCGCTTTCCTCCGCCAGCAACCGGCTGACACCCGCATCGATCTGTTGCTGGCAGACTGGGCGCTGGCTCGGGGTGAATATGCGACGGCGCTGGCCGATTATCAGCGCATCCGCACGCGAGAGCCGCAGAACCCCGATGCGCAACTGGGTGAAATCGATGCGTTTATCGCGCAAGGCCAGCAAGATGACGCACGCCAGCGCCTGAATCAGCTTCCAACGCAGGTGGCTGATACCCTCAACGCGCAGCGGCGCGTCGCCAACGCCTGGCAAGCGGTAGGAAATCCGCAAAAATCGATGTCGCTTTTCCGTCAGCTAAAAATCGACGCGCAGAAAGAACCCATCGGTCAGGGCAAAGCGTTGGTCTATCGCGATGCGGCACGCGTTGAACAACAGCAGTCTCAACCAGAGCAGGCACAGCAGGACTATAAACAGGCGATGGTCGCCAGCGGCATCACACCCGCTCTGCCGCAAAGCGACGATGACTATACCCGGCTGACGCGCAATCAGGCAGGGGACGACTGGCTGAAACGCAGCATCCGCGCCGATGCCGCAGACTTGTATCGCAAACAGGATGTGACCGTCACGCTTGACCACGATTACGGGAGTTCGAGCGGTACAGGCGGAATTTCCGACCTGAGCATTCACAACACCATGCTGCAAGTGGATATGCCGCTGTACGATGGCCGCGCCTTCTTCCGCACCGATACCGTACAGATGAACGCCGGCTCTTTCTCAGCGGACAGCAACGGTGCCTACCGGGAAACCTTCGGCACCTGCGCCACACTGGACTGCTTCGACGGTAAATCGCAGAAAGCCACCGGCACCAGCGTCGCCGCAGGCTGGAAGAACGATCGCTGGTCAGCGGATATCGGCACCACGCCGCTCGGCTTCGACGTGGTCGATATCGTCGGGGGCGCAAGCTACAGCGGTGACTGGCGGCAAATCGGCTGGACTGCGACGGCCTCGCGCCGCCCCATCTCCAGCTCGTTGCTGGCGTTCGGCGGCACCAAAGACCCTAGCACTGGCGTTACCTGGGGTGGCGTGCGCGCCACGGGCGTCAGCCTCGGTCTGAGCTACGATCGGGGCGACGCGCATGGCGTCTGGAGTGATTTCAGCGTCCACCAGATCACGGGGAAAAACGTGGCCGATAATGACCGCGCCCGCGCCATGGTAGGTTATTACTACAAGCTGATTAACGAAGATAATCGACGCGTCACGGTCGGCCTGAACAGCATGTGGTGGCGCTATCAGAAGGATTTAAGCGGTTACTCGCTCGGTCAGGGCGGCTACTACAGCCCGCAGCAATACGCCTCCCTAGGCGTGCCGATGAACTACCGGCAGCGGACGGAAAATTGGTCGTGGGAACTCGGTGGATCGCTGTCGTGGTCACGTTCTTCTACCAAAGATCAGCGTCGCTACCCGTTAACCGGCCTGCTGGGCAACGCTGCGATCACCGACCGAGACGCCATCGAACAGGGCAGTAGCAGTTCCGGCTTCGGCTATACGGCGCGCGCCATCGTCGAACGCCGCCTGAGCTCACACTGGACGCTGGGTGTCGGTATCGACATTCAGCAGGCGAAGGACTACACCCCAAGCCACGGCCTCCTCTACCTACGCTACTCCGCCTCCGGCTGGCAAGGCGATCTCGACAGCCCGTCACAGCCGCTCACGCCCTACGCGGATTTTAAGTAATCGCGTGTTACTTCGTTCCCTCGCCATGGAGGGAACGGGAGAAATCTATTTCTTCTTTCCAGAACAGCACATGATCCCCACCACAATCAACAAGAGAGAAATGATGTGGTAGGTATGTAGCTTTTCTCCTAGCAGTACGATGCTCAGCAAACCGCCGGAAAGCGGAATGATGTGGGTATAAATTTCACTGCGCGTCGTACCAATAAGTGACACACCTTTATTCCAAAAAACATAAGCCAGCCAGGATGGGAACACCACAAGATAGGCGACACCGAGCAACGGATAGAATGAGGGTGTGGTAATAAAGAAAGAATCCTCCGCGAATTCAGATAATAAGTGCAACACTCGGTTTTGATGGGCTGGGAGTGATAAATGGAGATTAACTGCCGATAAGTTATCCCGTTCTTCCAACCAAAGACGAGCGGGTAACCATGAAATATCGGCAGTTAACCGAGGGCATACGATACCAGATTGCCCTGCTTTATACTGATAATTATAGCCTCACAGAGATAGGCAGACGTATTGGCGTCAGCAAATCCACCGTATCCCGTGAGGTCAGGCGGAACGGGACAGCAGAGGGGTATTCAGCAGCAGAAGCCCAGCGGTTGAGTGAGCAGCGGCGGCAGGGGGCGACAAAGCGGTTTATCTGTCCGGATACCGTGTTTTATGTGGAAACGGGGCTGGGCTGGAAGTGGAGTCCCGAGCAGATAAGTGCCGTCTGTAAGCGTATTGGCCACCCCGTCAGCCACGAGTGGATTTACCAGCATGTTCAGGCGGATAAAGCCCGTGGCGGCTAGCTGTACACGCATCTGAGGCAGGGTAAACGGCGTTACCGTAAGGGCTACGGGACGAAACGCAGCGCGATACCGGATGCGGTCTCCATCGAGCAGAGACCTGCCATAGTGGATGAGCGTAGTCGTCTGGGAGACTGGGAAGCGGATTTGGTGCTGGGTGCTCAGGGAACGGGAGCTATCGTAACGCTGGCCGAACGCAAGAGCCGAATTTATCTGACGAAGAAGGCATTTTCGAAAGATGCAGGCGAAGTCAGGGAAGCGATAATCTCGATGCTGAGCGGCTATAAGGACGTGTGCCACACCATCACGTTCGACAACGGCAGGGAGTTCAGTGAACACAAGGCCATCGCAGAGGCGTTGGGAGCGGAAACCTACTTTGCTCACCCGTATGCCCCGTATGAACGTGGCTTGAACGAGAATACGAATGGTCTTTTAAGGCAGTTTATCCCGAAAGGAACAGACTTGAGGACGGTGTCAGAAGAGGCGTTACTGGGGTATCAAAATGCCCTAAATAGCAGGCCGAGAAAATGTCTGGGGTTCAGACAACCGTCAGTGGTGTTTGCAGAACTAAGAAAGGCGGCTTAGCGTTGCACTTCGGAGTTGAATTCGCCGGTTATAAAACAGAAGTTTTTGAAAAAACAGTTTATGACCCCCAAATATTTAGTGATAAAAGAATATTAAAACTAGGACAACAAGCAGCAGCTTTAGGCTATAAAAACGCTATTGCCTTAGGAAGAAGAGAGTATACGGAGAATGCTGGCGGTGTAAAACTTCAGGTTTATCTGGATCAACAAACTGGGTCTGTAACTAATTTCTTTCCGGTGACAAAATGACTAACGAATATATTTTTGAAAAAACAAATTATAACAATGACAACGAGTTGATTATAATGGATTTTTTAATTCATTAAACCTTCAGAATAAATTCATCTATGGCATAGATAGTATTATAAAAAAACATGGTTTTGTAATCAACGAAACATATTGCCACTTTCCAGACTTACAGGAATTAGATACTGATTTCCATTTTGAAGGAATAATATTTGGCGTATGGGAAGGTGAAGTCATTGTTCCAGAGAAGACTGCTTTAAAATACATTCGATTAGCTTGTGAGAGATATGTAAAAATTCATCCAGAAGATGCTGATAAGGTTAAATTTTTGCTGGATAAAATATCCAACTAACAGAATTCCGCCTTCATAGAAGGCGGCTCAGACTGCTGGGCCGCTAACTTATAGGAAAGTAAAATCAATACCCTATCGCTGCCCCAGCCGGGCGGCGGATGTCGTTTGCGCCGTACAGGTAGCCTTCCCGTACTTTGCCGGAGACTGCCGAGTCGTTGCCCGAATCCGCAGGCGTCACACCCGCCGCACCCGGTAAGCCGACCAAAATCAGCTCCGCTGCGCCCCAAGGCGTTTGTTCCACCATCTTGTAGCCGCGCTGCTTCAGCAGGTTCAGCGTATCGGCAGACAGCCCGCGCTGTTCGTAATACACCTCGTCCGGCAGCCACTGATGGTGGATGCGCGGCGCGTCTACCGCTTCCTGCGGTGCCATGCCGTGGTCGATGATATTCAGCGCCGTTTGCAGCGTGATGGTGATAATGCGCGAACCGCCGGGTGAACCGAGCACCATGAAGACCTTGCCGTCTTTCGTCACCAATGACGGGCTCATGGACGAAAGTGGGCGCTTACCGGGGGCGATCGAATTACGCTCCCCTTGCACCAAACCATACAGGTTTTTCTCGCCCACTTTCACCGTGAAGTCATCCATTTCGTTATTGAGGAAGAAGCCCGTACCCGGCGCAATCACCACCGAACCAAAACGTCCGTTGACGGTATACGTGGTGGACACCGCATTGCCCTGATTATCCACGATGGAGTAGTGCGTGGTTTCCGGTCGCTCGTGCGGACCAACCCCCGGCTGCACGTTTTTGGACGGCGTCGCGTTCTCCGGTTCGATTTGTTTGCGAATTTCAGCGGCATAATCCTTACTCAACAACCGCTCAACGGGGTTACTAACAAATGCTGGGTCGCCGAGATAGGTGTTGCGGTCCATGTAAGCATGACGCATCGCTTCCGTCAGCACATGCACGGTGGCCGCCGAGTTAAAGCCTGTCGATTTAATGTCATAACCTTCGACAATATTGAGGATTTCACACATGGTGACGCCACCGGAACTGGGCGGCGGCGAAGAGACAAATTGATAACCGCGATAATTACAGGTTACCGGCGCCGTTTCGGTAATGCGATAATCGGCAAAATCAGCCGCCGTCAGAATGCCTCCGCCCTGCTTTGCCGCTTTCTCCACCGCCTGCGGAATCTCCCCTTTATAGAAGGCATCCGGCCCTTTCGCGGCAATCGCCGCCAGCGTATTCGCCAGATCGGTTTGTACCAGCTTATCACCGGGCTGCAACGGGCTGCCGTCAGGACGCAGGAAAATGCGCGCCGCTTCAGGATCGGCTTTGAAGCGTTTTACGGTCGTGTCCAGAATATCGGTGTCTGCCCGCGTCAGCTCAAAGCCTTCACGCGCCAGCTTAATCGCCGGTGCCATTACCTGTTCACGCGTCAATTTGCCGTATTTTTGTAGCGCGGTATCCAGCCCCAGCACCGTTCCCGGTACGCCAGCGGCCAGATAGCCGTACAGGCTCGCATCTTTTTTCACGCTCCCATCCGCGTTCAAATACATGTTGGCGCTGGCCGCCGCCGGTGCCGTTTCACGGAAGTTGATAAAGGTGTCTTTCCCATCGGCCAGATGCAGCGTCATAAACCCGCCGCCGCCAATATTGCCACAGCAGGGGTTCACCACCGCCTGCGCGTAGCCCACGGCCACGGCGGCATCAATCGCATTGCCGCCCATCTTCATGATATCGACACCAATCTGCGAAGCCAGATACTGCGAGCTGACCACCATACCGTTTTTCGCTTCCACTGCGGGGGCCGACGCCGCCTGCACAGCCCCACTCACCAGCAGCGCCGTCACACTCAGTGACAGCAGCCATTTTCCCGATGTTGTGTTTTTTGTTTTCATGAAGACCCCTTTATCCCGTTGATTTCACTCACTGCTTTTATGTCTACCATCGTGCAAAGCCAACTTGCAAAGTCCGCGCCAGAAAATGACCACGGCTTAACGCATCCGTCAGCCCCCGTAAAAAGCGTAGGAAAGGCATGAGAAATTGCGAAAATAGCCGCGTCGCTTTGCGACATTGCAAGATAAATACGCACCATTACGGGACACGCAGCTCACGGCTGTTGCACAGGTCGCCATAAACGCAACCGCGCACCAAACACATTCACTAACAAGCCGAGCATGATCAGCACCGCGCCCACAATCTGTAATAGCGAGAGCGATTCGCCAAGAAAAACGGCGGCGCTCACCAACCCAACGACGGGAACCAGCAGCGACAACGGTGCCACACGCCAGGTCTCATAGCGTGCCAGCAGGCTGCCCCAAATCCCGTAGCCGATGATGGTTGCCGCAAATGCCAGATAAACCAGAGATAAAATCGTCGGCAGTTGGATCGTCGTTAAACTGTGGACAATCGCGTCTCCGCCTTCGAACAACCAGGAACTGATGAAAAACGGCACGACAGGCACCAGCGCGCCCCACACCACCAACGACATGATGCGTACATCGCTGTTTTTGCTCATGATAATTTTATTGATGATGTTACCTACCGCCCATGACAGCGCCGCCGCCAGCGTCAGCAGCAGCGTGGTAGTGGTCATACCGGAAGACATTTGCAACGCCGTGCGTCCTTCAGCCAGCACCACCATTCCCATCGCGGCTATCAGAATCCCCACCACGTGATTCCAGCGCAGCTTTTCGGAGAGCAAGACCGCGCCAACCAGCAGCGTAAAAAAAGCCTGAGCCTGTAGTACCAGCGAGGCAATCCCGGCAGGCATGCCCAGCTTGATGGCGAGGAACAAAAAGCCAAACTGACCAAAGCTGATCGTCATGCCATAGGCGAGCAGCCATTTCAGAGGAATACGTGGGAAAGGAACAAAGAAAATAGCCGGGAGCGCCACCAGCGAAAAACGTAGCCCTGCCAGCAAAAAGGGCGGCATGTCGTTCAGGCCAACCTTGATCACCACAAAATTTACACCCCATAACACCACGACACAAAGCGCAAGCAGCGCATCTCTCACCGACATTCTCATCCCCTGATCAAATACGTAACAAATACCTTCCTCAAGGTACGCGTAAAATGAAAAAACGGATAAGAAAAGATCATTATGGCGTTACGTGACAATGACTACGCGTAACCATGATGTGGAATAGCCGACCACCTGAGTCGATGGCCGGCACAGAGAAGGTTTACTCGATGGCGATCGGTTTTTCTGTCAGCATGGTTTTGTTATTACCCTGAATGGCTTTTACTTTCTGCTCCGTTTTCTGTACCGCCTCTGCGCTACTCAGCAGGCTGTATGTCAGTTCAAACGTCGTGCTCTGACCAGGCTGAAGCTTCTTGACCCGCCCTTGCTCACGTTCAATCGTCACTGGATAGGCGTAGTTAGTGCCGGGTTCGATCCCCGTGACGTAGCCCTGTTTTTCCGTGTCCGTGTTTTTCCACAGCGTCAGCAGCGGCAGTTGATGAGTATCAAAGGCAATCGACACGCCCTTATCTCCCACCTTGTTCACCAGCGCCGCCAGCGTTTTGCCCTGTGCATCCGTGTACGGCGTAATGTTGAACACCATTTCATCAAAGTCTTTCGTCGGCCCTTTATAGGTTTGCCAGGTGGCCAGACCCGCTTTAGCGTGGTCATTAAATGGAGAAATCTCTTTCACTGGCGCGATGAAACGTGCGCCTTCTTCCAGAATCGGCGTGCCAAAATTGCTGTGGTAGATAATCTGATAGTCGCGCGGGTAGTCGGCTTTGTTGGTCAGCACATCATGCACGGTAAACGACTCGCTGCCGGGGACGTAGCGCAGCTCGGTCCAGGTTTCCAGATTCGACTTCTTGAAGCTGTTTTCTTTCAGCAAACCGCGTACCGTAATGGTATGCGGGGCTTTATCGCTGACTTCCACGACCACTTTTGAAGCCGGTGTGTTACCCGCGCGGCCATGCAGGGTGTAGATCATGCCCTCGCTGACAACTGGGTGCCCCGTCCATTCGAAGCCGCAGCGCACCATCATCTCATTGAAACCTTCCAGCCAGCCCAGTCCGTTACGGCTTTCCAGATTGATGGTGTTCGGGTTTACGACCTCATCAACCGGCGAATCCCACCCCAAACGGATGTTTTTACCCGTCACATGCAGTAAGTTCATCCCTCGCGTCGGACTGAGGGCAATTTTCAGCCCGTCCTGACTGGTAATCGTAATCACTTTACTGCCTTCCTGACGTCCGCCGTGCAGGACTTTTTGCTCAATGCTGAAATGCTGATTTTTGATCTTCAGGGCATCACTGCCAATTTGCCAGTTTCCCTTTTCTACACTGCCTTCAGCATCTGTCAGCACAAACGTCTGCGCCGATAGTTGCCATGATGTCAGCGCCAGTGTAATGCCTATAGCCAGTAATTTTTTCATGTTAACCATCCCTCTTTGCTGAATTGTTTTAGCTAATGCGAGCTAAAGACTACAAATCAGCTGATGGTCAGAATGTGATAACTATCACCAGATGGAAAAATTCAGCATTGTCGCGTTATTTATCCGATTAGCATCACTAATTCACTATAAATGGCATCTATATTTGCAGAATTATTGAGATATCGATCGGTAAAAGCTGACATCGTTTCAGCAACATAAAGCACGCTGTCTAACATCCTTTTCTCGTCGGCAACGATTTCAGACATTCATGCTGAGTTTTAAACATTTGGCGAGATAAAAAATTATCAGATTGTTTTTTAACCACATTGCACCCTATTGGCGCAAGCGCTATGGTTGCCGCTAACCTGTGTACGATCACTGATAGATAGACTATGAACTTTTCTCTTTTCGGCAAGAAATTCACGCGCCACGCTGGCATCACCCAATTAATGGACGATCTGAACGAAGGGCTACGTACGCCAGGCGCCATCATGCTGGGGGGCGGCAATCCGGCACACATTCCGGAGATGGATCGCTACTTCCAGCAACTGTGTCAGGAGATGCTGGAGCAAGGGAAATTAACGGAAGCGCTATGCAACTACGACGGTCCGCAAGGTAAGGATACGCTGCTTAAAGCGTTGGCCGAACTCCTGAGTAATGAATTAGGCTGGCAGATTGGACCACAGAACATTGCGCTGACAAATGGCAGCCAGAGTGCGTTTTTCTACTTATTTAACCTGTTTGCAGGTCGCCACAGCGATGGCAGCCTGAAAAAGGTGCTGTTCCCACTGGCGCCAGAATATATCGGCTATTCGGATTCCGGGCTGGACGAGAACATGTTCGTCTCCGTTCGTCCACAGATCGAGCTGTTGCCTGAAGGGCAATTCAAATATCACGTTGATTTCGATCACCTATCGATTACCGATGAGATTGGGCTGGTCTGCGTATCTCGCCCAACCAATCCGACCGGTAACGTGCTGACCGACGACGAGCTGATGCGTCTGGATATTCTGGCGCAGCAGCACAAGGTTCCCTTGCTGATTGATAACGCCTATGGCGTGCCTTTCCCCGGCATTATCTTCACCGACGCGACGCCGCTGTGGAACCCGAATATCATCCTGTGCATGAGCCTGTCCAAGCTGGGTCTGCCCGGTTCACGCTGCGGCATTGTGATTGCGGATGAAAAGGTCATTTCCGCGATCGGCAACATGAACGGCATCATTAGCCTGTCTCCAGGTGCGGTCGGGCCGGCACTGGCGCACGAGATGATTCAGCGTGGCGATCTGCTGCGCTTATCTAACGACGTCATACGCCCGTTCTACCAGCAGCGCGTAACAGAAACTATCGCCATTATTCGCCGCTACCTGTCGCCCGAGCAGTGCCTGATTCATAAACCGGAAGGGGCGATCTTCCTCTGGCTGTGGTTTAAGGATCTGCCTATCACGACGGAAATCCTGTACCAGCGCCTGAAAAAACGTGGCGTCCTCATGGTGCCGGGCCACTATTTCTTCCCCGGTCTGGATCAGGACTGGCCGCACGCCAACCAGTGCATGCGCATGAACTATGTGCCGGAGCCGGAGAAAATCGAACAGGGTATTGCGATTCTGGCGGAAGAAGTGGAAAAGGCGATGCAGGAAGGCTGATTCACCACGATTGCCGCAATAGTAGCGGCTAACTCGCGGCGCAGCAGTCACGTATCAACTCACCTACGCCTGCGCAGCGTAGGTGAGTTGAGGCAAACTAGGCGACAGCGGTACCCTGTTCATCCTGATCGACGGCGAAGCAAGCGACCTGTTGTTCACCGTAGGTTTTCAACTGCGGTTGGAACTGGGTACAGGTGCTGAAGCAGCGCTGGCAGCGTGCGTTGAACGCGCAGCCCGGCGGTGGGTTCAGCGGGCTGGGCAACTCGCCCGTCAGCTTGATGCGTTCGCGGCGTAAATCTGGGTTCAGGCGCGGCGTCGCGGAAAGTAACGCCTGCGTATACGGGTGGCGCGGGTTGTTGAAAATGGCATCTTTACTGCCCTTCTCGACACAGCGGCCCAGATACATCACCATCACTTCATCAGCGATATGTTCGACAACCGACAGATCGTGCGAGATGAAGACGTAAGACAGCCCCAGATCCTGCTGTAAATCCATCATCAGGTTCAATACCTGCGCGCGCACCGATACGTCCAGCGCCGACACCGGCTCATCCGCAATCACCACATCTGGATCCAGCATTAGCCCACGGGCGATAGCGATACGCTGACGCTGGCCGCCAGAGAACATATGCGGGTAGCGGTCATAATGTTCCGTTTTCAGCCCAACTTTCGCCATCATCGCCAGCGCTTTTTCACGGCGTTCGGCTTTTGACAGCTCTGTGTTGATCAGCAGCGGTTCTTCGAGGATCTGTCCGACTTTCTTACGTGGGTTCAGCGATCCATAAGGATTCTGGAACACGATCTGGATCTTCTGCCGACGCAGCGCCTGCGCTTGCGGATCGGGCTTGAGCAGATCCTGCCCTTGATAGTACAGCTCGCCGTCAGACGGGGTTTCGATCATCGTCAGCAGACGACCCAACGTGGATTTCCCACAGCCAGACTCCCCCACCACCGCCAGCGTTTTACCGCGCTCCAGTGTGAAAGAAACACCGTCCAGTGCTTTCACCATCTGCTCCGGCGCAAAAAAACCTTTCTTCACCGGATAGTGCTTTTTCAAATCAATCGCATGCAGCAAATACGGCTGCGATGTGGCATTCAGTTCACTCATAGGGTCGGTCTCCCCGCATCATCCAGCGGTGTATGACATTTCACCTGACGACCAGGAATATCGCGCAATTCAGGTTCTTCCTGACGGCAACGTGCCTGCGCATAGGGGCAGCGTGGGTTTAACAGACAGCCGTTCGGGCGATCGTATTTGCCCGGCACCACGCCCGGCAGCGATGCCAGTCGGGACTTGTCCGCCGCGAACTCCGGCAGCGCCCGCAGCAGCGCCTGAGTGTATGGATGACGCGGCGCGCTGAAAATATCCGCCGCTTTGCCTGATTCCACCACCTGACCGGCATACATCACGATGATGTGATGTGCCGCTTCGGCCACCAGCGCCAAATCGTGCGTGATCAGGATCAGCGCCATATTCTCGCGCTGTTGCAGTTCGAGTAGCAGTTCAATGATCTGCGCCTGAATAGTTACGTCCAGTGCCGTGGTCGGCTCATCGGCAATCAGCAGCTTCGGCCGACAGGCAATCGCCATCGCAATCATCACACGCTGGCTCATCCCGCCGGAAAGCTGGTGCGGATACACATCGAGACGCGAAGCCGGATCGGGAATCCCGACCAGCGTCAGCAGGTCAATTGCACGCTGACGACGAGTTTTACGGTTACCACCCTGATGTACCTTGATGGCTTCCATGATCTGGTAGCCCACGGTGTAGCACGGGTTCAGGCTCGTCATCGGGTCCTGAAAGATCATCGCGACTTCAGAACCCACCAGATTACGTCGTTCTTTCTCGGAAATTTGCTTTAAATCACGCTGGTTAAATTCCAGCTTGTCGGCCATCACTTTGCCGGGGTAATCAATCAGCCCCATTATCGCCAGCGAGCTGACGGATTTACCGGAGCCGGATTCCCCGACGATACCGACCACCTGTCCTTCTTCCACCTGATAACTGATGCGATCGACCGCCCGAAACGGCAGATCCTCATCACCAAAGTGAACCGACAGTTTATCTACATTGAGCAACGCCATCTCTCTACCTCTGTTACTGCTTGAGTTTGGGGTCGAGAGCATCACGCAAGCCGTCCCCCATCAGGTTAAACGCCAATACCGTCAGTAAGATTGCTAGACCGGGGAACGTCACCACCCACCAGGCGCTTTGCGCAAACTGCAAAACGTCCGAGAGCATGGTGCCCCACTCTGGCGTTGGCGGCTGTGCGCCCATACCGAGGAAACCCAAAGCAGCCATATCAAGAATGGCGTTAGAAAAACCGAGAGACGCCTGCACAATCAGCGGCGCCAGGCAGTTAGGAAGAATATTGACGAACATCTGGCGCGCCGAACCAGCTCCCGCCACGCGTGAAGCCGTGACGTAATCGCGGTTAACTTCCACCAGCACCGCCGCGCGGGTCAAACGAACGTAGTGCGGCAATGCCACGAAAGTCAGCGCCAACGAGGCGTTCACAATCGACGGCCCAAAAACGGCCACCAGCACCAGCGCCAGCAGCAGGCTTGGCAGCGCCAGCATGATATCAACGATACGCATGATGAGCGCATCAACCACACCGCCGAAATACCCAGCCAGCAGGCCGAAGATCACGCCCAGCACCAGCGACAGCACCACCACCAAGCAGCCGACCAGCAGCGACAGGCGTGCGCCATACATCAGGCGGGACAGGATATCACGCCCAACATCGTCCGTTCCCAGAATAAACTGCCAACTTCCACCCTCTTGCCAGACCGGCGGACGAAGCAACGCGTCGCGGAACTGCTCGGCAGGAGCATGTGGTGCCAACACGTTGGCACCAATGGCGATAATCAGCATCAGCACGACATACACCATGCCAACAACCGCCCCTTTGTTACGTTTAAAATAGTGCCAGAATTCCTGTAGCGGGGTCATCGGCTTCGGTGCGCTATTTACAACAGGTTCAGTGACTTGTGTCATCTCAGCCTCCCCTTATTTCTTGTGACGGATGCGTGGGTTAACCACGCCGTAGAGCACATCCACCAGCAGGTTAACCAGAATGATCATGGTTGCTACCAGCAGCACGCCGCCCTGAACCACCGGATAGTCACGACGCTGCAACGCATCGATCAACCACCGTCCTAGCCCAGGCCAGGAGAAAATGGTTTCCGTCAGGATCGCTCCGGCCAGCATAGTGCCAACCTGCAAGCCAATGACCGTCACCACCGGCAGCATTGCATTACGCAACGCATGCACGACAATGACACGCAGGCGGCTCAGCCCTTTGGCGCGGGCGGTACGAATGTAATCCTCACCCAGCACTTCTAGCATTGCGGAGCGCGTCATACGCACAATCACGGCCAGCGGGATAGTGCCCAACACAATGGCAGGCAGGATCATGTGTTCCACCGCGTCGATAAAATCGCCTTTCTCGCCCCAGAACAGAGTGTCGATCAGCATAAAGCCGGTCAGTGGCATACTGTCATCAAGGAAAATCGTGTCGCTGATGCGCCCCGAAACAGGCGTCAGGTTGAGCTGAACGGAGACCAGCATAATCAGCATCATTCCCCACCAGAAGATAGGCATGGAGTAACCCGTCAGCGCCAGGCCAACAGAGGTATGATCGAAAATGGAACCACGTTTAACCGCAGCCAGCACACCAACTGGGATCCCAACCGCGATAGCAAACAGCATCGCACAGATACCCAGTTCCAGCGTCGCTTTGAAGCGCGGCACAAATTCTTCCCACACGGGGATGCGACTCTTAAGGGATATTCCCAGATCGCCCTGCATCACACCGCCAATATAGTGGAGGTATTGCTGCCACAGCGGCTTGTCCAGCCCCATTTCAGCCAGCAATTGCGCATGGCGCTCGGCGGAAATACCACGTTCCCCCGCCATGATCATGACCGGATCGCCCGGAATCATGTGCACGAATGCGAAGGTCAACAGGGTGATACCAATAAACGTTGGGATAACGAGCCCCAAACGCCGGAGTATGAACTGCAACATATCCCGAACTCTCTATTTATGCCCGCTGGCTCGTTGGCCATCGGGCTTATCATTGCTCACAGCTAAAAAATCGTCAGAAACGATTTTAAACGTCGTGTGCGACGGCCCGCCGGCTGGCGGGCAGGAAGCCTGCCATAAAAATGTAACGGGCAAGAAACCCCGCCTCCACGGCTCCTCTAACGAGAAACCGCAAGGTCGGGGTTTTCCATGTCCGTGAAAAAACGAGTGGCTGACTTAATCCAACGTCACGTTGTTGAAGCTATGCACGCCACGCGGCTGAACCACATAACCTTTCACATTTTTACGTACTGGTTCATACACGGTGGAGTGCGCAACAATCAGTGCCGGAGCTTGATCGTGCATCACCACCTGTGCTTGTTTGTACAGCTCAATACGTTTTTCGTGATCGGAAACGGCGCGCGCGGGTTGGATCAAATCTTCAAACGGCTTGTAGCACCATTTGGAGTAGTTGGAGCCATTTTTAGCCGCGTCGCAGCTGAACAGGGTCGCGAAGAAGTTATCTGGATCCCCATTGTCACCCGTCCAGCCCATCAGTACGGTCTGGTGCTCGCCGTCTTTCGCACGCTTCAGATACTCGCCCCACTCGTAGGTGACGATCTTGGCTTTCACGCCAACTTTCGCCCAGTCGGACTGAATCATTTCCGCCATACGACGTGCGTTCGGGTTGTACGGACGCTGTACTGGCATTGCCCACAGGTCGATTGAGAAACCGTCAGCCATACCTGCTTCTTTCAGCAGGGCTTTCGCTTTTTCAGGATCGTAGCTGTAGTCTTTAACGTCGTTGTTGTAGCCCCACATGGTCGGCGGGATCAGGTTGGTTGCGGCCTGACCGGCACCCTGATAAACCGCTTCGATAATGGCAGACTTGTTAACCGCATAGTTCAGCGCCTGGCGAATCTTGACGTTATCCAGCGGTTTTTTCTCAACGTTGTAAGACAGATAGCCGACGTTCAAGCCAGGCTGCTCCAGCAACGTGATATTTTTATCTTCTTTCATCTTCGCGAGATCGGCCGGGTTAGGATACGGCATGATCTGGCATTCATCTTTTTGCAGCTTGGCGTAACGTACGGAAGCATCTGGCGTAATGGAGAAGACCAGACGGTCAATGCCCGGCTTGGTGCCCCAGAAACCGTCAAAGGCTTTGTACAGAATGCGGGAGTCTTTTTGGTACTGCTGTAGCTGGAACGGGCCTGTACCGATTGGGTTCAGGTCGATTTTCTCCGGCGTACCGGCTTTCAACATATTATCGGCGTATTCCGCTGACAGGATGGAAGCAAAATCCATCGCCAAATCGGCAAGGAACGGCGCTTCAGGGCGAGTCAGCACAAAGCGGACGGTATAGTCGTCAACTTTTTCAATTTTGCTGATCAGCTCTGGCATTCCCATACCCTGATAGTATTCATAGCTGCCGCCAGACACTTTGTGGTACGGATGGTTGGCATCCTGCTGACGCATGAAGGAGAAAATCACGTCATCAGCATTGAAATCGCGGGAAGGTTTGAAATCTTTGCCGTCTTGCCATTTCACGCCTTTGCGCAGATGGAAAGTATAGGTTTTGCCATCTTCGCTAATATCCCATTTTTCAGCCAACCCTGAAGTAATGTCCGTGGTGCCGTCTTTAAATTCCACCAAGCGGTTATAAATAGGAATCGAGCTAGCATCAAATGTCGTACCGGAGGTAAATAGCTGTGGGTTAAAACCTTCCGGGGAGCCTTCTGAGCAGTAAACCAGCGTTTTTGCCTGAACACCTGCGGCGACGGACATGGCGAGCAAGCCAAGGCCGAATTTCAACACCCTTGATTTAACCAGGGATTTTTCCATTACGTGTGCTCCATTGTGGATGATGTTGTGTGCTATACCCGCCCAAATCCAAGCTGCATACGCATTAATACTGTTGTTAAAAACACTATCGTTAAAAGCGTGATTGCTAAAAACACAGTGGTTAACAGCGCTATATTCCGTTCTGCATCTCGAAATCAATTAGGTATGGTTGGCCAGACCTGTATTTTTTACGAGCTATGGTCTGTACCCTGTCGCCCGAAGGCAAAATCAAAATAATGGGGGGAGGAAAAGGGGGTTACCAAAAACCGATGGCCGCCACGCTGTTGAATATAGTCATAATAACTACAACCTATACCTCGACGCGCAACAACCCGCTCACGGATGCTGGATGAAGACGTAGAATCATTCAGACAAGCCGTTGCTTTCCTCCTTATATCCCTATGACGCCCTCAATTTCTCAGCAGATGGCGGTGACGTCAATATGAGCAGTAGGGATTTACAAAATTCCCTTACATTTTCTTAAAAGATAAAATACAAACCCACCACCTTACAGAAGGTGTATATTTTGTGTTTTTATTAAAAAACAGCAATAAAACCCGATACATTGCCAACATAAAGAAATTATCACCATTAAAAAAACTATAGTCATCTGGTCTTACATGTCCAAGATTTGAGCACTATTTTTTGTTAAAAACGTTAACAACAGGTGAAAATTCTGACAGATAATAAGAAATTCTGATATCTTCAACGGCACCATAAGCAAAAACTGGACTATCTACGCTACAGAAAAAAACTTTGTGCGACGGAAGAAACGCCTTTTCCCCCTCCTCCAACTGGGCTTCTCCTGCATTGTTTATCTGTGGGATAGTCGTTACCAGAGATCCGTTGCTGAAGACATCCGTTAGATAAAGCATAGATAAAAAGGTAACTGATGTAGGGTTGAGGACGCCTTCTGTTCGCAGTAGCATCGCCTGGGTGGCGACCCGTGAGAAAATGGATATTACTCAATAATTAATTGGCTATTTTAGTTAAATAAATATTTTCACTAAAATGAAAGTGCGCTATTTACTTATTCCCATAAAGTGGTATTTTCACTCTGTGATTTACCTCACCCCCCCTCTTTTAACTCCTACAATGTACTCAATGAGTTATTTTAATTACAAAAAAACAATATAAGTTATTTAAAATAGAGTTGCTGATAAGTTCACAAATACGCAATTAACGTATTATTTTTAACATTCCCTCATGCTAGATTACCCTCCAACACGATTCTTTGTTAAATAACATCCACGCTTTCTTATCTTTTTGTTACTAACTGATAAAAAACAAAAAAATGTATTTGCTGCTTTTTTAATAATAAACATCCGCCGCTATTGGCATTAATAACGTTCGATAAACATACCGGTATCGACGACAAAAACGTCGGTAACGACGCACAATCAATATCGAAACAACATGACGCGGCAGGCATGTCATTTCTTTCTGTACCAACTGTCCTAGCAGGGTGAATATAATGAAAAAAATTGAAACTGATATTCTATGTGAGAACGATCTCGCGCTGGAAACACAGCCATCGTTTATCGGGGGCTTTTTTAAAAAGAAAATCGGCTCCGTTCCTGTTGCACTTTTTATAGCGATTGCCGCCATTGTTGCCATCGCGGCCTATGAAGGATATCTGCCTAAAAACATGATCGGCGGTTTCGCCGTCATCATGACGATGGGTTTTTTACTCGCACACATTGGCAGCAACATTCCCGTGTTCAAAGATATCGGTGGCCCGGCCATTCTGTGCCTGATGGTGCCTTCCGTGATGGTGTATTTTAATCTGTTTAATGACAACACCATGAAAACCGTCCATCTGTTGATGAAAGAGGCGAACTTCCTGTATTTCGTCATCGCCTGTCTGGTGGTCGGCAGTATCTTGGGCATGAACCGCAAGATCCTGATTCAAGGAATGGTGCGCATGTTCGTCCCGTTGGTCATCGGCACCGCAACCGCACTGGCAACCGGTTTACTGGTCGGTAAGCTGTGCGGCTACAGCTTCTACCACACCTTCTTCTTCATTATCGTGCCCATCATCGGCGGCGGGATTGGTGAAGGCATCCTGCCATTATCTCTCGCCTACTCTGCCATTCTGGGACAAACCCCAGATGTGTATGTGGCTCAGTTAGCACCGGCTGCCGTCGTTGGCAACATCTTCGCCATTCTGTGTGCCGGCGTGCTGTCTCGTCTGGGTATGCGCCGCAAGGATCTGAACGGCGAAGGCCGTCTGGTGCGCAGCGATGAAGACAACGCGATGTTTGCCGTTAATGAAGCACCAAAACCGGTTGATTTTCATCTGATGGGCGGCGGATTGCTGATGATTTGCGCTTTCTTCATCGTCGGTGGCCTGTTTGAGAAACTGGTGCACATCCCTGGTCCGGTACTGATGATTCTGATTGCTGTCTTCTGTAAATACGGGCGTGTTATTCCTGCCGTCATGGAAACGGGCGCGCACAGCGTTTACAAATTCGTCTCCAGCTCTCTGGTATGGCCGCTGATGATCGGGCTTGGCATGCTGTATATCCCGCTGGAGAGCGTCGTGGCGGTCTTCTCTGTCGGCTACGTCATCGTCTGCGGTTCTGTGGTGCTGTCTATGGCGCTGGTGAGTTTCCTGATTGCGCCTTACCTGAACATGTACCCGATTGAGGCTTCCATCGTCACCACCTGTCACAGCGGGCTGGGGGGTACCGGTGATGTTGCGATTCTGTCTGCCTCTAACCGTATGTCTCTGATGCCGTTCGCACAGATCGCCACCCGTATCGGCGGCGCGTCTACCGTCATCGCCGCTACGCTGCTTCTGGGCTGGTTTGCCTAACCCAACCACGATTCCCCACTAACAAAAACGCCACGGTCATTGCCGTGGCGTTTTTGTTTATTCATCGTATTTTATTCACAGCCTTTTATTCACCGCTTTTTATTCACAATACTGGCGCAGCGAGTCCTGCTTTTCTGGCAGTAAACGATACAGATACACCGGTCGACCGGTCGAGCCGTACAGGATATTGGTGGTCAGGATGCCGGTGTCAGACAAGTAGATCAGGTATTTACGGCAGGAGACACGGGAAATGCCAATCGCATTCGCCAGCATTTCGGTAGAGAATTCGATGCCCTGATTGCCTTCAATCCATTCGCAGACGGTACGCAGCGTCAGGCTGGTCAGCCCTTTCGGCAATTTCTTACGTTCGCTGACTGTGCTACTGCTGGTACGGCGAATCAGGTTATCAATATCCGATTGCCCAACAAAATCGCGGTGTTTGAACAAGTTCGCCTCTTCGCGATAGGCGGTCAGCGCCTGTTCAAAACGCGAGAACTGGAACGGCTTAATCAGATAGTCCACTACGCCGTAATGCAGCGCTTTCTTGATGGTATACACATCGCTGGCAGACGAGATGATGATAACGTCCGTCTTTTCACTGAACTCACGGATAGTCGGCAGCAGATCTAGTCCATTATCCTGCTGCATATAAATGTCCAGCAGTACCAAATCGATTTCCGAGTCTGGTTGCATCAGCAGGTTTCGTGCCTGCTGCAACGTGGGGACGGTCGCATAGCAGCTAAAGCCAGAAACCTGGTTCAGATAAGATTTGTTAAGCTCTGCAACCATGGCATCGTCATCAACAATCAGTACATTAATCATGGTCAAACAGCCTTGCTTGATAAGGAATAGTAACGAAAAACTGGGTGTACACCTCAGGTTCTGATTCAAACTCGATAGTGCCGCCAATCTTCTCCAGACTCTGTTTGGTCAGATACAGGCCGATACCGCGCCCGCTGCCTTTGGTAGAGAATCCCTGTTCATAAATGCGCGCCTGACTCTCCGGCGAAATGCCAGGGCCGTCATCCCCCACGGTACAGTGAAGGCGGCCGTTCTGATGATGGAAACTCACGCTGATTTCGCAGTTTTCCTGCCCATCAATCGCGTCCATCGCATTTTCAATCAGATTACCCAATACGGTAATCAATTCATTGGTAGCATCGACATCATCGGTATCCGGCAGCAGACTCTCCTCGCTGATGGAGAGCGTAATGCCGAGATCGCGCGCGCGGTTGATTTTACCCAACAGGAAGCCGGCAATCACTGGCGATTTCACTTTACGAATAATAGAACCGATTTCCGCCTGATAATTATTGGCGGTCTTAAGGATATAGTCTTCCAGCTGTGAGTAATACTTTAAGTGCAACATCCCCAGAATGACGTGCAGCTTATTCATAAACTCGTGCGACTGCGCACGCAGCGCATCCGCGTAGTAGGACATCCCACTCAACCGTTGCAGCAGTTGGCTGATCTCTGTTTTATCACGGAACGTCGCAATCGCGCCGATAATATCGCTCTTCACAAAGACTGGCACGGTGTTAGTCAGCAACAGGTGGCCGTTAAAGTTAATCTCTTCATCGCGCCGTGGCGTACCGCTCTCCAGCACCTGTTTCAGGTGCAGATGCTCAAGCCACTGGTCGCTGACACGTTCGGCTGGCTTCAACGATGGCGTTTCGCTGCCCTGCGGCTTATTCTGCCGAAACAGCCGTCGCGCCTCATCATTGATCACCGTAATCCGACCCTGTTGATCGACCGCGATGACGCCTTCCTTAATGTGTTTGAGCATCGCGTTGCGCTGTTCAAACAGATTCGAGATTTCAAACGGCTCGAATCCCAGCATAATGCGCTTGAGGACCTTCACCAAAATCAATGTGCCTAACCAGCCGACCAGCGCCCCTGCCAGCAACGTCCAAGGAATCATCCAGCGGTTATCACTGATCACTTTCTGCACGCTGGTTAAGGCAATCCCCAGCGCGACGACGCCAACCTGCTTATGGTTGCTGTCGAAAACCGGCGTAAAGACCCGCAGCGCAGGATCGAGCGTTCCCCGATTAATGGCGGTATTTTCCATACCCAGCAGCGCTGGGTAGATATCCCGACCAGCAAAATGCTCGCCAATTCTTTCCGGCTCAGGATGGCTATGACGCACCGTATCCATGTCAGTCACCGTGACGAAAAGCAGTTGATTGCGCAGGCGAATCGTCTCCGCCGCAATCTGCACTTCTTCAGGTCGGCCAATCCCTTTCAGTTCATCAATAACAACGGGAGAGGCGGCAAATGTGCGAGCAATGGCAAAGGCTTTTTCTCGCAGATGATCTTCTGATAGCTGATTAATGCGAAAAAACAGCAAGGAATAGACCACCAGCAACACCGCGCCAAGCACAACTGACACCATCAGAAACACCGATGTTCCCAGCTTTAGCGGTGCCTTTTTCTTGCCCATGTCACTCTCCGAAACAAACATCATCACACCGTTATCTTATACTGTTTCGTCGCGTTTCGCGTGCCGTGATGCCTACGCCCCGTCACAGAGACAGGGCGTAGGCTTAGAGAAAGGAAATCAGGCTTAACGTGTTGCTGCGTATTTCTTGCATCAGGAAAGCCAGTACGTATCTACGTTTTTACCAGAAACCGAGGACTTTCCACCACATACTGCCAACACCCAGCCAGATAGGGATGATAACCAGGCTGATGGAGAAACCGATCTTCCACCAAGTACCTAGCGGCATGTAGCCTGTGCCGAACAGAATCGGTGCCGGGCCACTGGAGTAGTGTGTCGTAGACATAAACAGGTTACTGAAGATACCGAACACCAGTACGGTGAGCATCGGCGGTGCACCGGCGGCCAGCGCGATAGAGACGAAAATCGCATACATGGCGCTGATGTGGGCAATCGCACTCGCCATCAGATAGTGGCTATAGTAGTAAACTAGCAGCAGGAGGCCCAGCATCGGCAGCCAGTGCATGCCACTCACCGCGCTGCCAGCCAGACCACCCAGCCAAGCAATCAGGCCCATTTTGTTGAGCTGACCCGCCAGCGTCATCAGCACGGCAAACCACACCACGGTGTGCCAGGCTTCTTTCTCACCCACCACGTCGTCCCAGCTCAGCGCACGACTGAGCAACAGCACACTCAGGCCAGCCAGTGCGGTCAGGGTCGCGTCGATATTCAACGTGGAGCCCAGCACCCAGAAGGTTACCAGCCCCAGGAACACGCCCAGAACCACCCACTCGTCGCGGGTCATCTTGCCCATTTCACGCAGTCTTTCGACGGCGATCGCACGCATTTCTGAGGTTTTCTTCAGTTCAGGTGGGTAGAAACGGTAGATCAGGTAAGGAATCAGCGCCAACGACAGGAAACCCGGCAGCAGTGTCGCCAATGCCCAGTCCGTCCAACTGATGTGAATACCAAACTGAGAAGCCAGCTTCGCCACCATCGGGTTGCCTGCCATGGAGGTCATGAACATCGCGGAAGTCACGGCATTACATTGGAAAATGGACTGCACCAAAAACGCACCAATACGGCGCTGTGTGCCTTTCTCCGGCGTGGAATCGTAGGCTTCGGCAATAGAGCGGAACAGCGGTGTGATAATCCCACCACAGCGTGCAGATGTGGAAGGCATCGCTGGGGCGAACAACAGGTCGGTAGACACTAGGCCATACGCCAGACCGAGAGAACTGTTCCCCAGCTTGCTGATGAACAGCAGACCAATACGCCGACCAAAGCCGGTTTTGATAAAGCCGCGAGAGATAAAGAAGGCGCAGGCGATCATCCAAATGGTGGGATCGCTAAAGCCCGCCAGCACATCTTTAATGGATAATAACCCTAAGATGGCGACCGAGGTCAGGCTGAACATCGCCATCGCGCCAAGCGGGTAAGGAGAAAGAATCAGACCGACAACCGTGGCAATGAAAATCGCCATCAGGTGCCAGGCATCGGGTTTGACCCCATCAGGAACCGGCAATAACCATAAGCCACCGGCAATACAAAGGATAACTAGAAGCTTTAACAACCTGCTATTATTCGCAGACATAAGAACACCACTCTTCATTAAAACGGATTCTGTATTCCCCGTCATACTTCAAGCCGCATATGCGTTGGCTTCCTTTACTCACCCCAGTCACTTACTGATGTAAGCTCCTGGGGATTCGTGCAGTTGCCGCCTTCCTGCGACTCGAATTATTTAGGGCATATCCCCGTCGTACTTCGAGCCGAGTTTGTGCTGCTCTCGAATTATTCAGGAGATATTCACGACGGATGTCCCGTGCGGAGGAGTGGGTATTTCGTTATTCTTCCTTCGTCACCCTGCTGAAAACAACGCAACAGGAATCATCTGCGGAAAAAAAAGACGAGAAAACAAGGATTCAGGGTGCTTATCTCGTCTAATCAAATCAAGTGATTAATGAAGAGATAGTATTATAATGCGTCGTCAAAATAGCGTAACTTTAGTTACTAAAGGGGTTCATTAATTTATTTAAGAAACTATCACGGTTTTAATTTCCCGATAAAAAACCGTTTAAATTCAATAATAATTGACATTTAGAAAACATAAAATTAACGAAAGTAACAACAAGATAATGATAAAAAAACCTTATAGCTAATAATGGTAATATAATTCTTTTTCAGACAGTGAGTTATCCATTCCTTATTTATTTACTCAGGGACTCCCCTCTTCATAAATAAAAAAATAAATGGCCATTTTCCGGCGAAAAAATAGTATTTTTTATCCAGCTGATAACATTTAGAGCGCCAGAAACAACACGGCTAATAGCTGCGGTGACATAATTCGCAGAAACATCGCCAGCGGATAAACCGTCGCATAAGACAACGCCGCTGCACCGCTGGTCGGGTGTAGTCCATTGGCAAACGCCAACGCAGGCGGATCGGTCATAGAGCCCGCCAGCATGCCACACAGCGTCAGATAGTTCATCTTACCCAGCGCTCGCGCCAGTATGCCGACCAGCAGCAGCGGCACAATGGTAATCAGCGCACCGTAACCAATCCACCACACGCCGTCGCCGTTCAATAATGTATCGATGAAATCGCCGCCGGATTTCAGCCCCACCACCGACAGGAACAGCACAATGCCGAGCTCGCGCAGCGCCAGGTTCGCACTGGGCGGCATAAACCAGTACAGTTTTCCAATACCGCCGATGCGCCCCAGAACCAGCGCCACTACCAGTGGCCCGCCCGCCAGCCCGAGCCGCAGCGCGACGGGAAAGCCGGGAATCATCAGCGGCACAGAGCCCAGTAATACGCCTAGCCCAATGCCGATAAAGACGGGCAGCATCTGTACCTGCTGGAGCTTCTGCTGGGCGTTTCCCACGATATCCGCCACGGCATCGATCGCCGCTTTTCGCCCCACCAGATTCAAAATATCGCCAAATTGCAGGCTGGCCTGATTGCTGGCAACCAGCTCGACGCCCGCACGATTCAGGCGTGAAATCACAACATCGTAGTTTTGTTTCAGGTTGAGTTCGCGAATCTTGCGTCCCAGCACCTTCTCATTTGTCACCACCACCCGTTCAACGTGCAGATCCGTGCCACGCGTCGAGAGCGATGCCTCCACTTCATGACCAATGACCAGACGCGCCTGCTCCAGATCGTTTTTCGCCCCAACCAAATGCAGATAGTCGCCCAGTTGGATGAGCGTCTGCGGCGACGGCACCATTAGCTCATCGCCGCGTTTTAAACGGGAGCAGACAATGGTGTCACGGTTCAGAATCGGCACATCCTGAATCGCCAGCCCTTGAAGATTGGTATTCGTCACCGACACATTCATGGTGTGCAGTTGTTCATGATGCTGACCGTTGCTGACTTCAAACTGCTTCGCCTCGTTCTCCACCACCACGCGGAACAGCACGCGCATCAGCCACATCACCAGTAAAATGCCGCAGATCCCCAGCGGATACGCCATCGCGTAGCCCGTCCCCATCTGGTTAATCAATGCCGTGCTCGAACCGAGATCGGTCAGAATCTGCTGACCCGCGCCCAGCGACGGGGTATTGGTCACCGCACCGGAAAAAATACCGAGAATAATGGGCAAAGGAATATTGAGTAGTTTATGCAGCAGGACGGTCACGACACAGCCGAGTAATACCGTCAGCAGAGCGAACGCATTGAGGCGTAGGCCAGACACGCGCAGAGAGGAAAAGAAACCCGGCCCGACCTGAATGCCGATGGTATAGACAAACAGAATCAGCCCGAACTCCTGAATGACGTGCAACATGTCATCATTCAGTTGAATTTGATACTGGTGGGCAACATGCCCGACGATGATCCCACCGAACAGAACCCCGCCAATCCCTAAACCGACGCCATAAATCCGCCAGTTGCCGATCCATAACCCCAGAACCGCAACCAGCGCCAGCATACTCACGGTAAGTGCGATATCACTCATACCCGTATCCCTTGCGGACGTTTTTATTGGGAAATGCCACTGCTGCGATACTCTGTAATGAGTATGTTTTGATTCTGGCAGAATGCTGGAAAAGGAAACGTGGCGGGCAACACAAAACCACGCCCGTAATGAGACGGGCGCGGGAAATCATCAGGTTAATGACGCGGATGTCGCGTTATGACGCATCTTCAGCGGGCTGCTGGTTCAATACCGGACGGCCACCGCCGATGGCGATACGCTGGGGCTGCAAGGCTTCCGGTACGTCACGCACCAGATCGATATGCAGCAGGCCATTTTCAAAATGTGCATCAGACACATGCAGATGCTCGGCCAACGTAAAGCTCAGCGTGAAAGGCTTAAACACCAGCCCCTGATGCAAATACTCCACGGCTTTCTGAGTCGGTGCCGGAGAACCTTTCACGGTCAGGCGAGGGCCTTCTACTTCGATATCCAGATCGCTCTGTCGGAACCCCGCCAGCGCCAGCGTGATGCGGTAGTGGTTGTCGTCTTTCTTCTCGATGTTATACGGAGGAAAATCAATCGGCTCCTGGCTGCCTTGCATTGAGCTGGCTAATTTGTCGAAACCGATCCACTGACGCAGTAAAGGTGATAAGTCGTAGTTACGCATGATATGACTCCTTCTAAGAAGCGAGATTAAGATGCCCATACGGGCGTACCTTATGCCAGCCGCGATTCAATGGCTGGCGTCGTCCCCATTCGGCAGACGATATACTGATTTATGTCGCTGCCCTTTCAGGCAATGCGCGATTCGTACAAATAACGTGATGTTGATTTACTTGATTTCAATCCGGCGCGGCTTCATCGCTTCCGGCACGATGCGCTCGAGATCGATGTACAACAGCCCGTTTTCCAGATTGGCGCCTTTTACCTGAATATGTTCGGCCAGTTGAAATTTACGTTCGAAATTGCGCTCGGCAATGCCTTGATACAAGTAGTTGCGGGCAACCTGCTCACCGGCGTGGGCGCCTTTTACAATCAACAAGTTGTCGTGCGCCGTGATGTCCAGTTCCTGCTCGGCGAAGCCAGCGACGGCAATCGCGATACGGTATTGGTTCTCGTCAACCAGCTCGACGTTGTAGGGAGGATAGCCGCCGTTACTCTGGGTCTGACCGGTTTCTAATAGATTGAACAGGCGATCAAAACCAATAGCGGAACGGTACAGGGGAGAAAAATCGGGGTTACGCATAAAACAGCCTCCTAAACATGCAGCGAGGATTTATTGTTACCTTCCCTAAGGACAGGCTCACAGCCGGAACGGATACCCTGACGGCGTATCGTTTTCTTCCGGCTTATTATCAATATGGTGACCCCCCTCAGACTTTCAAGAGGCAAAAAGGAAAAATCGCTGGGTTTCATGCAATATTCACTCACACTGCGGGCGTTATCCCATACACTCAAAATAGGCAGATTTGGCCAAGTGCCGATCGTTTAAGCATCGAGATACACGGGGCGGCCACAGGGGTGAGGCCTCCCTGCGGGAACCTCCCCCTGTGTTTCCCCTAACAACGGACTCAAGTGACCAATATTAGGCTGCGACCCGCTCTGACAGCAGGTTCTTAATGGACAGGTAATATGACCTTACTGAAAAGCGCATTGTTCTCTTTCATCATCACCGGTAGCGGCGCGGTGGCAACAAGTGGCTGCTCCAGCGTGATGACGCACACCGGAAACGATCAGGGCTACTATTCCGGTATGCGCGCCAGTGTGGATATGCTGCGTGACGACGACACCAGTTGGGCGATGATGCCGCTGGTCGCTATCGACTTGCCGTTCTCGACGGTTGCCGACACGCTGCTGCTGCCCTACGACTACTACCGCGCGGGTAGCAATAAGAACAAACTGTCAACGCGCGAACGCATTTCACGCAGCGAAGAGCAAAACCAGACCGCCAGCTCACAGCTTGCCACGATGCCTAATAACAATACGATACCTAATAACAATACGATGCCTCATAACCAGCTGTGATGGCTCAGCATTCACCATGAATCGGCGCACGGATTAGGCTATCGCCACAACAAAAAGCTGATTAAAGCCGTCAATCTCCCGCATATACGCAATGTGTTTCCCGTCAGGTGAAAAAACCACGGCATCCCCACTGGGTGGGCTGTCCGTCCTTGTCGTTAGCCGAACCAGCTCACCGCTTTGCGCATCACACAGCATGATGCTGTTGTCACACACAAACGCCAGAGAACGTCCGCTCGGGTGCCAGTTAAAGGCAGACTGTACACCGTATTCCGTATGCGTGACCTGCCTTGGCTCACCGCCATTCGGGGAAAGCGTCCACAGCTGCACCACACCCGCCTCATCGCGCATCAGGAAAGCAATCTCGCTGCCGTCGGGTGAGGCTCGCAGCCAGTGGCGCGGCTGATTCACCAGCCCAGGATAACGACGCGAGTGCGTAAAGGTTAAACGCCGCTGTTGCACGCCCGCTGGCGGTGCAGGCATTGAGGTTGCCGTTCCTGCCAGAGGCGTCTCCCCCGCTTTGGCGTAATCCTCCAGCGCATCCGGCAAATCGACGATAAAGATCTCCGGCACCGTTGTCCCATCCGCCGCACGCGTATCGCCGATAAATGCCAACGCCCAGCGCTGCCGCGAGCCATCTTGCTGGATATAGCCGGCCGTTCCTACCCAGCCTTCTTCATAGGCACGGTTGATTTCATCGCTGCCGGGCTGAGGCTGCGGCGTCGTTTGGCTGACCAGCACACAATAGTGGCTACCGTCATATTCACGCGGATGGCGTTTTTCAACGGCGACAGCCTGTAGTGGCACAGCCACGCCCACATTGCGCAAGTTCAATGCCGGATCGCGCTCATGCAGCACATGGTCGTTATAGGTAAAGCTCAGGCGGCTGGCATCCGGACTGAAGACGTGGACATGCGTACCGCCACGCAGCGCGCCAGCCTGATAAGGCGGCGTAATGGAGAAAGCATCGAGCGTGATGGCCTCATCGCGCTGGCGGTCCGCCACTATCGTTCCACGCCGATGGTGAAAATCATACTGCCACTCGCCGTCTGGATTTTCCGGCCCGTGGATAAAGACGTAGCGTAGTGGCTCTTGCGGGCTACAGGTCACTACGCCCACGTGCGCCCCCGCCGTCGCCCGATAAATCACCTCGGTTTCCCGGCTTTTCAGGTGTATGCGCTCAATGGTCAGCCCTGTGAATGAAGATCCATAGGGTCTTATGTCATAAACCAGCCAGTTTCCATCACATGACCAGCAATTAATATTGGTAAGTTGATGACCAGCAGCATTAAACGTTAGTTGAAACTCAACAGACAAGACATAACCCCACTTATTCAATATCAGTCAATTTTTTGTAAATCAATTTCAGTTTTATGTATAACTTATTGTTTTTAATTTAAAAAAAACAAAAAACATCGATAAATATTATTCAAAAAAATAGAAAGACTATCTCAATAACATCCGTTTTTTAATTTATTAGCATCGGCGTAACATGCTTCCTATCGAAAGGGCAGCCCCCTTTCACCTATCAAATCAGAAAAGGATAAGACACCATGAAAAACGTAAAAACCATCGCCGCTGCTGTTGTTCTCGCTACCATGACTTTCGGTGCTTCTGCTGCTGAATATGTATCTCCTGCACAGGCTCAAAATCTGGAGAAAGCGGGCGTCGTTACCGCTACCGCTCAAGACCTCAGCTCACTACAGGCTCAGCTCGCGGCGAAAGCAGAAAAAGCAGGCGCTAAAGCTTATACCATCACGTCTGCGACCGGTAACGATCAGCTGCGTGGCTCTGCGGTAATCTTCAACTAATTGTTGTTTACCCTGAGTTTTTATCCCAGTTAGTTATCCTGTAAGCAACACGTATTACCCTCTTTCCGGCTTGCCTCCTCATCAGGGCAAGTCGGTTTTTTATTTATGCGAAATGGGTTCGTGGGAAAGCAGGAAAGGCAATGAATGTGGTGTGGCAGAGTGCCACACCGACGTGGATAGACTTACAACGTTGACCCTTGGAAACCATGTTCGGCCGCTATCGCCGCGAACCATTCCCCACTTTTCTTCACCGTGCGTTTTTGCGTCGCCAAATCCAGCTGCACAAAACCATAGCGATTCTTGTAGGCATTCGACCACGACCAGTTATCGATAAACGTCCACATATGGTAGCCGAGGCAGTTGCTGCCTTCCGCGATCCCTTTGTGTACATACTTCAGGTGCTCGCGGACAAAATCGATGCGGTAATCGTCCTGAATCTGGCCGTTGGCATCGAAACGCTGTTCGTTCTCCACCCCCATGCCGTTTTCCGAAATAAAGCAGCGCGGATTGCCGTAATTCACCCGCAGATTGGTCAGAATGTCATAGATGCCCGGTTCGTAAATTTCCCAGCCACGATAGGGATTCATTTTTCGTCCCGGCATTTCATAGCTGGAAAAGAACCACTCGGGCATAAACGGACTATCAGGGTTGACCAGACTGTCGCGGCACTGAATACGGCGCGGCTGGTAGTAGTTAATGCCCAGCAGATCGACAATCCCATCGGCCAGCAACGCACGATCGTCAGGCTGGCAGCTCGGTAGTTGGCCATATCGATGCAATAGATCGACCAGTTCCCGCGGGTATTCGCCTCGCAATGCGGGATCGAGAAAGCTGCGGTTAAACATCAGATCGGCGATATTGGCGGCTTTAACATCGGCCGGATGTTGGGAACGCGGGTAGGAAGGCGTCAGATTGAGGATAATGCCAATTTCCCCGTCCTGATACTGCTCGCGATATGCCTTCACCGCCAGCGCATGCGCCAGCATCGTATGGTACGCCACCGTCGCAGCACGCTTGAAATCCACCACATTCGGGTAATGGAAATCATACAGATACCCACCTTCCACCGGCACCACCGGCTCATTGAACGTAAACCAGTGTTTTACCCTGTCGCCAAACAGGCGGAAGCAGGTCGCCGCATAGCCCGCATAGGCCACCACCACCGCCCGATTTTCCCAGCCGCCCAGCCGCTGCATCACCATCGGCATATCAAAATGGAACAGATTGATAAACGGCGTGATGCCCTGCGCCAGCATTTCGTCAATGACCTGATTATAAAACGCCACCGCCTGCGGATTCGGTTCACCGACGCCATCGGGAATCAGTCGCGCCCACGAGATCGACGTGCGGAACGTGTTGTGATTCAGCGTCTTCAGCAGCGCAATGTCTTCACGCCAGTGCTGATAAAACGTGGAAGTCTCTGCCGGCCCAACCTGCTGGTGAAAACGGCCGGGCTGCGTGGCAAACCATTCGTCCCACACGGTAGCGCTTTTACCATAGTTGAGGCTTTCGCCTTCCGTTTGCGGTGCCGAACTGGCGCTACCCCACCAAAAATTCGCGGGAAAGCGAAAATCGTTCTGAAGATGATCGTGCATACGTTCCTCTCTGCTTCACTCGTGTTTATGCGCTGGCGCTGGCTTCGCCCGCAGCCTGCTGTTGTTTCTCCTGCTCCTGTTTAAGCAGCGTGCGCTCATACACTTTCAGGAACGGGTAATACATCACGGCCGACATCACCATGCAGAGCAGACACATGATCACCGGGCTGAACGCCCAGTTCGCCGCCCATGATGCACCAATCGGTGCAGGCGTCGTCCACGGCGTCAGGGAAACCACCTGCGCAATCCAGCCGAGCTTCGTCGCCGTATAGGCAATAACAGCATTAACCATCGGCACGAAAATAAACGGCAGGAACAGCAGCGGATTCATGATGATCGGCGCACCAAACAGAATTGGTTCATTGATGTTGAAAAAGCTCGGCACGACACCCATGCGGCCAATGGTGCGCAGGTGAATCGCGCGGCTACGCAGTAACAAAAAGGCCAGCGGCAACGTGGAACCGACCCCACCGATCAGCAGATAGTGATCCCAGAATCCCTGCAAATAAATATGCGGCAGCGGCGCCCCAACTGACAGCGCAGCCTGGTTCAGCGCCAGATTGGTCATCCAGAACGGGTTCATAATCCCGGTGACGATCAGCGCGCCGTGAATCCCGGCAAACCACAGAATCTGGCAGATGAAAACCGAAATCAGAATCGCAGGCAGTGAATCCGACGCCGAAATCAGCGGTGCCAGCAGGTGCATAATCGCTTCGGGGATAATCATGCCGGTCGCAGACTGGATGAACAGGTTAAACGGATGCAGCGTCGCGACGATGACCAGCACGGGGATAAGGATCTCAAACGAACGCGCCACGCCGGTCGGCACCTCTTTCGGCAGACGAATCGTGATATTGCGTTTCTTCAGCCAGGCATACACTTCACCCGCATAAATTGACGTCAGAATCGCGGTAAAAATCCCCTCGCCGGAAAAATACTGGGTAGAAATTTGCTTCTCATGATAAGGCGCGGCCACCAGCAAGAATGCCATCAACGCCAGCAGACCTGTCATGATCGGATCCAGTTTGTAATGCTTGCCAAGGCTGGCTCCGATCCCCACCGAGATAAAGAAGGTCATGACCCCCATACTCAG
This sequence comes from Pectobacterium sp. CFBP8739, assembly GCF_013449375.1. Classification (GTDB taxonomy): domain Bacteria; phylum Pseudomonadota; class Gammaproteobacteria; order Enterobacterales; family Enterobacteriaceae; genus Pectobacterium. The sequence continues at coordinate 23,918 of NZ_JACDRR010000016.1, read as the reverse complement.
GTAGTACGGCAGCATCAGTTGTTCACGGTAGGCAACGGAGAAATCGAGCCACGCGCGGGCAAACCCCAGCGTAGTATCCGGCGCAAACGGCGGGAAGATGAACACCAGGATAAACGAACCGATGATCATGAAAGGCAGCGCGGCGATAAACCCATCACGAATCGCGATGATGTGGCGCTGTTGCCCGACCACACCCGCCAGCGGGGTAATTTTTTGCTCGATGATATTCACCATCGACTGATAGAGGCCACTCATAGCGGTTGTCCTGATTTTTCGATCAGTGAAAAGGCAAAATCCAGCACGTTGTCACCGCGCTGCATACCGTAATCCATCATGTCTATCGCTGCGACGGGCACACCCTTTCCCTCGGTTTTATCCTGAAAGGACGCCAGCATATATTTCACCTGTGGCCCCAGCAGCACAACGTCATACTTCCCGACCTGCTCATCAAATTCATGGGCGGCGTAGGCGGCAATCTCAACGTCCAGGCCACGTGTGCTGGCCGCCTCCTTCATCTTTCTCACTAAAAGGCTGGTAGACATCCCAGCGGAACAACAAAGCATGATCCTTTTCATTTTCAATACCCCGTCGCATTACGTTACGAATAAAAAGCGTTACGAATAAAAAGCGTCATCAATAAAAGCATCGTGAATAAACACGTCCATTGGAAACACCTCCATGGAAACACAATGGAAACCGTTTTCCATGAAAAAAACCAATATATGAGAATAGGTTCACGAAATGATAGGCATTGCTGGAAACAATGTGAGGCAGGTCATGGAAAACGTATTTCAGACGTGAAGGATAGGTAAAACCCACTATTGCGGCGCTTATTACGCTAAGTGTGCTGATTTCAGGCATTTTCTACTTTTGACTATAAAAACGACAAATTGAGATTTAAAAATCCCGTCCTTCTCCTGCTATGTTTATCACCTGATGTTGCATTTTCTCGCTGTATTTTAACTTTTCGTTATAAGGGAGAGGTCATAAGCATGTCATTGATGATGAAAAAATCGGTCATGGAAGGACGTGGAGAAAACACGCCATTGTGGAAAAACATGGCGACGCGGCTATGCCACATTCCTGCCCTTCTGGCTGCCGGCGCCCTGCTGCTTATGTCCGCCGCCTATGCGCAGGACAGCGTGCCGGCGCAGTTGCGCGTCGGCTATCAGAAAGGTTCGGTCAGTCTGGTGCTGGCAAAAGCACACCAGTTGCTGGAAAAGCAGTTCCCCAACACCAAAGTCAGTTGGGTTGAGTTCCCCGCCGGCCCGCAGATGCTGGAAGCGCTCAACGTTGGCAGTATCGATCTGGGTGGCACCGGCGATATTCCGCCGATTTTTGCGCAGGCCGCTGGTGCTGACCTGCTGTATGTCGGTGTGGAACCGCCTAAACCTCAAGCCGAAGTGATTCTGGTGCGGGAAGACAGCCCGGTGAAAACCGTCGCCGATTTAAAAGGCCGTAAAGTTGCCTTTCAGAAAGGCTCCAGCGCGCACAATACGCTGCTGCGCGCGCTGCAACGTGACGGGCTGAAATTCACCGATATCAAACCGACCTACCTGACTCCCGCTGACGCCCGCGCGGCGTTCCAGCAAGGTAATGTTGATGCATGGGCAATCTGGGATCCCTACTATTCCGCCGCACTGCTGGAAGGTGGCGTCCGCGTACTGGTAGATAGCAGCGGGTTGGAGAAAACCGGCTCTTTCTATCTCGCATCCCGCCCTTATACCGAAGCACACGGCACCTTTATTCATCAGGTACTGGACGTGCTGACCAAAGCTGATGCATTAACCATCAGTGAGCGAGCGCAAAGCGTCACGCTATTGGCAAACGCGGTAGGGCTGCCGGAAAAAGTGATTGAAACCGCGCTCGACCATCGCCCACCGACCACTATCGAACCGCTGGATGCTGCCACGATCAAAGCGCAGCAATCTACCGCCGACCTGTTCTATGAAAACCGTCTGGTACCGGTGAAGGTCAATATCGCAGAGCGCGTCTGGCATCCCCAAGCACAGTAATCCGATTACCACTCCATTTTGCTTACCCCAAACAAGACTGTTCAAGGAGTTCACACCATGAGTCTTAACGTATTCTGGTTTCTGCCCACCCACGGAGACGGTCGCTATCTTGGCAGCACCGAGGGCGCACGTCATGTTGACTACAGCTATCTGCAACAGGTGGCACAAGCCGCCGAGCGGCAAGGTTTTGGTGGTGTGTTGCTACCGACAGGCCGATCCTGCGAGGATTCCTGGCTGGTTGCCGCCTCGCTCATTCCCGTGACGCAGCGGCTAAAATTTCTCGTAGCCCTGCGCCCCGGCGTGATTTCCCCCACTATCGCCGCACGTCAAGCCGCGACGCTGGACAGGCTGTCTAACGGACGCGCGCTGTTCAATCTGGTGACCGGCGGCGACCCGGAAGAACTGGCCACCGAAGGGCTGTTCCTCAGCCACGAAGAGCGCTACGAAGCCTCGGCGGAATTCACCCACATCTGGCGCAGGCTGTTGGAAGGTGAAACGGTTGATTTCACAGGGAAACACATTCAGGTCAAAGACGCCAAACTACTTTACCCTCCCGTGCAGCAGCCGCGTCCACCGCTCTATTTTGGCGGATCTTCCGAGGCCGCGCAGAATCTGGCGGCAGAGCAGGTCGATCTCTACCTGACGTGGGGCGAACCGCCTGAGCAGGTTAAAGAAAAGCTGGCGGAAGTCCGCGCCAAAGCGGCGGCGCAGGGGCGTGAGGTTCGCTTCGGTATTCGCCTGCACGTTATCGTGCGGGAAACCACCGAAGAAGCCTGGCAGGCTGCCGATCGGCTGATCTCCCATCTGGATGACAAAACCATCGCCGATGCACAGGCGGCGCTGGCACGTTTCGATTCTGTCGGTCAGCAGCGCATGGCCGCGCTGCACGGCGGCAAAAAGGACAAGCTGGAAATCAGCCCAAATCTGTGGGCGGGTATCGGTCTGGTACGCGGCGGTGCGGGCACGGCGCTGGTTGGCGATGGCCCGACGGTGGCCGAGCGTATTCAGGAATACGCCGATCTCGGCATTGATACCTTTATTCTGTCCGGTTATCCGCATCTGGAAGAAGCGTATCGCGTGGGCGAACTGCTGTTCCCGCACCTCGATCTGGCGCAGCAGCCCACGCCGCTGCATACGGTGAATACTGTGGGAGAGCTGATTGCTAACCGCTATGTGCCACGTAAAGTCTCGCAAAGCTGAGGAATCGATCATGGCAAGAACGTTCTCTTCACTGGCACAGCGCTTTGCACCTTTCCTGCTCCCCGTAACGCTACTGGTTGCGTGGCAGATATCCGTCGAGTTCGGTTGGCTATCTAACCGGATTCTGCCTGCGCCCAGTTCGGTGATTACCGCAGGCTGGTCGCTCATCTCTAGCGGCGAGCTGTGGCAGCATCTGGCGATCAGCGGCTGGCGCGCCCTGATCGGGTTCGCTATCGGCGGCAGTATCGGATTGGTGCTCGGTTTTATCACTGGGCTGTCGCGCTGGGGTGAGCGTCTGCTGGACAGCTCAGTGCAGATGATCCGCAATGTTCCTCATCTGGCGCTGATTCCACTGGTCATTCTGTGGTTCGGCATTGATGAGGCGGCCAAGATCTTTCTGGTGGCGTTAGGCACGCTATTCCCAGTGTATCTCAACACCTATCACGGCATTAAAAACATCGATCGCGGCCTGCTGGAGATGGCGCGCAGCTACGGACTGTCCGGCCTGAGTCTGTTCTCTCAGGTGGTGTTGCCCGGTGCGCTGCCGTCCATCATGGTCGGCATTCGTTTTGCACTGGGCTTTATGTGGCTGACGCTGATCGTCGCGGAAACGATTTCTGCCAACTCCGGCATCGGCTACCTCGCCATGAACGCCCGCGAGTTCCTGCAAACGGACGTGGTGGTGGTTGCCATCATTCTTTACGCGCTGCTCGGTAAGCTGGCCGATATCAGTGCACAGGGACTGGAGCGCATATGGTTGCGCTGGAATCCGGCTTATCAAACCTCATCGGGGGACGCATCATGACTGCTTTTACCGCTTCCGCAACGCACACACATTCACCGTCGCCGCTCACGAAAGGGACGCCACTCACGCTGGATGGCATTACCAAGCATTACGGTAATCGCACCGTGCTGAATGAGGTACAGTTGCGCATTCCTTCCGGTCAGTTTATTGCCATCGTTGGGCGCAGCGGCTGCGGAAAAAGCACGCTACTACGTCTGCTCGCCGGGCTGGAGGCGGCGAGCGGCGGTGAATTGCTGACAGGCACCGCGCCGCTCAGCAGCGCGAAAGACGACACGCGGCTGATGTTTCAGGAAGCGCGCCTGCTGCCGTGGAAAAAGGTCATCGATAATGTCGGACTGGGGCTGCGCGGCAACTGGCATGAGAAAGCGCAGGAGGCGCTGGCCTCCGTCGGGCTGGCGGATCGTGCCAACGACTGGCCTGCGGCGCTGTCCGGCGGTCAGAAACAGCGCGTCGCGCTGGCACGCGCGCTCATTCACCATCCGCGTTTGCTGCTGTTGGATGAACCGCTGGGGGCGCTGGATGCCTTGACCCGCATTGAGATGCAAAGCCTGATCGAAAATCTGTGGCTCCAACACGGGTTCACCGTACTGCTGGTGACGCACGATGTCTCCGAAGCTATTGCGCTGGCCGACCGGGTGATTCTGATCGAAGAAGGGCGCGTGGGGCTGGATATTACGGTCGATTTACCTAGGCCGCGGCGTCGCGGTTCAGCGAAGCTAGCGGAACTGGAAGCTCGCGTATTGGATCGCGTGCTGGCACCCTCCGCGCCTCCGCTACCCCAGCAGGCGGCAATATAGCCTTCGTTCTGGCGATCGAGACTGTGTATCTTATCGCCAGACTTATCATCAAAAATATTGACATATATCCTCAAATCACTCCGTTTTTCCTTCTCTCCACAGCGGCGTAATATCCTCTTCATCGAAAGGAAATGTCCTTTCACTCCAAACAACATTGAATAGGATACATCACATGAAAAACGTAAAATTCTTCGCCGCTGCTGCCGTACTGTCTACTCTGTCTTTCGGTACTTTCGCAGCCGATCAAGTTTCATCACAACAGGCACAGCGTCTGGAAAAAGTAGGCGTAGTCACCGCAACGGCACACAGCCTAGATTCACTGCAAGCACAGCTAGCTCAGAAAGCAGAAAAAGCGGGTGCCAGCGCCTTCACTATCACGTCTGCAACGGGTGACAACCAACTGCGCGGCGTCGCCGTTATCTACAAATAATGGCTGCTGATAAACAATCAAAAAATTAAACGGATTTTCCTCAATTAACAGGAAAGTCCGTTTTTCAATCAAGCCGCCTCTTACGCCCTGATCGTTTAGATAACTCGGTATTAATGATGCGCTTTCACGGTTGTACTATCGCGTGCTGAATCACTATCCCGTGTGAAGTATTGTAGGATTGCAGCCAAGAGCGCCGCAATTGAGCCAACAACAAACCCTGCGAGATAACCCTGAGCACTACCCCAACCGCCAAAATGGTCGATCAACCACCCTGCCAGTGGTGAAGCTGGGAGCGTCCCCAGGAATGTCAGCATCAGCAACAAGCCCATGGCTGAACCAGAAGCTTTTGGCGCATGATCGGCCATCATTGCATAGTACACAGGGAATACCGCATTCAACCCCAATCCCCACATCAGCAGAACAACCCACAGCATGCTAATTCCGGAAATAAAGATTAAAGAGAACACACAGATTGCATACCAGGCAGACAAGAAAATCAGCGTTTTTCTACGTCCAATATGATCCGAGATATAACCAAAAAATAACTGGCCAAACCACCCCGTGATATAAGGCACAACACCGATAATCGCACCAAAAGTATCTTGCTGGTTCATCGTGAACACAACATAAGGCGCGAGGAACCACAAGCCTACGGTTTGGGAAAAGTTGATCAAGCCGGCACCAATGACGGTCAGCAAGATGTTGCGATTAGCCAGAACGCTTTTTGTCTCAGCGAGTTGCTCTTTAAATGTTAAGACTTCCTCTGGTTCATCAGAAGGTGCCGTTAGTCCATGAGCATGGGCATAGTCGTTCACTTCCTGATAGCTCTTCGGTGTCGCGAACATCCACAGCATCACCGCAAGTACATAGCCAATGATCGGGGTAAACAAAAAGACTAAGCGCCAATTTTCACTGCCAAACGTTGCTAATATCCAGCTAGCCGCTAGGCCACCCAGTAAAGCACCAACAGGATAACCAGTGTGATGCAAGCCCAGGGCGAATCCGCGATGCTCCTTCGGCCAATACTCTGAACATTGTGCAATATTCGTGACTTCAGCGCCGCCTGCGGCACCCATTCCTAATACACGCCAAAGAACGAATTGCCACAAATGCAAACACGTCGCTTTAATGCCGACTAAAATGGAGAAGGTGGTAAAAATAATCATATACCACACTTGGCTTTTTTTTCTTTTCCAGCCACGACCTATCTTATCAGCGATAATACCGGCTGGCAGTGCAACCAATGCATACGCAAGAAAAAACAAACTGACAAGGTAGCCCCATTCAACACCCGTTAGATTAAACTCATTAATAATTGAAGGCTGTACGCGAAACATAATTTCTCTATCGTTCGCATTCATTACCCATAGCAGCCACGTCAGGAATAGCATAACCCAGCTTGCACGGGCACCTTTTGGCACTTTAAAACCAAACATATTACCCCCTTGTTTGTCGATAAACTTTCACAAAATAGGCGATGACGTTTAATGAAACGATGCCCGAAGCTGCATAGATAAAACGAATAAGAAAACTACCTTCAAATATCCCCACTGTTGCCCATGCGATTAATATACTAACCAGTAAACCAGCGACAACCATTAGCCCTAATTCACGTCTAATCAAGGTAATCCTGGAAGGATTATCACTAAATTGGCCTTGAACATTATTCATATAACCACCTATTTCATATAAATAAATCGCTCACCGGGAACCATGAGATGAAATTTGTTCCCTGGATAGGCTGACAGCATATAATCTACGAAATAACAGGGGTTATCCGTATTACAGACGAACATGTCGTAATGAAAAGGCAGCATCATATCCGCTTTAGATTGGTTATAAAGATCCGCCGCATCTCTGAAATTCATATTCGGGATGATGCCTCTTTTCTCTCGACTGTAATCACCGCCATTAATTGGCAACGCAACAATATCCGGTGCCAGCGCGGTTATTTCCGCCTCTAATTCTGGGGTAAGTAACGAATCACCACTGTGGTAGAACGACAAATTATCTGTACTGATCACATACCCTAAATAACGATCGTGACCCTGCGCATTTTTTTCATAATCACTATGCGCCGAAGGAATCGGTTTAATACGGTAACTACCGACGCTAAACTCTACGCCAGTCAGTGCTGGACGAACATTTTTTTGAATATTCGTATTGTCGCGTATTAACGTATCGGCATCGACGGAAGGAATATAAAATGGCATATCTGCTCGCACCGCGGCAATGCCTTCCAGTGTCGAGAGATCCATATGATCATCATGATGATGAGTGATGAGTATCCCATCAGCACATGAAATATCTTCTGGCTGGATAACGGGATCAAACTCTCGAACAAACTCAGTTCCAGGTTTATTAATTTCAATGGAATGCGTTAAATAAGGATCGATAACCAGTATATGATCTTCACTGTTCTTTAATACAAACCCAGCCTGACCGAGACTCCAAATGGCCAAAACACCATAAGGAACATGGGTTTTTGTTATTTCATCTCGAATCGTTGATCTTTCTCTTAATTTATACGGCATAAGTTTTTCCCTGTTCCGCGATGATTTATTTCTCTGTTAATATATTAGGACACTGTAATACCCGTCTGACACCGTTTGATTACGTTAAATAATCAACACTTCATTACTTTCAGTTCTATGACCTAAATTATTTTATTTCCAGGAAATCGGCTATAGCAGTAAATAAATATATTTCCCTAAGATTACATAATGATATAAAAAAATATCAGTACACAAATAGAAAGGCAGTGCAGTAAATATGGTGCCAGTACGGCACCATATTTATTCATCATTCATTATTGCTATTATCTACAGCACGTGAGTTACGCGTATTACCCTACACGCTTCACTTCACCTACCAGTAAGATATAAGACAACGCGCCGACCAGCGCCACGCCAGCAATGTAGGTCAGTGCCGGAGCAAAACCGTAATCCTGCGCCAAATAGCCAATGATCAATGGCACCGTGATACCACCCAGACCGCCGACAAAATTGAAGATACCGCCCGTCAGGCCAATCAGACGAATCGGCGCCAGCGACGACACCAGCGACCAGGTGATGGAGGCAAAACCATTGCCAAAGAACGCCAGCGCCATCAGCGTCATAATCCACACCGGATCGTTGGTATAGTTCGCACCCATAATGCAGGTGGAAATCAACAGACCACAGATAATCGGCGTTTTACGTGCCAGACCAATCGATTTTCCGCTACGCACCAGACGGTCCGCTACAAACCCAGACAGCAGCACGCCAACGAACGCCGCCAGGAAAGGCACCGTCGTCATAAAGCCAGCCGTCAGGGCGCTAATGTGTTTTTCCTGTGTCAGGTAGTTAGGGAACCAGGTCAGGAAAAACCACAGCGTAGAGGTCACGGCAAACTGCCCGATATATACGCCAACCAGCTTACGGTTAAACACCAGTTTCCAGTCGGCTGCGGTCAACGGCATACGCGCTTTTTTCTCGGTTGGCGCATCGCCATCGACCATACCACCGCCTTCAGCAATGTAATCCAGTTCGGCCTGGTTGATTCCCTTGCTTTTCTTCGGTGACTGATAAACAAAGTGCCAAATAATTGCCCAGACAATACCAACGCCGCCAGTGACAATGAATACCCAGTGCCAGCTCAGGACTTCCTGAAGCCAGATCAGCAATGGCGTCAGGAATGCCAGACCAACAAACTGACCTGACGTATAAAAACCAACGGCGGAAGCACGTTCCTGCTCAGGGAACCAACTGGTTACCATGCGGTTATTGGTCGGAAACGCAGGCGCTTCAAACAGCCCAGTTACAGCACGTAAACCAATCAACGATGCCAGACCCGTGGCGAAACCTTGCAGTAACGTAGCAATCGACCATCCCATGATAGCGATGAAATAAGTGACCTTTGAGCCAACACGGTCGAGGAACCAGCCGCCGGGGATTTGGCATAATGTATAGGTCCAGGCAAAGGCGGAAAAGATGTAGCCCATCTGTGTTTTTGTAATGCCGAACTCTTCCTGAATATGTGCCGATGCCACAGCTAGGTTAGCCCGATCCACATAGCAGATGACGACTGTAATAAAAATCATCAATAAGGTGAGATAACGCCGTTTTGTAGGACGGGTAGTTACTGTCATATCCATCTTATGTTCCTGTTATTTATTAAACGGGCTGCGATATTTATCGCCCGCTATTTTTGAACGTTCAACAACACCAGCAGTTGGTATGCTTTATTTTTCTAATGAAATAAATAATCTCGCACGCTCACTATATTCCTCTATTTATAATGGCGTTTTATTCTTAAAATCCCAGTGGTGGCTCATAATAAATGGAAGATTACTTTCCCCGACGCTAATAAAATAAAACAGTAATCCCTCACGAAATAATGTATTTCGTGATAATCCATGATTGTTCTATTCCATCGCGCCGGGGAAATGCGTTATGTATTACCGGTTACTCAACACCTAACCTATTGTATTTGTTAAACCCTAAATCATTCGAGTTTCAGGAAAGTCTACTCGAATGGCGGGTATTACCACTCTGCAACGGCGCCATCAGAATAACGCCACACCGGGTTACGCCAATCTGGTGCATTTTTACTACGTTCAATCACCAACTCTTCGTTAATTTCCACACCGAGGCCTGGTTTATTCAACGGATAGAAATGGCCATCGGTCATGGCAAAGTCTTCTTTATTGACGACATAATCCAACAGCTCGGCACCTTTATTATAATGGATGCCCATACTCTGCTCCTGGAATACCGCATTACGCGCGACAAAGTCGAGATGTAAACAAGAAGCCAGCGCAATTGGACCTAATGGACAGTGTGGTGCCAACGCCACATCATAGGACTCAGCCATGGCAGCAATTTTAAAGCACTCAGTAATACCGCCCGCATGAGACAGGTCAGGCTGAATAATGGCCAGGCCGCCGTCTGCCAGTACGCGTTTAAAATCAAAGCGTGAGAACATACGCTCGCCCGCCGCAATTGGCAGATGGGTTTGCGCCGCCAGACGAGGATAGTATTCCGCCTGTTCAGCCAGCACAGGCTCTTCAATGAACAGCGGACGATACGGCTCCAGCTCTTTGATCAGGATTTTTGCCATCGGCGCATCCACACGACCGTGGAAATCCAGACCGAACTCGATGCTGTTGCCAAAGGCTTCGCGGATTTCCGCGACCACGGCCACCGCCGCATCCACTTTGCGCGAGTTATCAATGATGCCCATCTCTTCACAGCCGTTCAGCTTGAAAGTATCGAAACCAATTGCAGTCAGTTTCTTGATGCCATCAATGACTTCGGAAGGACGGTCGCCGCCTACCCAGCTATAAGCCTTGATCTTATCGCGCACCAGTCCACCCAGTAGCTGATAAACCGGCACACCCAGCACTTTACCTTTGATATCCCACAATGCCTGATCGATACCCGCAATGGCACTCATCAGGATTGGGCCACCACGGTAGAAACCCGCGCGATAAAGTACCTGCCAGATATCATTGATGCGCGCTGGGTCTTGCCCAATCAGATAGTCAGACAGCTCATGAACCGCAGCTTCAACGGTACGCGCACGGCCTTCGATAACCGGCTCACCCCAACCGACAACCCCTTCATCGGTTTCAATCTTCAGGAACATCCAGCGTGGCGGTAGCCGGTACGTGGTGATTTTGGTAATTTTCATTGAACTGCGTCCTTATAGGCGTTAACAAATGCTTGTGCTTTTTGTGCGGTCACATCTACCGACTGACCGGCTCGATACAGATCGCTGCCTAACCCAGCACCGATGCAGCCCGCACGAAGGTAATCCTTCAGATTTTCGGGCGTGACGCCACCGACGGCAAAGACGGGAACGTCTTTTGGCAATACTGCTTTCAGTGCCTTGATGTAGTCAGGCCCAAACGCGGATGACGGGAAAATCTTCAGCGATTGCGCACCCGCATCCAGCGCAGTGAAGGCCTCCGTCGCAGTGGCGCAGCCAGGGCACACCATCATGCCGTAGTCCACCGCACGGCGAATCACGTCAGGAGAAATGTTAGGCGTGACGACTAACTTGCTGCCAATAGCTTGTAGCTTGTCGACATACTCCGCCTTCAGGACTGTACCTGCGCCAATCAGAGCACGATCGCCAAAATGCTCTACCGCCAGTTGAATACTTTCATACGGGTTCGGTGAATTCAGTGGGATCTCCACCGCATCGAATCCGGCATCCAGCAGCGCCGCAACATGTTCCAGCACCTCATCCGGCGTAATCCCACGCAGAATCGCAATCAAGGGAAGATTAGTATTCCAGCTCATTAACAATGCTCCTTATTCCTGCCTGAAAAGCCCGATCGCCATCTAGCAACTGACAGCGTAATCCAGCTTGTTGTAATGCTTTTTCATAGCGCGCCGTCAGAGCCGGAGAGCCGATTAAAGTGATAGCCTCTCCTGCGGCTGCCTGATACTGACGCTGCATTTGTGAGACTTCGTTACCAATCAGTAACCCAGACAGCCAGTCGCTGACGGCGCTTTTTTCCAGACGCCCCAGCACATGCGCCGCACGAGTTTCAAACAGGCAACGGATGATGTTGTCATCGGCAAAGCCCTGTTCCAGCCCGTGCTGAAAAGCCTCCGGGGAAGGCTGCTGTTCAGTCAGCCCCACGCCAATTAACGATTGCGTCATCAGCAAATGGTGCAGTTCACCGGTCATCACCGTACGAAAATCCAGCACATTGCTATCATCGGTCCGCACCCACTTAGAATGCGTTCCCGGCATCAAATAAAGCGACGAAGGACATTCGCTATAGGCGCCAATCAGTTGGGTTTCTTCACCGCGAATCACATTGCAGTTATCGTCTTGCGCAATACTCAGCCCCGGCACGATCCAGGCGGCTAGCGGTTTGGCTTCTTCCACGCGCGTCAGACGATGAGCGACCTCCGTCAGGCGAGTCGGGCAGGACAGATAAGGCACGGACAGCCAGCCTGCATTGCTGCCGATCATCCCCGCCATCACGACAGGCACGTTGTGCTGCTGCCACGGCGCTACGATCTGTTGAAAAACCTGCTGCGGCGTCTGGCCGTTTAAACGTGTGACGCCCGCTTCAGACTTCACGCTGTCGATACAGACGCCATCTAGGTACAGCCACGCCCGCAGGTTGGTCGAACCCCAATCAACAGCGATATAGCTTTCACTCATGTAATGTCCTTTAACCGTTTGGTTGAGCTGGCGATCATGGTCAATGCCGCCCGCTCTGCTGCTTCAATATCCTGATGCCGAATGGCATCGTAGAGTTCCTGATGCTCACGCAATGTCCGTGGCATGTTGTCGTTGTCCGGCATATAGGTGCGCTCAAATACCGCACGCTGCAACGAACTGATAGCAACGCTTAGCTGCTGTAGCACAGGGTTGTGTACCGCCGCCAATACCGCCTCATGGAAACGAATATCCGCCTCATTAAATGCGTCACGATTCTGATGGTTGGAGATCATGTCGTTCAGCGCCGCTTCAATCACCGCCAGTTCGCTTGAGGTCGCACGTTCGGCTGCCCAGCGGGCAATCGTCGGCTCCACCAGATTACGTACTTCGCTCATCGCGCTGATCAGCCGTGGGTCGTAATCGCTTGCCAGAACCCATTGCAAAACGTCGGTATCCAGGTAATTCCACTGGTTACGCGCGGCCACAAACGCGCCGCGATACCGTTTCACTTCCACCAGCCTTTTCGCCATCAACGCTCTGAACACTTCGCGAATGATGTTGCGCGAGGTCTGAAATTCTTCACACAGCTCAGCTTCTGCGGGTAACGGCGTACCCGGAGCGTATTTGCCGCCAACGATCTGTTGGCCAATATCCAGAATGATGCGGTCGGTTTTGCTTAATTCTTGCTTATTCATCATCACCTCAACGAGACAAAACGGATTGATATCACTGCACTTACTTTACCCGCCATGCCGCCTGACGTCGTCGAACTGTTGCACAATAACCGCATCCTTCCCTCTTTTCTTGGCCTGATTGTAGTACCATTTATATGTGTTGTACTACAATCTGGATCACAAAACGGACAATAAATACAATTTAGCAACATCACGTGTTACCAGATTTCAACATCCAGAGGGAATGGATCGAGCGAAAGTGGAAGGCGGCTCCATTATTCCTAACAAGGATTGCTTGCTAATATAGCCTGTGGGTTATAATGTATTTACGGCGTGTAGGACATGGAGGTTTACAGATTGGCATGGGAAATAGTCACACGGGCACTATTCGATACGTGGTTTGATGAGCAAACTGAAACGGTACAGGAAGAGATTTTGGCACACCTCGCTATACTCGAAGAGGATGGCCCACAGCTAGGGCGACCACAGGTTGATCAGATTAAAGGCTCAAAATACAAAAATATGAAGGAGCTTCGAGTTCAGGTTGGCGGCCACCCATTCCGAACATTCTTCGCGTTTGACCGGACACGTAAAGCGATTGTTTTATGTGCGGGAGATAAGAAAGGCGAAGATGAAAAGTTGTTCTACGAACGTATGATTAAGATCGCAGACGCTGAGTTTGCATCGCATCTGATATCACCGGAGGTAAAAGAAGATGGCGACGCTTAAAGAAATGATGGCTAAACGTTCACCGGAGAGCCGCGCTCGCATTGAAGCGCGCACGGCTGAGATCCGTCAGGAAATCACTTTAGCGAAATTACGCGAGGAGCTGAACATGTCGCAGACTCAGCTTGCGTTAGCATTGGGCGTCAAGCAGCCATCTATTGTTAAGATGGAGAAGGTCGAAAATGACCCAAAACTGTCAACGCTGAAACGCTATGTCACTGCCCTAGGCGGCAAGCTTACGCTCGATGTGACCTTGCCTGATGGTAAGCGTATCGCGCTTACTTTGTAATTAAGTCGTTCTGGATTTTCAGTAAGCGCGATTCGTTCACTCCAGAACGAAATGCCCCTCTCCGACTTGCTTATAGCGACGTGCGGGAGGATGGAAATCAGGGGCGCGTACCGGACTGCGCAGTTCATCATTGGTGATATTGCGCACCGGGCGGGTGTCCGGATCCGGCACGGGCACAGCGGAAATCAGACGCCGGGTATAGTCATGCTGCGGATTGTCGAAGATCGCCGAACGTGGCCCGATCTCCACAATTTCGCCGAGATACATCACCGCCACGCGGTGGCTGATTCGTTCGACAACGGCCATATCGTGCGAGATAAACAGGAATGACAGCCCCAGCTTCTGCTGGAGATCCAGCATCAGGTTGATGACCTGCGCCTTGACGGACACATCCAGCGCCGACACCGATTCATCGGCAATAATCACTTTCGGCTCCAGCGCCAGCGCGCGGGCAATACAGACGCGCTGCCGCTGCCCGCCGGAGAACTGGTGCGGGAAACGCGAAGCCATATCGCCGGATAATCCCACCTGTACCAGCAATTCGCTCACTCTCGCATTCACATTCTGTCGGGTCGCCAGACCGTGCAGCAGCATCGGTTCGGCGATGGCTTCCCCCACCCGCATACGCGGATTCAGGCTTTCATACGGATCCTGAAACACCATTTGAATCTGCCGCCGCGACTCGGTCAGCTCACGTTTATCCGCCGTCAGGATATTTCTTCCCAGCAGTTGAATGTCGCCGCCGACGACGTCATTGAGGCGAATAATCGACCGCCCCGTGGTGGATTTACCACAGCCCGATTCCCCAACCAGTGCAAGCGTTTCGCCCGGCCAGAGATCGAACGAGATATTTTCCACCGCATGAACCCGCCCGGATAGCCGACGGAAAAAACCTGATCGGATATCAAATCGGGTGACCAGATTTTTGACCGTCAGCACCGGTTCCTCACCCGACACGGTGTTCACCGCTTCCGGCACCGGCTGGCGCTCACCCGTTTTGAGATCGACCAGCGGAAAGCGCTGCGGCCATGCGCTACCGGACATCGAACCTAATTTGGGCACAGCAGAGAGCAACATACGAGTATAGGGCTGTTGCGGATGATGGAAGATCTCCCGAGTGGCGGCGTTTTCCACCATTTCACCCTGATACATCACCAGCGTGCGGTCGGACACTTCCGCCACCACGCCCATGTCGTGGGTGATAAACAGCACCGACATCCCTTCTTCTTCCTGAAGGGTTTTTATCAGCGTCAGAATTTGTGCCTGAATCGTGACGTCCAGTGCCGTCGTCGGTTCATCGGCAATCAACAGCTTCGGATGGCAGGCCAGCGCAATCGCAATCACTACGCGCTGACGCATCCCACCAGAAAAGCTCTGCGGGTACTCGTTCAGCCGCGATTTGGCCGCCGGAATGCGTACTTTCTCCAGCAGGCGCACCGCTTCGGCGCGCGCTTCGGCTTTGCCCATGCCGCGATGGCGGCGCAGCACTTCCGTAATCTGGTAGCCAATCGGCAAGACCGGATTCAGGCTGGTCATCGGCTCCTGAAAAATCATGCCGATACGGTTGCCACGCACATCCTGCATCGCTTTATTGGGGAGCGACAGCAGTTCGGTGTCGCCGAAATGAATCTGACCCTCAACCCGGCTTTGGCTGGGCGGCAGCAAGCGCATGATGGATTTCGCCATCACGCTTTTACCTGAACCAGATTCTCCCACCACGGCGACCGTCTCTCTCTCGCCAATCGTGAAGGACAAATCCCGCACCACGTTCATCCACTCGCCGTTCACCTGAAAGGCGGTGGTCAGATGCGAAACGGACATAATCGGCGCTGTCATGTGTTCGTTACCCCTCATTCCTATGGGCGTTCCCACAGATTAATTCCGCGGGTTGAGGATGTCGCGTAGCGCATCCCCGACCAGATTGATTGCCACAATCAGCAGCAGTAGTGTCAGCCCCGGAAAGAAGCTGATCCAATAGTCGCCCGACATCAGGTATTCAAAACCGTTAGCGATCAGCAGCCCCAGTGACGGTTCCGTCACGGGTAGCCCGATCCCCAAAAACGAGAGTGTGGCTTCCAGCATGATGGCGTAGGCGATGCGCATCGTCGCCACTACGATCAGCGGTGCCAGACAGTTCGGTAAAATATGGCGAAACAGGATGCGCCGGTTGGACAGCGCCATGCTGCGCGCCGCGTCCACGTAGCTGCGGCGACGTTCCACCAGCGCCGACCCGCGAATCGTGCGCGCGTAGTAAGCCCACTGGGTCACCACCAGCGCCATGATGATCTTATCAACCCCTTGCCCCAGCACCGCCAGCAGGATCAGTGCAATCAGGATCGGCGGGAAACTGAGCTGGATATCGACGATGCGCATGATCGTGGCATCCGTTTTTCCGCCGACGTAGGCGCTAATCAGCCCCAACGAGGCACCAATCAGCAGCGCAAACACCGCACTGGAGAAGCCCACCATCAGGCTGATACGGGTGCCGTACAGAATCGCGCTGAACAGGTCGCGCCCTTGATCGTCCGTCCCCAGCCAATACGTCATGCCCGCCATGCTCTGCGCACCCGGCGCAAGTCGGCCATCCATGATGTCGAGCTGCATCAAATCGTAGGGATTTTGCGGCGACAGCAGTGGGGCAAGCAGAGCCAGCAGCACGAAGACCGCCAGCATAATCAGTCCGCACAGCGCCAGCCTATCGCCGATCAGCGCCACCATCACGCGCATCACCGGATGAGCGTTTTTTTGCACGGCAGCGGGCTGGTGTATCGTATTCCCCGTCATCCCTTGTCTCCTCCCAGCCGCACGCGCGGATCGACCAGCACATACAGCAAATCGACCAGCAGGTTAATCACGCTGAACATCACGACGGTAATCATCAGATAAGCCAGGATGACCGGACGGTCGAGCACAGCGATCGAGTCGATAATCAGCTTGCCCATGCCCGGCCAGGCATAAATGGTTTCCGTCACCACCGCGAACGCGATCAGCGATCCCAGCTCCAGTCCCAGCACGGTAATCAGTGGAATCAGCGTGTTGCGCAGCACATGAACCAGCACGATGCGGGTTTCCGACAGCCCTTTCGCGCGGGCAAATTGCACATAATCCTGTTGCAGACACTCCATCACGCCCGCACGCATCAGACGGATAACCAGCGAGATTTTAAACAGCGCGAGGTTAAACGCAGGTAAAAGCAGGTGTTCGAGACCATCGCGGGTCAGAAAACTGAAGGGAATACCGAATAACTCATGCGTATCGCCCCGACCGGAGGACGGCAGCCAGCCCAGCTTCACGCTGAACAGCATGATCATCACCAGCCCAATCCAGAACGTGGGCAGGCTAAAGCCGAGGATAGAGAAAGTCATGATGGATTTGGACACCGCGCTGTCCGGCTTCAGGCCAGCGTAGATCCCCAGCGGAATACCGACAACCAGCGCCATCACGAACGCCACCATCGCCAGTTCGAGCGTGGCGGGCATGCGCTGAAAAATGAGCGTCAGCGCGGGTTGGTTAAAGATAAACGAGTTGCCCATGTCGCCCTGCAAGGCGTTCCAGACAAACAGCCCGTACTGTTCCCAGACGGGCTTATCCAGGCCAAAGGACTGAATCACCGCCAGCCGTTCCGCTGGCGTGGCCGTCGCACTCAATAGCATATCGACCGGATTACCGACCAGATAAACACCCACAAACACCAGCACCGACATCACAGCCAGCGTCAGCAGCGTTTGTCCGATTCGGCTAAGCAGGTAGGCGACCATCAGCGCTCCTCAGATCCATTGATTGTGTCAGCTTCAGAGCCATAGCGACGCAGGCGATCGGCAACCAGCCCGAGGAATCCTTGTTCGTCGATTTCCCGCATGACCAGCGCATTCGCTGGCTCACCCAGCTTGTTATAAAAATCGGCAAACACGTAACCCATGGTCTTACCGGAAACGTCTACCCCAATGCGAACGTGTTTTGACTTGAACAGCTCAGGCTTCAACAGCCACGCAATGACGGTTGCATCATGAATCGGTCCACCTTCACGACCAAAACGCTCCACTTCACTACGATCAAACATGCGCAACAGCGCGGCCATCGCCTTACCCGGCGCGCCGCCGCTGCGTTCGATGTTCTCAACCTGTTCCGTCTGAATTAATGCCTGAAAGGTCACATCCAGCGGCATGATGACGAGGGGAACATCGGAAGAAAAAACGATGTCTGCCGCATGCGGATCGGCATAGACGTTAAAATCCGCCCACGGTACGCGATTCCCCATCGCGGTAAAGGCACAGCTCATGGAAACAATCTGTTTGATGCCGCGCGCGACATCAGGATGGAAACACAGCGCCAACGCCAGATTCGTCAGCGGACCAAGTGCGCAAATGGTGATGGGGTTATTGTCGGCCGCCGCCTGGCGCGTCATCCGCACCAGAAAATCAACAGCGTGTTCCTGTTCCGGCGACAGCGTGCTCGCCGGTACCCAGTCAGCAGAAAACTTGCCGATGTGGGCGTATTTACCGAACACCTGATCGCGGATGAGCGGGCGTGAAGCACCAGCAAAAATAGGTACATCAGTTCTGCCCGTCACACCCACGACGTTACACGCATTCGGCAATGTGGCGGCAAGCGGCACATTACCTGCCACCACGGTAATCCCCAGTACGTCTAGCTCGGGTGAGGTCAATGCCAGCCAGATGGCTATCGCATCGTCAACGCCGGGATCGGTATCAATAATAATGCGTTCTTGAACCATGTCAGACACCCTCTCCATAGCGGCTCAATAGGTCAGCAAACAGCTCGACAACCTGTTTGGCATCAACCCCCGTCACCACATCCACATTCGGCTGACGGTCCGTTTTTCCATACCAATCGGCAACGGTCTGCCCCATGCACAGCTCGCTTTCCTGCTCAATGTAAACGCTGGCTTTTTCCGTCGTGAAACAGTGTGGCGCCAGCACCCAGGCAATGACCAGCGGATCGTGTAGCGGACCACCGCGTGAACCATAGCGACGGATGTCATTGCGATCCCAAAACGCCATCATTTCACCCAACGGCGCGGAAATCCGCCCGGATAGCGCGATGAAACGCGCCACCAATTCCGGCGTCAAAATCACCTGATGCGTGACATCCAGCGGTAGCGCGACAAGGGCAATCGATGAATCAAACACTATTTTCGCCGCCTGTGGGTCGGCGAGCATATTAAATTCAGACGTCAGGCTGCGGTTGCCTGCTTCACGGTAGGCGCCGCCCATCATCACAATGCGCGCAATACCGTCAGCAATCTCAGGCGCCATACGCAACGCCATGGCCACATTAGTTAACGGCCCTAACGTACAGAGCGTGATCGGCGTGCCGTCAGCGATTGCCTGCTTACACTGCGCAATAATAAAACTCACGGCATGCTGCGCGTCGGCCTGTTTTTGCGGCGCAGGCAGCACCGTCTGGCCCAGTCCGCTTTCACCGTGAAACTGGCCATGAATAGGGGCGCGCAGCAGCGGACGATGGCAGCCGGCAAAAACGGGGATATCCGTGCGCTGACCCAGTTCAACAATTTGCAGCGCATTACGCACCGTTTTGTCCAACGGTTGGTTACCGCACACCGTGCAAATACCGCGAATCTCCAACTCTGGTGCCACAAATGCACTTAATAACGCAATTGCGTCATCTATCCCCGGATCACAATCAATAATAATAGGTAACACGCTCATCCTTCGATGATTCCTTTTCTCTTTTTAATAGGTACTACCAAACTTCAAGGTGCAGAAAACCCCACACCTCTACAGCGTGAAAAATAACAAGTAAATTGACGCTATAGAGAATCGACAGACGCTAAAACATCCGCGATCTCCTTACGCGCCTTTTCATCCAACGGTTACTGAGGCGGCAACGGATCGCCTACCGCAAATCCCTGCAATTGCAGTGCCGCTTTAATACAGCCGGCAATAGAATAACGGGCAAAGATTTCATTGATGCGCCACAGCGGGCGCTGAGCCGCAGAGTGATAGGGAAAAACACCGCTAAATGTATTCACTCCGCTCCCCTTGTTATCGGTAATAAGGGGTGAAAATCTCACCCCTTTTAGGTCATCGCTGAAAGGTAACTATTTTGCGGAACGGACGAAGTACGGCAGCGTGTAGGCATCGGAACGGCCTACGTAGGTGTACTGCTTTTTCATCGCCCAAGTGTTAGACAGGAACATCACCGGAATGACCCCCAGATCGTTCATGCCAATGTTCATCGCCTCAGCCAGCAGCGCATCACGTTTGGTTTCATCCAGCGTGACGCGTGCTTCGTTCAGCGTTTTATCAAAGACAGGATTGGAATAGCGACCACGATTACCCTGTCCTGCATTGGGGCCAAAGGTTTCTAACAATGGCCCCAATACGCCAGAAGCTTCCCCGGTTTCAACCGCGGCCCCGCCCATAATCAAACTGAATTCGAGACGAGACGCACGTGAGAAGTACACACTGCCAGGCATCGTAACGACTTCGGTTTTGATACCGGCACGTGTGAACATTTGGCCAATGGCCTGAGCAATTTTAGAATCATTAGGATAACGATCGTTCGACGCGTGGAAGGTCAGCGTGAAGCCGTCGGGGTAACCCGCCGCCGCCAGTTCCTGTTTGGCTTTCTCCGGATTGTAAACCGGCGCAGGAATGGATGCGGAATAGCCTGGGTACCCCTTCGGTACAAGCTGAGAGGCAACAACAGCCTGCCCCTCCATCACACGGTCGACGATTGCCTGACGATTAATCGCTAAAGACATCGCCTGGCGTACTTCTTTTTTTAGTAATGGGTTTTTACCATCAGGACCTTTGGCGAACGGTGATTCCTCTCGCTGCTGGTCCATGTGAAGGTAAATAACACGATTCCCTGGTGTTGAAATCGTTTTTAACTGCTGATTTTTTTCAATATTACTGCTGTCGGCTGTTGGAACGTTTTCAATCATGTCCACATCACCGGATAATACGGCTGCTACACGTGCACTACTGTTTTTAAATACACGGACAGTAACGTTGTCCCACTCTGCTTTTCCTCCCCAGTAATCGTCATTACGACTAAGGACTACCCGGTCATCCGGCACCCAGGAAACAAATTTGAATGGCCCTGTACCAATCACCTCTTTTCCTGAATTCAACGTTTCCGTCGGGACGTTTTCAAGTCGGGCCGGTAAAATGGAAATCCGACTTAAATTATTCAGCAGCAGCGGCGATGCCTCTTTTGTCTTAATCCGCACCGTTAGTGGATTAACTTCTATTACTTCAGCAATGTCGCTGACGTAAGGTGCGTAAGAGCTAGGGCTGTTTTTTGATGCCAGCGCAACACGCTTAATGCTGGCAATCACATCTTTAGCCGTAAAATCACTGCCGTCGTGAAACTTAACGCCAGGACGCAATACAAATTCCCACGTTTTGTCGTCAATCACTTTCCAACTGGTTGCCAGGGCAGGTGCAATCTGCTGTTTTTCATCCTGTACAACCAAACCGTCAAAAATATTGCGCGCCATTGCGCTATTCGCCCCACTCACATAAAACTGCGGATCCATTGATGTGGTGGAGGAAGCCAAACCGATATTCAGGTCCGCGCTATAAACCAAAGGTGAAGATGAAAATAAAACGGTAAACAATAACGCCAGCGTTGATTTCTTCATTCACTAACCCTCTATTCCATGATTGATTACGAGTGAAGTGTATTAAATCTTATGATTGTGAGTCTATGCGCCAGATTGGATAATGAAAAATTGCATTTTGTGTTAAATTGATAACTAAATGTTATGTTTTAAGGTGGCGAGCATGCGTATCAATCCCCGTCAGGTTGAAGCCTTTCATAAAGTCATCCTCACCGGAGGCATCACTGCCGCCGCCAACATGATGTACATCACCCAGCCCGCCGTCAGTCGGCTCATTAAAGATTTTGAAGACGCGCTGAATCTGAAATTATTTGATAGAGACGGGCGCGGCCTGATTCCACGCGCCGAGGCGATGAAGCTATACCGGGAAGTCGAGCGCCTTTACTTAGGATTGGATCAAATCGGGCTGATTGCCGATGAAATTCGGCACGCCAAAGGCAGCATACTACGCATCGCGGCGGTTCATGCGCTCTCGTTTCTTTGTTCAGATCAGCTTCTCCCGACCTTACTCAAGAAATACCCCGATCTGTCCCTGTTTCTGGACATCGAAAGCAGCAGTCGTATTACGGACGCGATTGCTGAAAACCACTATGACGTGGGGTTTATTTTTGGCCAGTTGGGCATCAAAGGATTTGAGGCCGAACCGCTGGCAGACGCCAGTGCGGTCGCGGTGTTAGCGGTAGGTCACCCGCTTGCCACTGCGGATGAAATTACACTCGCCGATCTGGCTGCCACACGTGCGATTTTGCCTGGCAGAACCACGCCACTGCGAGCACAGATCGACATCGCGGCCAGAAAAGAGCAAATCTATCTGCATAACCCCATCGAAACCTCAATGGCTAACTGTTGCGTGCTGGCGTCAAGAAACGTCGGCATCGGCGTGGTGGATTTTATTACCGCGCTGAATAGCCCTTCGCCCGTTATTGTTAAGCCTTTCAATCCTGATATAAAAATGGCGTATTGCGCGGTTTATCCCCCGCAAATCCCCCGCAGCCAGGTAGTGAATCACATCACTAAGGTTATGAAAGAAAAAATAACGGATAGTCTGGAATTAAAATAATTTCCAGCCAAATTCGTTATTTTTATTAATGTGTTTACTAAACAATGACGGGTTGGGAATGCGTTTATAAAAAATAGATAGCACGGTTATTATTTAATAAAAATAGCCATCATTGATGGCTATTCGACGTTATCTGTAAATAATCAGGCATTCAGCACAAATTTCTCAATCGCATAAGCGACACCGTCTTCCATGTTGGTTTTGGTGACGAACTGGCTGGCTTCTTTCACTTCGTCGATAGCGTTGCCCATCGCGACGCCGATACCCGCATAGCGAATCATCGCCAGATCGTTCTGCTGGTCGCCCAGAGTCATGACGCTTTCACGTGGAATGCCGAGGTGCTCCGCCAGCATCTTCACGCCTTCACCTTTGTTGACGCGCTTATCCAGAATTTCCAGATAGTATTCGGCGCTCTTCATGATGGTGTAGCGTTCAAAGGCTTCCGGTGGCAACTGACTGATGGCGCGATCCAAGATCTCTGGCTCATCAATCATCATCACTTTCGGGAAAGTCAGGCTGCGATCCATTTCCTCTACCGCACGATACTTCAACGGCATCCCGGTCAGGTGAGATTCGTGGATGGTGTAAGGGCTGATGTCTTTATTAGCGGTATAGACGAAATTGAAGTCCAACGCGTGGAAATGGACGCCCAGTTTGCAGGCCAGCGCTTCGAAATAGAGATAATCATCGAAGCTCAACGCGGTTTGCGCTACGCAGTCACCGTTGATCGTACGCTGCACCAGCGCACCGTTGTTGGTGATGCAGTAACAGCCTTCCTGCTGCAAATCCAACTCCATCAAATAACGTTCAACGCCGATGTAAGGACGACCAGTAGCCAGCACCACCTGCACGCCTTTCTCTCTGGCAGCGGCAATCGCGGCTTTTACCGTAGGTGAAATTTGATTTTGGGGCGTCAGCAACGTCCCGTCCATATCAATAGCGATCAGTTTTACAGACATAGTTTTTCCAGCATCAAGTTATCTGTTTTCATGCTAACGCGATTCAGCGATGAAGTCGTTAGTGAAATACAGCAGGGTGACAGGCGTATGATGCACAACGTAAAAAGCCGTGCAGTTAAGCACGGCTGAGGTTGCTGACAAAGTCCGTAGAGCGGGAGTAACGAATAGATCGTAAAGACGCTGC
>NZ_JACDRR010000015.1 GCF_013449375.1 Pectobacterium sp. CFBP8739 | reverse complement strand
TATTTGGCGAAGTTATTTAGCACTAAGGTGTCGCTTTCATCTCAGGCACAGCAGCAGTCTACATTACCTGATTCTGTTTTTAGTAAGTACCAGGAACTGCGTAGCCGTACCGATCAGAATGAAGTTGATTCTTATATTAAAGATGCCTACGCAACACCACGTCATTCAGGTGAGTTAGTCTCTATTGAGCATTATCCTGATGTATTCAATTCTTATACGGGGGAACGGGTAACCCCCGAATCTGCTGAAAAATTTTCTGAGTGGGATCAGTCGGTATTAGCGGATACAACAAGGATATATTATGATGAACGAGCTAAAGGCACGTCATCTTCAGACATTTATTTAAAAATTCAGGTGCACATGAGCCAGCAACCACAATATTTCCTTAGAAGGATAAACTGGCCGAACCTCGAAGGATAATTTGGCAACAATGATGCTCTAGGGGGTTAACAAAGAGGCAAGGATGTCTGATGAACGAATAACGGATCTGATCTGTTTACAAGGTATTTCACACACCTACCGTACCGGTGTTTCCTCTCAATCGGTGCTGCACAATATTTCACTGTCTATTCCTGCCGGGCAAAGTTGCGCGATCGTGGGTGCATCGGGTTCCGGCAAAAGCACGTTGCTCAACATCATCGGCTTGCTCGATCAGCCTGTCTCGGGCCGTTTACTGCTCGCAGGGCAGGATATGTCTCAGGCAAGTGCTGATGAACGTGCGATCGTGCGTAATCAGGTCATTGGCTTTGTCTTCCAGAGTTTTAATTTACTGCCGCGTCTGGACGCGTTGGATAACGTTGCGCTTCCTCTGACCTACCGTGGCATCTCGCGTCAGGCCGCACGGCTGGCTGCGCAAATACAGCTGGCGCGCGTCGGTCTTGCGGAGCGAACTCACCATCGGCCTGCCGACCTGTCTGGTGGTCAACGTCAACGAGTGGCTATTGCGCGCGCGCTGGTTGGTGAACCTGCGCTTCTGCTGGCGGATGAACCGACCGGCAACCTCGACAGCCAAACGGCTGATGACATCATCACGCTATTGCTGGCATTGAACCGCGAACAGGGGACGACGCTGGTGATGGTGACGCATGACGAAGGCATGGCCTGCCGTATGGCTCGATGCATTCATGTGCAAGATGGTCGCATCCATGAGGTAAACCATGTCTGAACCTCGTTCACGGATGAAAGCGAGTCCAGTCCACTATGGCCCTTCGTTTCAGCAGCGTCTGCTTGAGCCGTTGAACAGCCTTATGCTTCTGGGGCGACGTGCAGTTCTGGCTCTGCTTGGGATTGCTGTGGGGTGCGGATCGGTTGTCGCGTTGCTCAACATCGGGCACAACGCGGAAACCGAAGCCATGGGGGTATTCCGAGGGATGGGCAGTGACCTGCTGGTGGCCACCGTGCAGAATCGGGTGGGCAGCCATGCTACCAACTCGGCTCCGGCAGATTTGGATATCCCGGTGTTGCGACAGCATCTACCTGATATTAAGGCGGCAACGGCGTTAATTATTACTTCCACCGAAGCGCGGCTGCGTGGGCGTTCACTCACTGCCATGGTCGTGGGCAGCCGAGCTGAATTGTCGGACGTGTTAGGGCTCACGCTTGCACAGGGCCGCTACTTGAGTAATTTCGACGAGCAAAGTACCTACATCGTGCTGGGCGCGAATGTTGCGGAACAATGGGCATCGCAGGGAGGCGTCGCCGCTGTGGGTGAGCGCGTGCAGGTGGGCGAATATCTGTTCGAGGTCGTAGGCATTCTTCAACCGCAGGGACACAACCCGTTGGTTCCCGTCTCGGTTGATGACGCTATCCTGATGCCGATCTCCGGTATGCGGCGTGTCATGCCTGCCCCGCAAATTGTTAGCGTGATTGCACGTAACAGCAGCAGCGATACGCTGATGCAAACGGGCTCACAGTTAAAGGATTACCTGTCACTCCTGATGCCGAAACTGGATATCGATGTGCAAATTCCACAGCAGTTACTGGAAGGAATGGCGCAGCAGTCGCGGATGTTTTCATGGCTGTTGGCGGGGCTGGGAGGGATTTCCCTGCTGGTAGGCGGGGTCGGGGTGATGAATGTTATGGTGATGAATGTGTCCGAGCGACGTCGTGAAATCGGTGTTCGTATGGCGCTAGGTGCGCGACCGCGCGATATTGCGGGGCTGTTCTTACTGGAGGCCGTGGTGTTATCCGC
This sequence comes from Pectobacterium sp. CFBP8739, assembly GCF_013449375.1. Classification (GTDB taxonomy): domain Bacteria; phylum Pseudomonadota; class Gammaproteobacteria; order Enterobacterales; family Enterobacteriaceae; genus Pectobacterium. Next base: position 47,553 of record NZ_JACDRR010000015.1, on the reverse strand, counting down.
CTGCGGAGCTTTGATCGGGGCTGTGTGTGGCATCGCGGCGGCGTGGCTGTTTGTCTTTTTTTCAGACTGGTCAGCTTTTTCACTTTCGGGGTTGTCACTTCCTCTCGGCATTGGCAGTTCATTGGTGATTGGCCTGTTTTTTGGGCTTAACCCCGCGATGAGCGCCGCGCGGCTTGAGCCTGTACAGGCGCTACGCGATGCGTAAATCTATCCTGTGTTTACTGATGCTGTTTTCTGCTTATGAAGGGTATGCGGAAACAGCGTTAAATCCTTCTCAGGCGACGCGGCAGGGGCAGGCGACAATCAGTACGTCGCTGAATGCACAAACGATCGATCTCACGCTGAGCGATGCCATTTATCTTGGCTTGCGCGACAATCGCGCGATCCGTAGCGCCTATCTGGATCGTATCGCGCAGAAATTTGATCTTCGGGTGGCGGAGGATCGTTTTACCCCCAAGCTGTCGCTGACGGGCAGCTACCTTTCCAACCGTAACCAAAGCGATCGTTACCGGCAGGGCAATCTGACACCGACATCAACCCTGCTCACACCTTATGGCACCCGTTTCAGCCTCGGCTGGACCTACCGTCATACGCAGGCTGATAATGCCGGGTTGTCGCGTAACGATGGTGCCAACATTACAGTGATTCAACCTTTGCTGCGTGGCGCAGGTAAAGACGTCACCACTGCGCCGGTTCATATTGCTCAGTTCACTGAGCAGTTAAATCGCCTAGCGCTGAAATCCACCGTTTCACAGACGATTACGCAGATTATCGCCGCTTATCGGGAGTTGTTGCGTTCACAAGAGCAACTGCAAATCGCGCGTGATGCGCTGGCGCGTGCGCGCCAACTGGTTGAGGTCAACCGTGCGATGATTGCCGCAGGGCGTATGGCCGAATTTGAAATTGTGCAAACCGAAGCCGAAGTGGCCACACAGGAACTGGCGCATGAAGAAGCCAGAAACCAACTGGATACCTCACGCCTTGCGCTACTGCAACTTCTTGCTCTGGATTTAAATACGTTGGTTGTGGCGACAGAATCCATGCAGGCGCAGCGCGTGGAGGTTAACGCTGCGCAAGCGTTGAAACAGGCCGAAGCCTCCCGGCCGGCGTATCTCGCACAGCTCATCGCTAACGAGCAGGCGGCGCTCGGTCTAGTGGTGGCCCGTAACGATCGCCTGTGGGATGTTTCGTTGGTTGGTGGCGCGAGTCAGGTGCGTGACCGAGCCGCACAGAGCAACACCTCGCGTACCTGGGAGAACTATGTCGGCGTTCAGGTGGAGATCCCGATCGGCGATCTGAGTACCCGTCAGGCGGAAGTGCAAGCACGGGTTAACGTGCGTAATCAGCATATTCAACTGGATGAAGTCAGGCAGCAGCTTGAACGTGATGTCACCAATGCGGTGCGCGATATCGGTACGCGCTGGCGGCAGTTCGAGATTTCCCAACGCGCACGGGATTTGTCGCGCCGTAAGCTGGAGATTGAACGCGAGAAGCTCACGGTTGGGCGTTCCAGCAACTTTCAGGTGTTGAGTTTTGAGAATGATTTACGCAACGCTGAAAACGCCCGCCTTAATGCGCTGATCAGCTACCTCAATGCGCAAGCGGAACTGGATGAAACGCTGGGCACCACATTACAAAGCTGGGATATCGCACTCAATGATTAAGCATCACTTTTCCTCTCGCCTGCGTCGGCGCCATCTTATTGTCTCGTCGCTGATCCTGGTGCTTGGGCTGCTGATTTGGCTACTGGCAGGGCGCACGAATGAGCAGGAAAAAAGCGCGCTTCAGGGGCAATGGCTTTCCGTTCAACCCCAGTTACTGGAAAACCAGCTAGGACTGGTTGGACGAATTCAGGCGGCGACGCAGACCACGCTGGCCGCGCCTTTTGAAGGCATTATCCGTGAGGTTCTGGTGCATGAGGGACAGCGCATCGAAAAAGGGCAAACGTTGCTGACACTGGATCCCGGGCAAATTGAGATTCAATTGCGTCAGGCACAGGCCGACGTGCTCAAGACGCAGCGCGAGGTACAAACGCTCAGGCAGTGGGAACAAAGCACGGAGGTGTCGCGTGCGCGTCGTGCAGTCAACTCAGCTCGGTCAACGTTTAGCAATACGCAAGCCAATCTTCGGGATACACAGGCGCTCTTCGATCGCGGCATCGTCGCGCGTATGGAAGTGGATATGCTAAAGCAGCAAATTCGTTCACAGGAGCAGGATCTGAATGCGGCGCAGGAGGAACTGAAAACGGTACTGGCGCGTGGGAACGGTGAGGATCGCAAGATTGCAGAGATGGAACTGACCAATGCGCAGGTACGCTATCAGGCGCTGGCTGCGCAGGTCGAGCGGCAAATCGTCAAGGCGCCGTTTAGCGGTGTTGTCGTGAGACCTGCGCAGCCTGACAACGGCAAGCCCGTGGTCATCCAACCTGGTTTACTGGTCAGCCAGGGGACACCGCTGTTTGGTGTCATTGCTCAGGATCGTTTTCAGGTAGCGACGCGGGTAGAAGAGACCGACCTGCATCAACTGCAAGAGGGGATGGCGGTTAACGTGACTGGGGATGGCTTTGCCGGACAAACGCTGACAGGCAAGGTCGCGTCGATTGATATTCAGGCTGATGCTGCGGATATGTCCGGCAGCGGCGCTTACTATGCTGTGGTGGTGTCACTCGATACGCCGTTAGCGGACTTAAGACAAACTATTCGCCTTGGGATGAGCGCGCGGCTGGCTATTATTGTCTATCGTAACGAGCGGGGTATCGCCGTGCCTGCGCAGGCGGTGCGTACTGACGACAATGGCCGTACCTATGTGATTTACCGTCCGACCGCTGACGCCCCGCCAAAGAACATTAACGTGACGCTAGGGAGAGCCGTGGCGCAGGGCATAGAAATCGCCGGATTGGAGGCGGGTGAAGTACAACTCCTTTACTGATTGACTTCAGGATATAGGCGGGTATCAACGTGATACCCGAAGCGTTTGTCTGTAGACTTCACATATCATTTATCTCGCTACCTTCACACTATTCGAACAGTGAATGCGTTTGTACGCCAGCACCCAATATGTGACGGTACGCCGACAAAAGGATTTGCTATGCCTGCCAGCTTTCCATCGTTACGGTTTTATCTGGTTGTTGGTCTGCTTCAGGGGCTGTTATTTGTCACTGCGCTGGAAATGAAAGCCGGTATTTTTCAGACGCAGTTGATCATGACAGCGGCGATTGGCGGCATCAGTCTGCAATGGTTGGAACGTACTCTCTTTGTGAAAAAGACCTGGCTATGGGTCTTCATCTTGACCTCGCTGATGACGGCGATCGGTGGCTGGGCTTTCTATGACAGCGGGGTAGATCAACTGCCTGATTCCTGGATAGTGTGTAGCATCCTCCTCGTTTATATCTGCTGTACGTTTATTGGCTGTTGGACACCCCGTGAAGGGCGATGGCCATCCTATGACGCGCTCTGTAAACATGCTTGGGTCAATATTTTTACTGTGCTATTAGCCTGGCTATTAGTTCTGGTCGTGCTATTGCTGCTTGTACTGTGCGGTATGTTGTTCAAAATGTTGGGATTTCCACAGGTTAACCGTGTGTTCACCCATTCTCGGTTTTATATGCTACTTTTCCCGGTGGTGTTTTCTATCGGCATATATATCGGCATGACCAAAGAAGCGGTCGTCGGACTGCTGCGTGGAATTCTGCTATCGGCTTGCCGCTTCCTGCTTCCGTTTAGTGCGCTGATTACGGTCGTATTTATTTTGACCCTGCCTTTTAGCGGTCTGGAACCGATATGGAATACCGGCCGTTCTACCGTCATTCTTCTATGCCTGATGGGCGTAAACCTCTTCTTGATTAACTGCGCTTCTCAGGATGACAACGAAGGGCGCGCTTATCCTGCCCTGTTACGCGGGTTGGTTAGCGCCAGCGCGCTGTGCTTGCCAGTGTTGGTGGTATTAGCGGGCTATTCCAGCTGGCTGCGCATTGAACAATATGGCCTGACGCCTGCCCGTTTTCAGTCGATCTTCGTGGTAGCGGTTGCGCTGTTGTACAGTCTGGCGATGGTGTGGGCTGTGATTCGCCGCTCTGGCGTTTGGCTGGGGAATTTGCGTACAAGCAATCCGCTGCTTGCCGCGGCCATCTGCGTGTTCATGGTATTACTGCATACGCCACTGTTAAGCCCCGAAGCGTTTAGTGCGAAGAATCAGGTTCAGCGTCTGCTTAGTGGAAAAACGCCGATCGATAAGTTTGACCTGTGGGCACTGCGTGATGAGTTAGGAATGGCGGGGAGGCAACAGTTTAATTGGCTGGCTGAAGAATTGCAGCATGACCGAATACTGGACGCAGTCGGACGTCAGGCGCTGCTCGATCGGTTGAAGGGGAAACCCACACAAGTCCTTCCTGTTCAGGTCGAATGGGTCGGCCCGTTGGAAGAGGGGGTCGAAGGCATGCTGCAGAAGGATAATTTGGGTAATCAATGCAGAGAATCGGCTTGTCTGCTCTTTGCTATTGATTTGACAGGTGATAGTCATAACGAAGTGCTCATTTTCCCTCGGGTGGGATGGGGAATCGGTGCGCAAATCCTAGCGCGTAATGATAAAGGACAATGGCAACCTGTGGGCAGACTGTTTGGCTCAATGGGGACGGAAAAGCTGATTGACCTGATTAAAGCAGGCAAGGTTGAGGTTGTTACGCCACGCTTCAAAACGCTCAGGATTGGTGGCAAGGACATGCAGATAGATACCCTCGAAATGGAATCAAATTAGGTATTGCTTATTGATTCGATAAAGACAACGGATTGGTGATAACGATCACGTTTCTGTACTTTAGCCACATACGAAAACACATGAGGATAAAGTGATGTCAGTAATCAATACCCAAGTTAAACCATTCAAAAACATGGCTTTCAAAGACGGTCAATTCATCGAAGTGACTGAGAAGAATATTGAAGGAAAATGGAGCGTATTCTTCTTCTATCCGGCTGACTTTACATTTGTCTGCCCGACCGAACTGGGTGATGTCGCTGACTATTACGACGAATTCCAACAGCGTGGCGTGGAAATCTACTCTGTTTCCACCGACACCCACTTCACGCACAAAGCGTGGCACAGCAGTTCTGAAACCATCGGCAAAATCAAATACACCATGATCGGTGACCCAACTGGCCAGTTGACGCGTAACTTTGAAAACATGCGCGAAGCAGAAGGTCTGGCTGATCGCGGTACGTTCATCGTTGACCCACAGGGCATTATCCAGGCGGTAGAAATCACTGCTGAAGGTATTGGTCGCGATGCCTCTGACCTGCTGCGTAAAGTGAAAGCGGCTCAGTATGTGGCTTCTCACCCAGGCGAAGTCTGCCCGGCCAAGTGGAAAGAAGGTGAAGCTACGCTGGCACCGTCTCTCGATCTGGTTGGCAAAATCTAAGCTGACACCTCGGAAAATATGACTGTTTTGTCGGGTGCGTTGCACCCGATTTTTCTGGCCCGGTTTTTTGGGGCCAGAACCTCGCACAATTTTGACGTTGTACCACCTTGCCTAATTAAGGACGACCAATGCTCGACAATACGATGAAAGTCCAGTTGAAAGCCTATCTGGAAAAATTAACCAAACCTGTTGAGTTGATTGCGACTCTGGATGACTCCGCGAAATCTGCTGAAGTCAGAACTTTGCTGACTGAAATCGCTGAGCTGTCTGAACGGGTAAGTTTTGTTGAAAAGAATGAGTTGGCAGTACGTAAGCCTTCATTCCTGATTACCAATCCAAATTCCCAAAGCGGCCCGCGTTTTGCCGGTGCGCCAATGGGACATGAATTTACCTCCCTGATTCTGGCGTTATTGCAGGTGGGCGGTCATCCGTCGAAAGAAGCGAAAGAATTACTCGATCAAATCCGTAATCTTGATGGTGCGTTCCACTTCGAAACGTATTACTCGCTCTCCTGCCACAACTGCCCAGACGTGGTGCAGGCACTGAATTTAATGGCAGTGTTAAATCCGAATATCACCCATACCGCAATTGACGGTGGTGTATTTCAGGATGAGATTCAAAACCGTAATGTCATGGGCGTTCCTACCGTTTTCCTAAACGGTGAACACTTCAGCCAAGGGCGGACGAGTCTGGCTGAGATCGTGACTAAAATCGATACCGGTGCAGGTGCCAAACAGGTTGAGAAGCTGAACCAGCGTGACATCTATGATGTGTTAATCATCGGTAGCGGCCCGGCGGGCGCAGCAGCGGCGGTCTATTCGGCGCGTAAAGGCATTCGTACCGGTTTGGTCGGCGAACGTTTTGGCGGTCAGGTATTGGATACCGTCGATATTGAAAACTACATTTCCGTTCCGAAAACGGAAGGTGCCAAGCTGGCGACCGCGCTGAAGAGCCATGTTGATGACTATGATGTCGATGTGATCGACGCGCAGAGCGCAGAAGCCTTAATTCCGGGGGGCGAACCGGGTAAACCGCATCAGGTGATTACCGTATCCGGTGCGACGTTGAAAGCGCGCAGCGTAATCATCGCGACCGGCGCACGCTGGAGAAACATGAATGTACCCGGCGAAGATCAGTATCGTACACGTGGTGTCACATACTGTCCGCACTGCGATGGCCCGCTGTTTAAAGGCAAACACGTTGCGGTGATCGGTGGCGGTAACTCCGGTGTGGAAGCCGCTATCGATCTGGCTGGTGTGGTGAAACACGTTACGCTGCTTGAGTTTGCACCGGAACTGAAAGCGGATTCGGTATTGCAGGATAAAGTGCGTAGCCTGCCGAACGTTGACATCATTCTGAATGCGCAAACCACAGAAGTGAAAGGCGATGGACAGAAGGTGACGGGGTTGAGCTACAAAGATCGTCTTACCGATACGGTGCACGATTTAGCGCTGGAAGGGATCTTCGTACAGATCGGTCTGCTGCCTAACACTCACTGGCTGGAGGGTACGGTAGCCAGAAACCGCATCGGTGAAATTGAGATCGATGCCAAGTGCGAAACCAGCGTGAAAGGGATCTTTGCTGCCGGCGACTGTACGACGGTGCCGTACAAACAGATCATTATCGCGACGGGTGAAGGCGCAAAAGCGTCCTTGAGCGCCTTTGACTACCTGATCAGAACCCGTGCATAACGTCGGCCTGTTGAGGACGAAGGTGGATATATTTGCCATCCTTCTGTTTCTCTGACGACGATCTTAATGTTTCGCGCGGCGATGCTTCATAGGAAGTGTCGCCGTGTTTTTGTTTTTGATCGTAAAATTTTTCTTTCGATCGTAAAAAGTAGCTCTCAGCCCTTGCTAAAGGACAATAAGAAATTCATAATGCTCGCCGCTTTGTGCTGCTGCCCATTTTTTACTGTCAACATGGCACCCTATTTCGAGCACAAGCGTTACCTCAATTCACATCATTTTTTATCGGTTAATACAAAAAATCATATTCTTCTTAACAGACTTATCCACAGGTTGTGGCTTGGTTATTTATTAATCACGCTATGTTGTTGATGAGATACTGTAGCGTATCTTATTGATATCTATTCATAAATTTTACTTATAAAACGCGATAACTATCGCTTGTACTTTTTGTGACAGTTGATTGGCAACGGTTTTTTTTATTTATTCACAGCGCGTGCGACAAACGGATGACGCCGATTTGCGCGACTCACGCATCACGCGGTAATCCTTTCTCTACTGCACGAATAAGTCGTTTTTTCTGTGTAGACTGGACGTCAATTTCCACCGACGCACGGCGTTCCAACTGCTGACGCACCGCCCAGTGGATATGTTCATCCAACAGTTCGCTTTCACCCAGACGGGCTTGCAGAGCTAACACAATACTATCCTGATAGGGAGCATTTCCCAGCGCGACGGCAATATTACGTAGCCAGCGGAGATGACCAATGCGCCTTATCGGCGACCCTTCCGTAATCCGCAGAAATTTCTCTTCATTCCAGCCGAATAGCGCCAGTAGCTCGGGTGTGTGCAGCGCGGCACGTGGGCTGAAATCCGCCTCGTCGGTAAGTTGCGAAAACCGATTCCACGGGCAAATAAGCTGGCAGTCATCGCAGCCGTAGATGCGATTACCCATTAGCGGACGAAATTCTTCAGGAATCGGGCCTTCTAATTCGATAGTCAGATAGGAAATACAGCGGCGGGCATCGACGGTATAAGGTGCGACAATTGCGCCTGTAGGGCAGGTGGTCATGCAGGCGACGCAGCGGCCGCATTGTTCTTCCTGCGGCCGATCGACGGGTAGGGGTAAATCGATCAGCAGCTCGCCGAGAAAGAACCAGGAACCTGCTTCTCTGTTGAGAATTAGTGAGTGTTTACCAACCCAACCAAGCCCAGCTTTTGCCGCTAACGGGCGCTCCATGATGGGCGCGGAATCGACAAAGGGGCGAAAATTCAGTTCACCGCAATATTCCTGAATCTGATCGCCGAGTTTTTTCAACCGCTGACGTAACAGCTTGTGGTAATCGCGGCCCAGAGCATAACGGCTAACGTAGCCAAGTTCTGGGTTTTTTAAGGTACTGGCGAATGCGGCTTTGGCGGGCAGGTAATTCATACGAACGCTAATGACGCGCAGTGTACCGGGCAGCAGCTCATGCGGACGCGCGCGCAGCATGCCGTGGCGCGCCATCCAGTCCATTTCTCCGTGGTATTGCTTATCCAGCCAGTCCTGAAGCCGAGGTTCTTCTACGGACAAATCGGTATCGCAGATACCGATCTGCTGGAATCCCAATGCCTGTCCCCATTGCTTGATGTGTTGCGCTAATTCGTTGAGATCGTAGGGGTATGACATGATGGACCACAGAAATAAACAAGACGTGCAGATGTTACCATATTCGCGCCACAGAGCCGATGCTTGCTGAGATGTGCGGAATGCTGGCGGTCGTTTAGGTTGCTTGCTAATTTTAAGTCATTGTAATGAAAACTAAGAGTAAATGATGACGGAGAACATTCGCAAGCGAGAAGATGCGCTACCTGATTCGGTGTTTTACGCCGAGTGGGTTCGCCGCGAAGAAGCCAGAGCGGCGCGCGAGTCAGGGCTTTCACTGTGGGAACTCATGCAGCGTGCAGGAGAAGCCGCATTTCAGGTGGCTCGCGAATGCTATCCCTCGGCTCGACGTTGGCGAGTGCTGGCTGGACACGGCAATAACGGCGGCGATGGATATGTGGTCGCCAGTTTGGCACTGGCGGCGGGTATTGACGTGGATGTTGTTGCCTGTACCAGCGACAAACCGTTGCCCGATGAGGCTCGCCTTGCTCGCCAACGCTGGCTTGAGCAGGGCGGCTGTGTTCAGGATGTGAATACGCAGGATGCTGGTACACCGTGGCCGGAAGGGATCGATCTCATCGTTGATGGTCTGCTCGGCACTGGGTTTTCCGCCGCACCGCGCGCACCTTATGCCGCGTTAATGACGCAGGCGAATACTTATCCCGCCCCCATCGTTTCACTGGATATTCCCTCTGGCTTACATGCCGAAACGGGTGCCTGTGCTGGCGTGGCGATCTGTGCGGCACAGACGGTGACGTTTATCGCGCTGAAACTGGGGTTACTGACGGGTCGTGCACGTGAACAAGTTGGGACATTACATTACCACTCGCTAGGCTTACAACCATGGCTGGATGACCAAATTGCACCGATACGGCGACTGACTGCGGCGCACCTTGCCGAATGGCTGTCTCCGCGACCCGCCGGACAGCATAAAGGCGATAACGGCAGACTGCTGGTGGTGGGTGGTAACGCCGGTTTCGGTGGCGCGGTATTGATGGCTGCTGATGCGGCGTTACACAGCGGTGCAGGCTTGGTGCGAGTGCTTACTCACAAGCAGTATCAATCGACATTTCTGATAGCCCGACCTGAGCTGATGGTGCAGGAAATGACGACCGATACCCTGCGGCAAGGGCTGGAATGGGCGGATGTCGTCGTGATTGGACCCGGTTTAGGACAGGATGAATGGGGTAAAAATGCACTGCGTCTGGCAGAAAATTGTAACAAACCCATGTTATGGGATGCGGATGCGCTTAACCTGCTGGCAATCAATCCGCATAAGCGGCAGAATCGCGTGCTGACACCTCACCCCGGTGAGGCGGCGCGTTTACTAAATTGTCGCATCTCTGATATTGAAAGTGATCGCTTACTTGCAGCGACAAGGTTGGCAAAACGCTATGGTGGCGTTGTCGTGTTAAAAGGCGCGGGAACGCTCATCGTCAGCGAGCGGGACGAGGTTGCCATTGCTGATGTGGGTAACCCCGGTATGGCGACAGGTGGTATGGGTGATGTGCTGTCAGGTATTGTCGGCGGTTTGCTGGCACAAAAGCTCTCGCTGTATGATGCCGCTTGTGCCGGGTGTGTCGTACACGGTGCTGCGGCCGATGGGTTGGCGGCGCGACGCGGCACTCGGGGTATGCTGGCAACCGATTTACTGCCTGTGCTGTTCCAGTATGTTAATCCGAGCTGATGTTTTTAGAGCCGATGTTTTTAGAATCGATGTTTTTAGAATCGATGTTTTTAGGACTGATGTTGTTAGAACAATAGAATGAAAAAAATAGTCTTACTTCTGCCGGATGAGGCAGCCACCATCTCGTTAGGTACGGCGCTGGCGCAAGCCTGTGACGGCGCTTGTGTTATCCACCTTTATGGCGATCTTGGCGCGGGGAAAACGACGTTTAGCCGTGGGTTCCTACAGGCGCGAGGTCATCAGGGCAATGTCAAAAGCCCCACTTATACGCTGGTAGAGCCTTATACGTTATCGCCGCTGGCGGTCTACCACTTTGATCTCTATCGACTGGCCGACCCGGAAGAGTTGGAGTTTATGGGGATCCGTGATTATTTAACGCAGGATGCCATTTGTCTGATTGAATGGCCGCAACAGGGTGCAGGCGTGCTGCCCGATGCGGATATCGAACTGCATTTGCGCTATCAGGATCAGGGCAGACAGGCTGAACTGTCTGCTGTCTCTGCGGTGGGAGACGCGATGTTGCAACGTTTTTCTCTCCAGCCAGGAACAACAGAATCATGATGAGTCGTATGGTTACGCTGTTCATCGGCGTGTGGCTGTTGCTGGCGGGGTCGGCGTGGGCCGCTAATCTGTCGGACATTAAGGTGGACAACGCCTCAGGCCAGGCCACGGTGCGCCTGAGCTTTAGCGGTCAGCCTATTTATGCTTTTTTCCCGCTGAGTAATCCTGCCAGAGTGGTGATTGATATTCGTCAGACTGGCGTCATTCAGGGGCTGCCTTTGGACTTCAGCGGGCAAAATCTGATTAAGCGTGTGCGCACCAGCAATGCGCAGGACGCACAAAGCCTGCGTTTGGTGCTGGATTTGACCCAGACGGCTAAAACGCGAGCGGTGACGCAAAAAGAAGGAGCGGGTTACGTTGTGGTTTTCACCATCATGGGTGATAAAGCAAAAACGGTGCAAGCCTCAGCGCCTCTGGCTTCACGACAGCAGAATAGCACACCGGTAGAACCCGCCAGCAATCCGTTTACCAACAAGCCGACTGTAGCCGTCAATAGCAGTTCGTCATCAGCCCGCATGCAAGCTCGGCAGGGGAATGAACGCGTTGTGGTCGCGATTGATGCCGGTCACGGCGGACAAGATCCTGGTGCGATTGGCATGAACGGGCTGCGGGAGAAAAATGTCACTATTGCTATCGCCCGTAAGTTACAAGTCTTACTGAATAACGATCCCGGTTTTAAAGGTGTGCTGACGCGTGACGGCGACTACTTTATTTCTGTCATGGGGCGCTCGGACGTGGCGCGTAAGCAGGGCGCTAACCTGTTAGTGTCGATTCACGCCGATGCGGCGCCGAACCGCAATGCCAAAGGCGCGTCCGTTTGGGTGCTGTCCAACCGCCGTGCGAACAGTGAAATGGCAAACTGGCTGGAACAGCATGAGAAGCAATCTGAACTGCTGGGTGGAGCTGGCGATCTGTTAGCGAACAGCAGTGCCGATCCTTACCTGAGTCAAGCGGTACTGGACCTGCAATTTGGTCACTCTCAGCGGGTCGGGTATGACGTGGCAACCAAGGTACTGCGTGAACTCCAGCGCGTCGGGGGGCTGCATAAACGACGCCCTGAGCACGCCAGTTTAGGGGTGTTGCGCTCGCCGGATATTCCCTCTTTACTGGTGGAAACCGGATTTATCACCAATGTCTCGGAAGAGCGGCTGTTGGGAAGTAACGATTATCAGGAAAAAATCGCCAATGCGATTTATCAGGGGCTGAGGGGGTACTTCCAGACGTACCCGATGCAATCTCTCCCAAAGCAGGAAAGCCGCCCACTACAGTCGGCGGCAAATGATACCGCAACGTCGAGTGATAACGTCAGCACGGCAAAGGCGACAGCAGGCAGCACGCGTCATACCGTTGCACGCGGTGAAACACTTTCTTCCATTGCTCGGCGTTATGGCGTCAGCCTCGCGGCCATGCGCGATGTGAATAAGCTAAACAAAGACATCGTCTGGGTTGGACAGCGCCTGAATATTCCGGCGACAGGGACGAAACAGACGGCATCAACGCCCGCGCCCAAAAAGGCCGCGCCGGTGAAGCATAAGGTCGTAAGGGGTGATAGCCTAAGTGCGATCGCTGCCCGTTACGGTGTCAGCATGAAAGATATCCAGCAAGCGAATAATATGCGCTCCGGGACGGTACAACTGGGGCAAACGCTGATTATTCCGTCCGCTTGATGCTTTATGCTGACGATGTCGATAGATTGAAGATTGTAAGAGGGATACGCCATGCCGATTCAGGTGTTGCCACCGCAGTTGGCTAACCAGATCGCCGCCGGAGAAGTGGTTGAGCGTCCGGCTTCGGTCGTGAAGGAACTGGTGGAAAACAGTCTGGATGCGGGGGCAACTCGGATTGATATCGACATCGAGCGCGGTGGTGCGAAGCTGATTCGTATTCGTGACAATGGCTCGGGCATCGGAAAGGATGAATTAACGCTCGCGCTGGCTCGTCATGCGACCAGCAAAATTGCGACGCTCGACGATCTGGAAGCGATCGTCAGCATGGGGTTTCGCGGCGAAGCGTTGGCGAGTATCAGTTCTGTCTCCCGCTTAACGCTGACTTCACGCACCGCCGAACAATCCGAAGCCTGGCAGGCCTACGCCGAAGGGCGTGATATGGCCGTGACGGTCAAACCTGCCGCCCATCCTGTCGGCACTACGCTGGAAGTGCTGGATCTGTTTTATAACACGCCCGCCCGCCGTAAATTTATGCGCACCGAAAAAACTGAATTCACCCATATTGATGAGGTGGTGCGACGCATTGCGCTGGCGCGTTTTGATGTCGCCATTACGCTGCATCATAACGGTAAGTTGATGCGGCAGTACCGTGCGGCAGCGGATAAAAGCCAGCATGAACGTCGGTTAGGCAGCATTTGCGGTGCGACTTTCTTGCAACATGCGCTGGCGGTGTCATGGCAACACGGCGATCTCACCATTCATGGCTGGGTGGCCGATCCGGTTGGCGCGAAACAACTGCCTGATATGCAGTATTGCTACGTGAACCAGCGCATGATGCGCGATCGGCTCATCAATCACGCCATCCGACAGGCTTATCAGGATCAGCTTAGCGACGAGCAACAGCCCGCTTATGTTTTGTATCTGGAGATCGACCCGCATCAGGTTGATGTGAATGTGCATCCTGCCAAGCATGAAGTTCGGTTCCATCAGGCTCGGCTGGTGCATGACTTTATCTATCAGGCGGTGATGTCCGTTCTGCAACAAGCATCTGCACCGGGGCTTGGCATGATGGAGCCGGAGACTGGGAAACCCGTGCAATGGCAGCAGGAAAATCGTCCCGCCGCTGGCGAAAATCACTTTGCTCAGCCGTCGCGTACCGATAGCTCGCCGTCGTATGGCGGGAAAACGCCGCGCGCGGGCCATGCCGGTCAGGCGAGAGAAACAGCCTATTCCGGCTATCAACCGGAAAATCCGTACCAGAAAAAGCAGGGCGATCTGTATAAGACGCTGCTGCAACCGGCTGATAACGCGGCAAGTGCACCAATCCCGTCTGGTGAGCGCGTTTCTGTACCGGCGAATCGCATTATGCCGCCAGATGCGGCGGTACCGTCGACAGCATCACATGATTCCCCTCCACATCGAACCGCGCCGGACACGACCGTCAGTAATAATAAGTCACGTGCGCTCGTTGAGTCGCCGCTGGAAAGCCAACCGAATGGTTTTGGCCGAGTATTGACGGTTTATCCGCCGTGCTACGCGCTGCTGGAGTACCATAAGGGGCTGGCGATGCTGTCTCTTGCCGTTGCTGAGCGCTATTTGAAAGCGGTGCAACTGACACCGTCGGAAGAGGGGCTGCGGGCGCAGCCGTTGCTGATTCCGCAGCGTTTGATGTTGAGTAAATCTGAGCTGAGCGTGTTGTCTTCACATCACGCTTTGCTGGCGCGTTTTGGTATTGATGTACTTGTTGAGTCACAGCGTGCGACGCTGCGGGCCGTACCTTTACCATTGCGCCAACAAAATTTACAAAACTTGATCTCCGAACTGATAGGCTATCTGGCCAACTATCAGACGGTTGAGACGCAGCAGGTGGAACCTGGTGAGTTAGCATCGTGGATGGCAACGCGATTGCAGAGTGAGCAGGAAAGCTGGAGCCATTCTCAGGCCATACAATTACTGGCGGATGTCGAGCGGCTTTGTCCGCAGTTGGCGAAAGCGCCGCCGTCTGAACTTTTATCTATGATGGACATCGATGATGCCATCAAGGCTTTAAAGCATGAGTGATGTAGAAAACGCGTCGTTGCCACCCGCCATTTTTATCATGGGGCCAACGGCGTCAGGAAAAACGGCATTGGCAATGGCGTTACGAGAATATTTGCCGGTAGAGTTGATTAGCGTCGATTCCGCCCTCATCTATAAAGGCATGGATATCGGGACAGCAAAACCGAGTGCGGAAGAGCTTGCACAGGCACCGCATCGGTTAATCGACATTCTCGATCCGGCGGAATCCTATTCTGCGGCCGATTTTCGCCGTGATGCGCTACGCGAGATGGCAGACATTACCGCTGCCGGGCGCATTCCCCTTCTGGTTGGGGGGACGATGCTGTATTTCAAGGCGCTGCTGGAGGGGCTTTCTCCGCTGCCGCCAGCCGATGCTGCCGTGCGCCAGCGCATTGAAGAGCAGGCAAAAGAAATCGGCTGGGAAGCGATGCATCGGCAGCTCAGTGAGATCGATCCGGTAGCAGCAATTCGGATTCATCCAAATGATCCGCAGAGACTCTCGCGAGCACTGGAAGTTTTTTTCGTTTCAGGTAACACTTTAACTGAACTGACAAAAACGTCTGGCGACGCGCTGCCCTATCAGGTTCATCAGTTTGCTATCGCCCCGGCGACGCGTGAATTGTTGCATCAGCGAATTGAACAGCGTTTTCACCAGATGTTGGCGGCGGATTTTGAGAGAGAAGCTCGGTTATTATTTGCCCGGCAGGACCTTCATACGGATATGCCCTCTATTCGTTGCGTTGGTTATCGCCAGATGTGGTCATATTTATCCGGTGAAATTGATTACGATGAAATGGTTTATCGGGGAATTTGTGCGACGCGTCAGCTCGCGAAACGGCAAATGACCTGGCTACGCGGTTGGGATGATGTCTGCTGGCTGGATAGCGAAAAACCAACTGAAGCACTGAACAAGGTAATCGAGGTTGTTAGTGCATAGGTTGAGTGATTGTGTACAATCGGTGAGTCTCAGCGTGCAAGTTTTTTACACCGTTATTTTAGAACCGTAGGGTTCTTTGTTACAAACAACATACAAATAAGGAAAATATAGAATGGCTAAGGGGCAATCTTTGCAAGATCCGTTCTTGAACGCTTTGCGTCGTGAACGTGTTCCGGTTTCGATTTATTTGGTGAACGGTATTAAGCTGCAAGGTCAGATCGAATCTTTCGATCAATTCGTGATTTTGTTGAAAAACACGGTAAGTCAGATGGTTTATAAGCATGCCATCTCTACCGTTGTTCCTTCTCGCCCTGTATCTCACCATAGTAACAATCCAGGCGGCGGCAGCAATTATCACGGTAACAACACGGCGGCTTCGCAGCAGTCGCAGGAAGCTGATGACGCCGAATAAGGCGTATTGTCAATTCACCACGGCGCGGGAGAGCTGGATGCATCGCTCGGTTCCTTCGCTGTGGTGTTTTTTGCTTTTTTAAGAGGTTACTCGCTTGTTTGACCGTTATGAATCAGGTGAACGGGCCATATTAGTTCATATTTTTTTCTCGCAAGATAGAGATACGGAAGATCTGCTGGAGTTCGAATCTCTGGTTTCTTCTGCCGGTATTGAATCCTTGCAGGTGGTTACCGGTAGCCGGAAGGCGCCTCACCCCAAGTATTTTGTCGGGGAAGGTAAAGCCGAAGAAATTGCCCAGGCAGTAAAAGAAACCGGCGCGTTTGTCGTGCTGTTTGATCATGCGTTGACGCCTGCTCAGGAACGTAATCTGGAGCGTTTGTGTGAGTGCCGAGTGATCGATCGTACCGGACTGATTTTAGATATTTTTGCCCAGCGTGCGCGTACTCACGAGGGGAAATTACAGGTAGAACTGGCACAGTTGCGCCATCTTGCGACCCGATTGGTTCGCGGTTGGACGCACCTTGAGCGCCAGAAAGGCGGTATCGGTTTGCGTGGCCCGGGTGAAACTCAGCTTGAAACCGACCGTCGTTTATTGCGTAACCGTATCACTCAGATATTGTCGCGTCTTGAACGGGTAGAAAAACAGCGTGAACAGGGGCGGCGGTCGCGGGTTCGCGCCGATGTCCCCACCGTTTCGCTGGTGGGCTATACCAACGCGGGTAAATCCACGCTGTTTAACAAGATTACATCGGCGGGCGTCTATGCCGCTGATCAGTTATTTGCCACACTGGATCCAACATTGCGCCGCATTCAAGTGGATGATGTCGGTGATACAGTGCTGGCGGATACCGTAGGTTTTATCCGGCAGTTGCCCCATGATTTGGTGGCTGCGTTTAAGGCTACACTACAGGAAAC
This sequence comes from Pectobacterium sp. CFBP8739, assembly GCF_013449375.1. GTDB lineage: Bacteria > Pseudomonadota > Gammaproteobacteria > Enterobacterales > Enterobacteriaceae > Pectobacterium. The sequence continues at coordinate 30,573 of NZ_JACDRR010000015.1, read as the reverse complement.
ACGTCAGGCCTCGCTGCTGTTGCACGTTGTTGATGCCGCTGATCCTCGTCTTGACGAGAACATTGAGGCGGTTAATGACGTACTGACGGAAATCGAGGCGGATGAAATACCTGCGCTGTTGGTAATGAACAAGATTGATATGCTGGATGATTTCGTTCCGCGTATCGATCGCAACGAAGAGAATCTACCTGTACGGGTCTGGCTTTCAGCACAGACTGGTGACGGGATTCCGTTGCTATTTCAGGCATTGACTGAGCGGCTTTCTGGGGAAATCGCACAATATACCTTGCATCTTCCCCCGCAGGCAGGACGCTTGCGTAGTCGTTTTTACCAGCTTCAGGCAATAGAAAAAGAATGGATTGAAGAGGATGGGCAAATTGGTCTGGTTATTCGTATGCCGATTGCTGACTGGCGCCGCCTCTGCAAAAAAGAGCAGGAACTGATGGACTATATTGTCTGATTTGACTGGCAGAAACAGTCTGAACGGTAAAATAGTCTGACGGACTCTGGGATATTGAACCTGAAGAACACCTATCATAAAGAATGGAGCTAAAACATGGCGTGGAATCAGCCCGGTAATAACGGACAAGACCGCGACCCGTGGGGGAGCAGCAGCAATAATGGCGGCAACTCTGGCGGAAATAACAATAAAGGTGGCCGAGATCAGGGGCCGCCGGATCTGGACGACATCTTCCGTAAGCTGAGCAAAAAACTCAGCGATCTGGGTGGCGGAAAAGGTTCAGGCTCAAGCAACAGTGGAAATTCTGGCGGCCCAGCACTGGGTGGCCGGATCGTCGGTATCGCTGCCGTCGCTGCGGTTGTCATCTGGGCTGCTACGGGTTTCTATACTATTAAAGAAGCGGAACGCGGTGTCGTTACGCGTTTTGGTAAATTCAGCCATTTGGTGGGGCCAGGTCTTAACTGGAAACCGACCTTCATCGACTCTGTTCGCGCCGTGAACGTTGAGTCGGTGCGTGAACTGGCGACGTCGGGCGTGATGTTGACGTCAGATGAGAACGTCGTGCGCGTTGAAATGAACGTGCAATATCGTGTCACGCAGCCAGAACAATATCTGTTCAGCGTAACCAATGCGGATGACAGCCTGCGTCAGGCAACTGACAGCGCGCTGCGCGGCGTGATTGGTAAGTACACGATGGACAAAATTTTGACCGAAGGCCGTACCATTGTGCGTACGGATACTCAGCGTGTACTGGAAGAAACCGTTCGCCCGTACAACATGGGTATCACACTGCTGGACGTCAACTTCCAGACCGCTCGTCCTCCAGAAGAAGTGAAGGCCGCGTTTGATGATGCGATTGCCGCTCGTGAAAACGAACAGCAATATATTCGTGAAGCGGAAGCCTACGCGAACGAAGTTCAACCGCGTGCTAACGGTCAGGCCCAGCGTATTCTGGAAGAGTCTCGCGCTTATAAAACCCGTACCGTTTTGGAAGCTCAGGGTGAGGTTGCTCGTTTTGCCCGAGTTTTACCGGAATATAAAGCCGCGCCAGAAATTACTCGCGAGCGTCTGTATATCGAAACGATGGAACGTGTGCTGAGCCATACCCGCAAAGTGCTGGTCAATGACAAGGGGGGCAACCTGATGGTGCTGCCGTTGGATCAGATGCTGCGTGGACAAGGCGGTGAAAACACGCAAAGCAACAGCAATAATAGCAGCGCTAGCCCACTGCGTCTGCCTACTGGCAGCAGCGGTGCAGCGAATAGCAACCAAACGCGCAGCAGTAATAATGGAAATATCATGGATCAGCGCAGAGCAAATGCGCAGCGTGATGACTTCACTCGAGTAGGGAGAGAATAATCGATGCGTAAGCCCTTACTATTTATCCTGATCCTGGTACTGATGGTGGTCTATGCGTCACTGTTTGTGGTGCAGGAAGGCCAGCGCGGCATTGTGATGCGTTTTGGCAAAGTATTGCGTGATGACGACAATAAACCGCTGATCTATGCACCGGGATTGCAGTTCAAGATTCCGTTTATCGACTCAGTGAAAATGCTGGATGCGCGTATCCAGACCATGGAAAACCAGGCTGACCGCTTTATCACTAAAGAGCAGAAAGACCTGATTGTCGATTCCTACCTGAAATGGCGTATCAGCGATTTCAGCCGTTACTATCTGGCTACGGGCGGTGGTGACATCTCTCAGGCTGAAGTGCTGCTGAAACGTAAGTTTAGTGACCGTCTGCGTTCTGAGATTGGTCGTCTGGATGTGAAAGGGATTGTAACCGATTCGCGTGGTCAACTGATGTCTGATGTGCGTGAAGCGCTGAATACCGGTACGGGGGAAACTACCGAAGCCGATAATGCGATTGCTTCTGCGGCGGCACGTGTAGAGAAAGAGACGACGGGCAATGAGCCTCATATCAACCCTAACAGCATGGCTGCACTGGGGATTGAGGTTATCGATGTGCGAATTAAGCAAATCAACCTGCCAACGGAAGTCTCTGACGCGATTTACCAACGTATGCGTGCAGAGCGTGAAGCAGTGGCGCGTCGTCACCGTTCACAAGGTCAGGAAGAAGCTGAAAAGCTGAAAGCGGCGGCAGACTATGAAGTCACCCGTACGCTGGCTGAAGCTGAGCGTCAGGGACGTATTACCCGTGGTGAAGGGGATGCCGAAGCGGCGAAACTGTTTGCTAATGCATTCAGTGAAGATCCAGACTTCTACGCTTTCGTTCGTAGCCTGCGCGCGTATGAAAGCAGCTTCAGTAATAATCAGGACGTGATGGTTCTCAGCCCGGATAGCGACTTCTTCCGCTACATGAAGTCACCGGACAGTAGTATGGCACCACGCCGCTGATCGTCATTCACTGACGTCTTTCATCAAGCCCGGGTTCTTTCTCGGGCTTTTTTTTGCCATTTTCTGGCAGAGATATTCAAGGGTTTGCTCCTGCACGAATCGGATGCGGGGAAAAGAGGTTTTTATGAATTCAACGATTTGGCTGGCGCTTGGTCTGGTTTTGGTGCTTGAAGGACTTGGGCCGTTACTGTTTCCCCGTCTCTGGCGGCGGATGATTTTGGGTATCGCGCAGTTGCCGGATACTATTTTGCGTCGTTTTGGCGGTGGAATAGTTGTTGCTGGGGGCGTGATCTACTACATGTTGCGTAGCCGGATGGGGGGCTAAAATTAAGCAGAAAAATGTGCGCAATCGTGTGCTAAAACTACTGAAAGCATCCAAATGAGATGTTAGAATCCTTTTTTAAGCAACCTGGTGATTCTTGAAATGGGTAAGAACGTCGTCGTACTGGGCACCCAATGGGGTGACGAAGGTAAAGGCAAGGTCGTTGACCTGCTGACTGAACGGGCTAAATATGTTGTGCGCTATCAGGGTGGTCACAACGCTGGCCACACACTGGTTATCAACGGTGAAAAAACCGTCCTTCATTTAATTCCTTCTGGCATTCTGCGTGAAAATGTTGTCAGCATCATCGGTAACGGTGTTGTGCTGGCGCCTGACGCATTGATGAAAGAAATGACGGAGCTTGAAGCGCGTGGCGTCCCGGTACGCGAACGTCTGCTGCTTTCTGAAGCTTGTCCATTAATCCTGCCTTATCACGTCGCGCTGGATAACGCCCGTGAGAAAGCGCGTGGTGCGAAAGCAATTGGTACGACTGGCCGTGGTATTGGTCCTGCGTATGAAGATAAAGTTGCTCGCCGTGGCCTGCGTGTTGGCGATCTGTTTGATAAAGAAACCTTTGCTGTCAAACTGAAAGAGATCGTCGAATACCATAACTTCCAGTTGGTGAACTACTACAAAGCCGATGCAGTCGACTACCAGAAAGTGCTGGACGATGTGCTGGCAATTGCCGACATCCTGACCGCAATGGTCGTTGATGTTTCCGATCTGCTGTACAAAGCGCACCTGCGTGGCGATTTCGTCATGTTTGAAGGCGCACAAGGTACGCTGCTGGATATCGACCACGGTACTTATCCGTACGTGACTTCCTCGAATACCACTGCGGGTGGCGTTGCTACCGGTTCTGGTCTGGGTCCACGCTATGTAGATTACGTACTGGGTATCGTTAAAGCTTATTCCACCCGTGTGGGCGCAGGTCCATTCCCGACGGAGCTGTTTGAAGAAGTCGGTGAGCACCTGTCTCAGAAAGGTAACGAGTTTGGCGCGACCACGGGTCGCCGTCGTCGTACCGGCTGGCTGGATGCGGTTGCCGTGCGTCGTGCAGTACAGATCAACTCGCTGTCTGGTTTCTGCCTGACCAAGCTAGATGTTCTGGACGGCCTGAAAGAGATTAAAATCTGCGTAGGCTATCGCCTGCCGAATGGCACTGAAGTGGATGTCACTCCGCTGGCTGCTGAAGGCTGGGAAGGTCTTGAGCCGATTTATGAAACGATGCCAGGTTGGTCTGAAAGCACGTTTGGCGTGAAAGATCACAGCAAACTGCCGCAGGCTGCACTGAACTACATCAAACGTATCGAAGAAGTCACCGGTGTGCCGATTGACATTATTTCCACCGGCCCAGATCGTAGCGAAACGATGGTGTTGCGCGATCCGTTCGACGCTTAATTTCGTCCCTTAGCGGGTGATACGAATGTGAAAAAGGACGGGATTCCCGTCCTTTTTGCTATCTGTCAGTTAACCGTCGTCGTGTGAATAACGACGGATTCTACCTGTTATTCTTGAGCGTCTTTCATCTTCTGCGCTTTTTTCTTCAGCCCATCTAATAGCTTATTGTGGATGTTGCTGAATCCGCCGTTGCTCATCACCAGAATATGGTCGCCCGGTTGTGCGGTTTTGACGATGTTTTCTACCAGCGCATCGATATCCGCGCTCCAGTGAGCTGGTTGTACGCAGGCTTCCGCGACTTCTACGACCTGCCATGGAATATGGGCCGGCTGGAAAAGGAAAACTTCATCAGCGCGGCCTAATGACGGCGCTAGCTCATTCTTGCACATTCCCAATTTCATGGTGTTTGAACGAGGTTCAAGTACGGCCAAAATACGCGCTGTGCCACCAACCTTGCTGCGTAGCGCTGACAGCGTCGCCAGAATCGCGGTAGGGTGGTGTGCAAAATCGTCATAAACGGCGACGCCATGTTCTGTACCGCGTAATTCCAGACGGCGGCGTGCGTTGATAAAACCGCCCAGCGCGCGGCAGGCATCTGCGGGTAGCACGCCGACATGATGTGCAGCGGCAATGGCCATCAGTCCGTTGTGCATGTTGTGTTCGCCCACCAGCTTCCAATGGACTTCACCGACGAGTTCATTGTTCAGGTAAACCTGATATTGGCTGGCATCAATCGACACTTTTTGTGCCCGCCACGTGCCTTCTTCACCAACCAGTTCCTGCTCACTCCAGCATCCCATTCCCATCACCTGTTTGAGGTTAAGGTCGTTGGTTGGCAGGATGATTTTCCCGCTGCCCGGTACCAGCCGCACAAGGTGGTGGAACTGTTTTTGAATGGCTTTCAGATCGTCAAAGATGTCGGCGTGATCGAACTCAAGGTTATTAAGCACCAGCGTTCTGGGGCAGTAATGTACGAATTTGGAACGTTTGTCGAAGAATGCACAGTCATATTCATCGGCTTCGAGCACCATGAACGGGCTGCCACCCAAACGAGCGGAAACGGTAAAGTTGCCGGGAACGCCACCGATCACAAAGCCGGGCTGGTAGCCGCACGCTTCCAGAATCCAGGTGACCATCCCTGCTGTGGTGGTTTTGCCATGTGTACCCGCAACGGCAATCACCCAGCGATCGCGTAATACGTGATCATGCAACCACTGTGGACCGGAAACATAAGGTAATCCCTGTTCCAGTACGGCTTCGACGCACGGGTTTCCCCGCGTCATCGCATTGCCGATGATGACCAAATCAGGTGCTGGGGTAAGCTGTGCCGGATCGTAGCCCTGAATCAGCGTGATTCCCTGCTCTTCAAGTAAGGTACTCATGGGGGGATAAACATTTGCATCTGAGCCTGTGACGTCATGCCCCAGTGAACGAGCAAGCAGGGCAAGGCCACCCATAAAGGTGCCGCAGATACCTAAAATATGAATACGCATACATTTTCCATCTTCACAGTGAGTCTGCGTCACATTCTAACGCGATGAATCCGCCATAAGAAATGGATTTGACTAGGTACTCACTTTCTCTTTGGGCTACACTGCATGCGCAAACGTTGGCGGTGCAGAAATGAAACCGCTTTTCATCCGTAGATTCTGGAATAGTGTTATGAAAACGTTAGGCGAATTTATCGTCGAAAAACAGCACGATTTCTCTCACGCCACAGGTGAGCTGACCGCGCTGCTGTCTGCTATTAAACTGGGTGCCAAGATTATTCACCGTGATATCAATAAAGCAGGTCTGGTTGATATCCTGGGTGCCAGCGGCATTTCTAATGTTCAGGGCGAAGTGCAGATGAAGCTCGATCTGTATGCCAATGAAAAACTGAAAGCGGCATTAAAAGCACGTGGTGAAGTGGCAGGTATTGCCTCCGAAGAAGAAGACGAAATTGTTATCTTTGAAGGTGATAAGGCGGAAAATGCCAAGTATGTCGTTCTGATGGATCCGCTGGACGGTTCGTCGAATATTGATGTGAACGTCTCTGTCGGTACGATTTTCTCTATTTATCGTCGTATTACGCCGCTGGGAACCTCCGTCACGGAAGCTGACTTTTTACAGCCGGGTAGCCAGCAGGTTGCTGCGGGTTACATTGTTTACGGTTCTTCCACCATGCTGGTGTACACCACGGGTCACGGCGTGCACGCCTTTACGTACGATCCGTCGCTTGGTGTATTCTGTCTCTCGCATGAAAAAGTTTGCTTCCCGGAAAAAGGGAATATGTATTCCATCAACGAGGGGAACTACATCAAGTTTCCTGTCGGCGTGAAGAAATACATTAAATACTGTCAGGAGCAGGATGAAGAGACGCAGCGTCCTTATACGTCGCGTTATATTGGCTCACTGGTGGCGGATTTCCACCGTAACCTGCTGAAAGGCGGAATCTACCTGTATCCAAGCACGGCGAGCTATCCGAAAGGCAAACTACGTTTGCTGTACGAATGCAACCCGATGGCGTTTCTGGCAGAGCAGGCGGGCGGTAAAGCCAGCGATGGTAAAAACCGTATTCTGGATATCACGCCAGAGAAGCTGCACCAGCGCTCACCGTTCTTTGTGGGAACGGAATCCATGGTTGATGACGTTGAACGTTTCATCCGTGAATTCCCCGATGCCTAATTAACGCTGTCCCGTGTTGGTGGATTCTCTGCCAACGCGGGATAACGGTTTATGGCGTGCTGCCCAGTACGCCATTTTTGTGGCTCACCACAACCTGCGTTTTTTAGTGTTGTGCCTCGAACCAGCTTTCCAGAATAATCACCGCAGAAGCTGCATCTACGCTCCCTTTATCCAGCGCTTTAAAGCCGCCACGTTCGAAGAGATCCGCGCGCGCTTCCACCGTACTCAAGCGTTCATCGTGTAGCGCAATCGCGACGCCAAAACGGCCATGCAGTCGGTTGGCAAATTTCCGCGCCCGTGCCGTCAGCGGTTGTTCAGTGCCGTCCATGTTGAGTGGTAAGCCGACGACGATCAGGTCGGGCTGCCATTCTGACAGCAGTTTCTCCACTTTTTGCCAGTCTGGGATCCCTTCCTGCGCTTTGAATGAGATCAGCGGCCGCGCCGTACCAGTAATCTCCTGACCGATGGCGACACCGATGCTTTTTGTCCCAAAATCAAAGGCAAGAATGGTTCTGCTACTCATCAGGCATGTCCCGCTTCTGTGGAGATATTATGAATGTCGATGCCCAGCTTTCTAGCCGCCGCCCGCCAGCGTTCCGCAATCGGCGTGTGGAACAGAATGTCTTTATCGGCCGGCGTGGTCAGCCAGGCATTCTCCAGCAGTTCTTCTTCCAACTGACCGTTCTCCCAGGCGGAATAGCCTAAGGCGACCAGCGTATTTTTCGGCTGATTAGGCGTACCCAACGTTTCTAGCACGTCTTTTGATGTGGTGATCATGGTGTCTTCAGAGATACTGATGCTAGAACCAAAGCCGGGACAGGGCGTATGCAAGATAAAACCACGGTCGTCCGCCAGTGGGCCGCCTATGAAGACGGGTTTATCTAATCTGATCGCAGGATCGCGCGGTGTCGGATCTATTTTTAGCTTTTTCAGCACATTTTCCACGGAAAAATGATCCATCGGTTTATTGATGATCAGCCCCATGGCTCCGTCTTCATTATGTTCGCAGATATAGACCACCGAACGTTTAAATACAGAGTCCTGTAGTGCTGGCATAGCAATGAGGAAGTGATGCTGTAAATTCATTATGTATTTTTATCGATATCCGTCAGCGTTGGAGAAACGGCCCGTATTGCGCGGGCCGGGTGGTGTGTCAGATGTCTCTGGTATTAGCGGGTACGTGCAGCCAGACGTTTTTCAATCGCGTCCATCAGCATGCCGGTGATGGACACATCGGGGTAGGCCGCTTCGATTTCACGCACGCAGGTCGGGCTGGTGACGTTAATTTCTGTCAGGCGGTCACCTATAATGTCCAGACCGACGAAAATCAGGCCTTTGGCTTTTAACGTTGGTGCGACATCACGGGCGATTTTCCAGTCGCTTTCGGTTAGCGGGCGGGCTTCGCCGCGACCACCGGCTGCCAGATTGCCACGTGTCTCACCGCTTTTCGGGATTCGCGCCAAGCAGTAGGGTACGGGTTCGCCATCGACGACCAGAACGCGTTTGTCGCCATCTTTAATCGCAGGCAGATAGTTCTGCGCCATGCAGTAGCGGGTAGCATGTTCGGTCAGTGTTTCGATGATGACAGAAACGTTGGCGTCATCCTGCTTCAAACGGAAAATAGACGCGCCGCCCATACCGTCCAGTGGTTTGAGAATGACGTCGCCGTGTTTTTCATGGAACTGACGCAGCTTGTCCGCACGGCGTGTGACGAGCGTATCGGGGGTCAGATGCGGGAACCAGGCGGTGAACAACTTCTCGTTGCAATCACGCAGGCTTTGCGGTTTGTTGACGATCAGTGTGCCTTTCTCTTCCGCGCGTTCCAGAATATAGGTGGCGTAGATGAATTCCGTATCGAACGGCGGATCTTTACGCATCAGCACCACATCCAGCTCTTCCAGCGCAATGTCCTGCTCGCCGGAGAAATCGTACCAACCGTCATAATCGTACTGGACGCTCAGGCGATGCGTTGTCGCACGGGCAACGCCCGCGTGCATATAGAGATCTTTCATCTCCATGTAATGCAGTTCCCAACCACGGCGCTGTGCTTCCAGCAGCATGGCAAAGCTGGTGTCTTTCTTGATATTGATGGTGTCAATCGGGTCCATCACGATACCGAGTTTGATCATTCTTTTCTCCTTTACCCCAAATCGCCGAAACGTACCTGTAAGGCGGTAATGGCGGTGAGTGCAGTGGTTTCTGTGCGCAAGACGCGTGGCCCCAACAGGATATCAGTGAATCCGTGTTCTGAGGTCATGGTAATTTCATCGGCGGTGAGCCCGCCTTCTGGGCCGATCAGCAGCCTGACCCGTTCTACGGGCAGCGGCAGCGTGTTGATGCTTTGTGTGGCGCGTGGGTGCAGATTTAATTTCAATGCGTTGTCTTGTTCCGCACACCAGGCTTCCAGCGTCATCGCTGGCCGCACCAGCGGCACACTGTTGCGACCGGATTGTTCACAGGCGGCAACTGCAATTTTCTGCCACTGGCTAATTTTTTTCTCCAGGCGCTCGGCATCCAGCTTTACGCCACAACGTTCAGAAAGTAGCGGGGTAATCACATTGACACCCAGTTCGATGGATTTCTGGATAGTAAATTCCATTTTTTCGCCGCGCGACATCACCTGTCCCAGATGTAAATGTAGGGGCGATTCTTTATTTTCCAACTTACCTGCAGTGAAGCGAACGCGCACACTCTTTTTGCCTGCCGCAATGATTTCCGCATCAAAGACATGATTGCTGCCATCAAACAGCTGCAATACTTGGCCCGTATTCATGCGTAACACGCGACCAACGTGATTGGCGGCATCGTCACTCAGTTCGACTTCACCGCCTTGTAGGGGGAGCGTCTCGGGATGAAAAATGCGTGGTACTCGCATACTGAATTAAGACCTTTTAATGAAATTAATCGGCACAAGAACGCCAGAAATAGGTAAAACCACCGTCATTTAATAGTGGCCGAGTTTGCGGACAAAGTACGCTGAGCGGTGATAATGGGTAGATCGTAAAGACGCTGCAAGTACCTCCCTGTAAGCTCGGATTGCGCGGATATGAATCTCATCCCTGAGATTCACCCTTTTAGGGCCGTCGAAAGCGACGTTCAAAAACGTTCCTGACGTTTTTGTCCATGGCGCAAACGCTTTACTCTTCTATCCCATTACCACCGTTCTCGTTCCGTAAATAGGTTTATCAACGGTTTAAACCACCGTCATCTGACGGCGGTTTTGCTGGAAACAGATTCGCTATAGTAGGTAGACGAACTAGCGCTGGCAAGCTTGTTGAACGTAGGGATTCGGGTTTCCCTGTTTTGCGGCGATGCGCTGATTGCGGGTACATTCCCACTGCGTGACCGGATATTGCTTATCCCAGGCCTCGAACAGCTGAGTTTGCTGACTGGACAAACGTAACTGATAGCGGTCGCGCATGTAGAAATAGGTACGGGCGATCTGGCCACGGGCGCGAGCAGGCGGCTCAGCCAGATTGTTTTTAAAATCGATCTTCATCTCGCATTGACCGTACTGGGATTCCCCCCCGTTCCACTGCCCATACATGGCATTGCCGCGATCGCCGTTGACCTCGCCGATAGCCGGTTGCAGGTTGTGCAAATCGGTTTCCATCTCACGGTAGACGGGGTCGCTGCTACAGTTCTTTCTGCCGCCATCCTGCCAGCACTGACGCTGGTGGCCGAACTGCCAGGCAGGCACAACGTGTTCCCATTCGATACGGCTGGTACGCTGTTCATTTTTTCTGACCTGATAGCCGCAGGATTCAAGATCGGGGGTGCCTTTCTTACCTTGCCACGTAATTTTGCAGCCGCAGTAGAACGAACCCGGCGCATCCCGGTTAATGTCAACGGCGGCGGCTTTTGCCTGCGAAAAATTATTGATGTTCTGACCTAACACGGCAGCCGAAAATAGACCCGCGCCAACGGCGGAGATAGCGAGAATTTTGCGTAGCATATTCCAAATAATCCACAGGCTGTAAAGTTGGCAGACTACCGGATGTCTCGTCGGCAGGCAAATGCAAAAGCAGTTTTTAAAACTGGAAATTCCCTTTTAAATAGAACTTTTTACATCATGACGTAAGGTTTTCCCGCAACGACGGCAGCGATATTCTGTTTCGCCGCGCAGCACCCGATTGTGCCGGCGGATTGTCAGTTCATGCCGTTGGCAATCGCACAGGTAAGTGAAGGTTTTCCCCTGCACGGACTGTACTGCAAACCGATGCGTGCGTTTTGCCGGAACATGCAGGACGCTTTCCATCATCCAGCGCCATTCTTTACCATGCGGCGCGACGCGGCCAAAGCGCGCGTAGACCAGCAGATGAGCCAGTTCATGAGGAACGACCTCATCGATAAAAGCCTGCTGATTTTCCTGCAATAAGACGGGATTCAGCCTAATTTCCCAATGTTGTAGCCAGGCTGTTCCTGCTGTAGCGCCACGTTGCTGGTAATTTACTGTAGGCTCGGTGTAGTCCGTTTGCAAAGTGAGGTTAGCCTGCTGCAATTTATCACGCAGACAGCGCATCACAGCCTGATGGCTGGCAATGGGAATTCGGGGAGTATTCATATTCCGTGAGGATAAAGCGAGTCGTAGGGAGACGCAATAGGTGGGGCGGAGGGGAATGCGAAGGACACTAAAACGAAAAACGGCGAACTCGCATTCGCCGTTTGGTCTTTATTGCATCGCCGGATTACAGGCCCGCAGCTTCGCGCAGCTCTGCGGCTTTGTCCGTTTTTTCCCATGGGAAATGTTCGCGGCCAAAGTGGCCATAGGCTGCGGTTTCCTGATAAATCGGGTGCAGCAGATCCAGCATCTGGATTAAGCCATAAGGACGCAGATCGAAGAATTCGCGCACCAGCCGCGTCAGTTGCTCGGTAGACACTTTCTCTGTGCCGAAAGTTTCGATCATGATAGAGGTGGGTTCTGCCACGCCGATAGCGTAGGACACCTGAATTTCGCAGCGATCGGCCAAGCCAGCCGCAACAATATTCTTGGCAACATAGCGTGCGGCATAGGCCGCGGAGCGGTCGACTTTAGACGGATCTTTACCAGAGAATGCACCGCCGCCGTGACGCGCCGCGCCGCCGTAGGTATCAACGATGATTTTACGACCGGTCAGGCCGCAGTCACCCATTGGGCCGCCGATAACAAAGCGTCCGGTTGGGTTGATGAAATATTTGGTATTGGCAGACAGCCACTCGGCAGGCAGAACCGGTTTGATGATCTCTTCCATCACCGCTTCATGCAGATCTTTTTGGCTGATATCTTCAGAATGCTGGGTAGACAGTACCACGGCATCAATGCCGGCAATCTTGCCATCGTCGTACAGGAACGTAACCTGACTTTTCGCATCCGGACGCAGCCACGGCAGTGAACCGTTTTTACGCACTTCTGACTGACGCTGAACTAGACGGTGTGCGTAAGTCACGGGAGCGGGCATCAGTACGTCGGTTTCGTTAGTCGCGTAGCCGAACATTAATCCTTGATCGCCTGCACCTTGTTCCAGCGGATCGCTGCGGTCAACGCCTTGGTTGATGTCGGGAGACTGCTTACCAATCGCGCTCAGTACGGCACAAGAATTGGCATCAAAGCCCATTTCAGAATTGACATAACCGATATTACGCACGGTACGACGGGTAATTTCTTCGATGTCGACCCAGGCACTGGTGGTAATTTCACCACCGACTAACACCATGCCGGTCTTTACATAAGTCTCACAAGCGACACGCGCTTTTGGGTCTTGCTCCAGAATGGCGTCGAGAACCGCATCAGAAATCTGGTCAGCAATTTTATCGGGATGTCCTTCAGAGACTGACTCGGACGTAAAAAGGTGTTTAGCCATGGGTATCTTTACCTTCAAATCAAAGCCGTTAAGCAGTGTATCAGTTAATCAGTATAGACGGATTAACATCTGGATGGCTATTCTAGGTCACCTTTTAGTCTCAGTGCCAGTAGTTTTTTGTCTTAGCACGCCATCATCCTTTCATCATAGGCTGTTTTTTCCTTTACAAGAGATGATTGGCGACAATTTTCATTTTGCTTTTCCAGTAGCATGTAGGTATAAACGGCGAGCGGTGATGTAATCCGCGACATTTTGAATTTATTATTGATAGCTGACCGCATAGCCTGCGGCGCACGTGGAGGTGGTTGGATTAATGATCCGTTGTTTACTGAGTATATTGCGTTCGCAATATGTCCCTTTTGACGCTACTGCGTCCGCGACTCAACCCTTCTTTTCCGTTTCTCGACGTTGCCTGTCTTTAAATTCGACACAGGACTCCAGGGCTGGTTAATCCGCCTGTTATTCTTTCTGCCAGAAGCGTTTAACGCCTTTCTGGTCACGTTCGCCCGGTGGTTTTCACAACGAGTTTTATCGACCCGTAACACGGAGCCTGACAACGTGTTTTACACTAATAAGAGTAATAAAGTGACGGCATACTGTACTACGCCGGTTTTTTCACTGTCGACGCCGCATGTTGCAGGTATGCTCATGTGGGCGGTTTATTCAGGTACTGATGTGATCAGCAGTCTAGAAAAAGAAGAGGTTCGTTATGTCTGACGACATGATTCATCACGGCTCGTCAGCGACGGGTAAACATGAAAATTTGCGCTCAATGCAGGAGGTTGCCATGAATGACCGTAATGCCAGCGAAATGCTTCGTACCTACAATATTGCCTGGTGGGGCAATAATTACTATGACGTCAACGAACTTGGCCACATTAGCGTGTGCCCGGATCCTGACGTACCAGAAGCTCGCGTCGATCTGGCCAGATTGGTCAAAGATATGCAGAAAGACCATCATCAACGTCTGCCTGCGCTGTTCTGCTTCCCGCAAATTCTTCAACATCGTCTGCGTTCTATTAATGCGGCGTTTAAACAAGCTCGTGAATCGTTTGGCTATGAAGGTGGCTATTTTCTGGTTTACCCCATCAAGGTTAACCAGCATCGTCGTGTGATTGAGTCACTGGCGAATTCCGGTGAACCGTTGGGTCTAGAGGCCGGTTCAAAAGCGGAGTTGATGGCCGTTCTGGGTCATGCCGGCATGACGCGCACGGTGATTGTGTGTAACGGCTATAAAGACCGTGAATACATCCGTCTGGCACTGATCGGCGAAAAGCTGGGCCACAAGGTGTATCTGGTCATCGAGAAGATGTCTGAAATCCGTCTGGTGCTGGAAGAAGCCGAGCGCTTGAATGTGGTGCCGCGCCTTGGCGTCCGCGCGCGTCTGGCTTCTCAGGGATCGGGAAAGTGGCAATCCAGCGGTGGCGAGAAATCCAAGTTTGGCTTGGCGGCGATTCAGGTGCTGCAACTGGTTGAGATGCTGCGTGAAGCGGGGCGGTTGGATAGCCTGCAACTGCTGCATTTCCATTTGGGTTCGCAACTGGCAAATATCCGTGATATTGCGACGGGCGTGCGTGAATCCGCGCGTTTTTATGTTGAATTGCATAAGCTGGGTGTGAATATCCAGTGTTTTGACGTCGGTGGCGGTTTGGGTGTGGACTATGAAGGCACGCGCTCTCAGTCCGATTGTTCAGTGAACTATGGCCTGAACGAGTACGCCAACAACGTGATTTGGGGTATCGGCGATGCTTGTAACGAACACGGATTACCCCACCCGACGGTGATCACCGAATCCGGCCGTGCGGTAACCGCGCACCATACCGTGTTGGTTTCCAATATCATCGGGGTGGAACGCAACGAGTTCAGTGAACCAACCGAACCGGAAGAAGATGCGCCGCGCGCGCTGGAGAGCCTGTGGTCGACCTGGAAGGAAATCAAGCAGCCAGGAAAACGCCGTTCGCTGCGTGAGTGGTTGCACGACAGCCAGATGGATTTGCACGATGTACATACCCAGTACACGCACGGCATGCTGGATCTGACACAGCGTGCCAAAGCGGAGCAGCTTTATCTGAGCATCTGCCAGATGATTCAGGAGCAGTTGGATCCGAGCAACCGCGCGCACCGGCCAGTGATTGATGAATTACAGGAACGCATGGCTGACAAGCTGTATGTCAACTTCTCGCTGTTCCAGTCCATGCCGGACGCATGGGGTATCGATCAGCTGTTCCCTGTACTGCCGCTGGAAGGGCTGGATAAACCGCCTGAGCGTCGTGCTGTGCTGCTGGACATCACCTGTGATTCTGATGGCACGATCGATCATTATGTCGATGGCGATGGTATTGCGACTACGATGCCAATGCCGCCTTACGATCCAGAAAACCCTCCGCTGCTGGGCTTCTTTATGGTTGGCGCCTATCAGGAAATTCTGGGGAACATGCATAACCTATTTGGTGATACATCGACCGTTGACGTATTTGTCTTCCAGGACGGAACCGTTGAGATTGAAGAATCTGACGAAGGGAATACAGTTGCTGACATGCTGGAATATGTGCAGCTTGACCCTGAAGTGCTGATGACTCGTTTCCGTGATCAGGTGAAAGAAACCGATCTGGATGCTGAACTTCAGGCGCAGTTCTTGGAAGAGTTTGAAAGCGGGCTGTATGGCTATACTTATTTGGAAGATGAAGAGTAAGTGTGACTGACGAAGTAAAAGGGGATGCGAGCGCGCATCCCCTTTTTTTCGACTATCGTTTAGATAGTCGAATGACTCATATTGATATCGGTTGCTGGTTTGGGAAGGGAATCAAATTCTTCAATGACTCTGTCTTTGAAGATAATCTTAGCAATTAGCAGTAAAGAGTTTTTATCCTGAACACCATATTTATTCAGTAATCGTGATTTGCTGTTCAGTACTGATTTCTTATTTAATCCGATGATATCGGCAATCGCTTCCGCCGTGTAGCCCGCACACCAATGTTGGAATACGGCATATTCAGACTTTGACAACCTGACGGGACTGAATAAACGGCGATCGTGAAGGTGGACAAAATCGAGTAATTTATAAAAAGAATCGATGGCAGCTGACTTTGAAATAAGAATCGTTTTTTCGTCAATACACACAGGAGGGTGATTGGGGGAATTATTGATGATAATGAATGAGGACGCCATATTATAAAAGTGAGTTCTTATCGACTCATAGTATTCCTCAAAGCCTTCGCTGCTACCGTCAATGATGAAAATACATTTTTTCTTGCCTTGCTGCAGCGTAAACCGGTTGACGGGTTTTATCGAGAGCATAGGGATACTGGATAGGATTTCCCGTAATCCTACCGTGGTAAAATTGCATTTACTGAAAATTCTCACATCCATGATTTTTAACACATATGAGTTTATTGTTTGAAGGTGGCCACAAACCAATAATTGCTGCTGATGTTATCCAGTTATTAAGAAATTGCGATCCTGAAATGCCGTTAAATCGCTAAAAGGTGGAGCCTCTAGAGAAATCTGCGGAAGAGACAACAGGGTTTATCATATATCTATATGATCGAACTGGAAAAAATTTTATTGGTTTAACATAGTATGCTTGATTTACTGGTTTATTTCTATCTTTAAATACAGGGAGTTACCCCAATATTCCTGCTGATTGAGACGTAGGTCTCTGTTTAATCGTAGTTGCCTGTTTGTCGGTATGCCGCATTCGTGGATTACTGCTTTCCCGCATCTGGAAATCCACTGAGTGCCGTTTCTTAAAAAGAGAACGAGAAATTAACTCGATTGAAAATAACTATCTATTTATTATCGATTAATTCTTAAATCCTATCATTGTAACGATGGCAAGATTAAAGATGGCAGTTGCATGACAGCTTACAGCGAATACGACGGGGATGATAGTGGTCGGATGACTTGCGGGCAATTGAGATTTTTTCAATTGCCCGCGGTGTGCCTGCTTTGTGAGTTATCAGAACGCGGGGTTACTTCTCGGCAGCAATCCGTTCACGGATGTGTTTGGCACGCCCTTCTGATGAAGGATGGGAATCGAACATGCTACTCTCACGACCGGCATCCAGTTTGGCCAGTTTTTCAAAGCTGCTTGCCAGACCTTCCAGTTTGACGCCGCGTTTCTTCAGCAAATCAAAGGAGTAATCATCGGCCTGTGTTTCCTGCGTTTGAGAGAACTGGGAATTCACCAGTTTTTCGCCCAGATCGGCGAGTTGAGACTGTGACAGGGATGCCGCTACGCCGCCCGCAGAGCCAATAGCAGTACGTGCAGCCGTCGCTGCATAGGCAACCTGCATGGCTTTACGCGTGTGGCCCAGCGCAACGTGGCCAATTTCGTGACCGAGAACGCCTTCCACTTCGTTGTCATTCATCATATCCATCAGGCCACTGTAGACGCGGATGCAACCGTTAGCCATTGCCCAGGCGTTCACATCTTTTGTCAGATAAACCTTATAGTTGGCTGGTGTACCGTTGATGTCATGACCCAGCGCATTCGCAATTTTATTTAGGCGCTGCGTGTACTTGCTGTCGGCAGGGGCAATTTTTGCTTCTTTATCCATTTGCTCACAGGACTGATTGCTGAGTGATTTAACATCAGCATCGCTGAGCGTTGCCGCTTGGAACGCCTGTGCGCCAGATTGCATTAAGGTACTGGTGTTTAAGTTCTGGCAGCCGGTCAGCAGGGTTGCGACACACAGCGCCAGTACAGAAGAACGAATAGCCATAAAAATCATCTCCATACGATTAATGTTTATTTTTTAACACCCAAAAAGCGGTTATAAGGTACCCGAAAATGACATTGATAAATAGATCGGAAAATCTGATTTGTCTGCTTTCCGATATCGTCGTTGACAATGAATTTTTTTTGGGGGCGTACCAAAAAGACGCGGTTGATAAAGGCGAACCTGCTAGAAAACACGGTGTATAGTGCTGTAATCAACTGCCTAATTGGTAAAAGAACCGCCATTGATTCGTCTGCCGATAAATCCCTGTTTTTTGCTCACGGTTCCATGTGCATTCCCTCCGCTTTTCATGTACATTTGTAGTCATATTTATTTTGCCATTCTTGTTTAACTTATTGATTTTGTTGGTTTTACAGGAAGGGCAGTCGTTCAATCCGATCTGGAGTCAAGCATGTCCTCTCGTAAAGAACTTGCCAATGCTATCCGCGCGCTGAGCATGGATGGGGTGCAGAAAGCCAAATCCGGTCACCCGGGCGCACCGATGGGCATGGCCGATATCGCCGAAGTGCTGTGGCGCGATTACCTCAACCATAATCCGGCCAACCCCAACTGGGCCAACCGTGACCGCTTTGTGTTGTCCAACGGCCACGCATCCATGCTGATTTACAGCCTGCTGCATCTCTCCGGCTACGACCTGCCGATTGAAGAACTGAAGAACTTCCGCCAGCTGCACTCCAAAACCCCGGGCCACCCCGAATACGGCTACACCGCGGGCGTCGAAACCACCACCGGCCCGCTGGGTCAGGGGATTGCCAACGCGGTCGGCATGGCGATTGCCGAGCGCACGTTGGCGGCGCAGTTCAACCGTCCGGGTCACGAGATTGTCGACCATCACACCTATGCGTTCCTCGGTGACGGCTGCATGATGGAAGGGATTTCTCACGAAGTCTGCTCACTGGCCGGCACCATGAAGCTCGGCAAACTGACCGCGTTTTATGATGACAACGGCATCTCTATTGACGGTCATGTTGAAGGCTGGTTTACCGACGATACCGCCGCCCGCTTTGAAGCTTATGGTTGGCACGTGGTGCGCGGCGTAGATGGTCACGATGCGGACGCCATCAAACGCGCCATCGGCGAAGCGCAACGGGTAACCGACAAGCCGTCGCTGCTGATGTGCAAAACCGTGATTGGCTTCGGCTCACCGAACAAGGCCGGTACGCACGACTCCCACGGTGCGCCGCTGGGTGATGCCGAAGTCGCCGCCTCCCGCGAACAGCTGGGTTGGGCGCACGCACCGTTTGAGATCCCTGCTGATATCTATGCCGCCTGGGATGCCAAACCAGCCGGTCAGCGTAAGGAAGCAGCTTGGGATGAGGCGTTTGCCGCCTACGCCAGCGCCTACCCTGAGCTGGCTGCCGAGTTCAAACGCCGCACCGGCGGTGAGCTGCCGGCCAATTGGCAGGCGGACGCACAGAAATTTATCGACGATTTGCAGTCCAATCCGGCGAAAATCGCCAGCCGCAAAGCCTCACAGAACGCGCTGGAAGCCTACGGCAAACTGCTGCCGGAATTCTTGGGTGGCTCTGCCGACTTGGCACCGAGCAACCTGACCATCTGGTCCGGTTCTGTTTCGCTGGACAAAGACCACGCGGGCAACTACATCCACTACGGCGTGCGCGAATTCGGCATGACGGCGATTGCCAACGGGATTGCGCTGCACGGCGGCTTTGTGCCGTACACCGCAACCTTCCTGATGTTTGTGGAATACGCGCGTAACGCTGTACGTATGGCCGCGCTGATGAAAATCCGCAGCATCTACGTTTACACCCACGACTCCATCGGTCTGGGCGAAGACGGCCCGACGCACCAGCCGGTTGAACAGCTGGCCAGCCTGCGCGTGACGCCGAACATGAGCAACTGGCGTCCGGCAGACCAGGTGGAAACGGCGGTGGCGTGGAAATACGCGATTGAGCGTCAGGACGGCCCTACGTCGCTGATCCTGTCTCGTCAGAACCTGGCACAGCAGTCACGTACCGCTGAGCAATTGGCGAACGTGGCGAAAGGCGGCTATGTGCTGAAAGACAGCGACGGCCAGCCTGAGCTGATCCTGATTGCCACCGGTTCAGAAGTTGAATTGGCTGTCGGCGCGTATGACAAACTGACTGCCGCAGGCCGCAAGGTGCGCGTGGTGTCAATGCCGTCTACGGATGCGTTCGACAAGCAGGATGCGGCCTACCGTGAAGCGGTGCTGCCGAAAGCCGTATCGGCACGCGTGGCGATTGAAGCGGGTATCGCGGACTACTGGTTCAAGTATGTTGGCCTGAATGGCGCGATTGTCGGCATGACGAGCTTCGGCGAATCGGCGCCGGCTGAGCAACTGTTTGAAACCTTCGGTTTCACCGTCGATAACGTGGTGGAAAAGGCGCAGGCGCTGCTGAAGTAATCGCGCTGCGTTAACCCCGATATGAGAAGCCGTCAGCTAATACTGGCGGCTTTTTTTCATCCTGAATTTAACTTCTCTCTCGATGCGTTTTGTCTGTCTCTCAGATACGGTTTTTTCATTTTTATGACTCAGGTCACTCTTCTTGCGTGTGCTGGACGAGAATATTTCTTTTATGTGTTAATTCGTTTATTCTAGCTGAAGCGTTTCAGTTGTTGTGCTGACGGCGTTTCATCAGGGGTTCTCTGGTGTCTAAGAAGGGTATATCCTATGTGCTGGGTAAGCCTGCCATGACACAAGGAACCACAAAGAACGCCATGACGATCCGTATTGCGATAAACGGTTTTGGCCGCATCGGCCGCAGTGTTTTACGTGCATTGTATGAATCAGGCCGTCGAGCTGAGATTGCCGTTGTGGCGATTAACGAGCTGGCAAGCGCGGAAGGCATGGCGCATTTGCTCAAGTATGATTCCAGCCACGGCCGTTTTTCGTGGGATGTGCGTCAGGAGTGCGATCAGCTTTATATTGGTGATGACTGTATTCGCCTGTTGCATCAGGTAGAAATTCAGCAGTTGCCCTGGCGAGAACTCGGTGTCGGTATCGTGCTGGATTGCAGCGGTGTCTACGGCAGCCGAGAAGATGGGGAAGCCCATCTGGCGGCAGGCGCAAAGAAAGTGCTGTTTTCTCATCCGGGAACGACGGATCTGGATGCGACGGTAGTGTTTGGTGTCAATCACCATCAGTTGGAAAGTGGGCATCGTATTGTTTCCAATGCGTCTTGTACGACTAACTGCATTATCCCAGTGATCAAACTGCTGGATGATGCCTTCGGTATCGAAAATGGTACGGTGACGACGATTCACTCATCCATGAACGATCAGCCGGTGATCGATGCTTATCATCACGACCTGCGGCGTACACGCGCCGCCAGCCAGTCGATCATTCCGGTAGATACCAAACTGTCGGCGGGGATCACCCGTATTTTTCCACAGTTTGTCGATCGTTTTGAGGCGATCTCGGTGCGGGTGCCGACGATTAACGTCACGGCAATTGACCTGAGCGTTAGCGTCAGGAAAGCCGTAAACGTGAATGAAATTAATGCACTATTGCAAAAATCAGCGCACGAGTCGTTTCGTGGTATAGTTGATTATACGGAATTGCCATTAGTGTCAGCTGATTTTAACCACGATCCGCACAGTGCCATTGTTGACGGCACGCAGACACGGGTCAGTGGTCAGCATCTGATTAAAACATTGGTCTGGTGCGATAACGAATGGGGCTTTGCCAACCGGATGTTGGATACAACACGAGCGATGGCAGCCTGCGGTTTCTAGTACGACGGTGGCGATCAGGAGTCGCTATCTCGCTCAAGCAACTTTAAAAGAGAATCAACAAGAGGATTCACCATGTCTGTAATTAAGATGACCGATCTGGATCTGGCTGGTAAACGTGTTCTTATTCGTGCGGATCTGAACGTACCAGTAAAAGAAGGGAAAGTGACGTCTGATGCGCGCATCCGTGCCTCTCTGCCGACCATCGAAATTGCGCTGAAACAAGGCGCTCGCGTTATGGTCACCTCCCACCTGGGACGTCCGACCGAAGGCGAGTACAACGAAGAATTTTCTCTGCTGCCTGTTGTTGACTACCTGAAAGAAAAACTTTCTTCGCCTGTGCGTCTAGCGAAAGATTATCTGGATGGTGTTGATGTCGCCGAAGGCGAGCTGGTTGTACTGGAAAACGTCCGCTTTAACAAAGGCGAAAAGAAAGACGACGAAGTTCTGTCCAAGAAATATGCGGCGCTGTGCGATGTGTTCGTCATGGACGCATTCGGTACTGCGCACCGCGCGCAGGCTTCCACTCACGGCGTGGGTAAATTTGCGCCTATCGCTTGTGCAGGCCCACTGTTGTCTGATGAGCTGGAAGCGCTGGGCAAAGCATTGAGCGAACCAGCACGTCCGATGGTCGCTATTGTGGGTGGTTCTAAAGTCTCCACCAAACTGACCGTACTGGATTCCTTGTCTAAAATCGCCGATCAGCTGATCGTCGGTGGTGGTATCGCTAACACCTTCGTGGCAGCACAAGGCCACAACGTGGGTAAATCTCTGTACGAAGCCGACCTGATTCCTGAAGCGAAAAAGCTGCTGGAAACCTGTGATATTCCTGTACCGAGCGATGTACGTGTTGCGTCAGAATTCTCTGAAACTGCGGCCGCAACGCTGAAGTCAGTTACGGCAATCAAAGACGAAGAGCAGATTCTGGATCTGGGCGATGTTTCCGCTGAGCGTCTGGCTGAAATTCTGAAGAATGCCAAGACCATTCTGTGGAATGGCCCAGTTGGCGTCTTCGAATTCCCGAACTTCCGCAAAGGAACCGAGACCATTGCTCGTGCGATCGCAGATAGCGAAGCATTCTCTATCGCAGGCGGCGGCGATACGCTGGCTGCGATCGATCTGTTTGGTATTGCTGACAAAATCTCCTACATTTCTACCGGTGGTGGTGCATTCCTGGAATTCGTTGAAGGGAAAAAACTGCCAGCAGTGGTTATGTTGGAAGAACGCGCCAAGCAATAATTTAAGGTAAGGGGCGCTTTTCCTCTTTCCTGTGGTTGTCTCGATATGTGATGTTCGCAATATCGTGTCGAGACAATCTTGTCGATTTAACATCGATTTCTCTAACCCCTCCACGGCCAACGAAACGGGACACGTAACATGTCTAAAATTTTTGATTTCGTAAAACCCGGTGTCATCACTGGTGATGACGTTCAGAAAGTTTTCGCAGTAGCAAAAGAAAACCAATTCGCTTTGCCAGCAGTGAACTGTGTCGGTACCGACTCAATCAATGCTGTGCTGGAAGCCGCAGCCAAAGTACGCGCGCCGGTCATTGTTCAGTTCTCTAACGGCGGTGCAGCATTCATCGCGGGTAAAGGTCTGAAGGCAGAAGGTCAGCAGGCGGCAATTTTGGGTGCGATTTCTGGCGCTCATCATGTTCACCAAATGGCTGAGCATTATGGTGTTCCGGTCATTCTGCACACTGACCACTGTGCCAAGAAACTGCTGCCGTGGATCGATGGCCTGCTGGATGCGGGTGAAAAACACTTCGCGGCTACCGGCAAACCTCTGTTCTCTTCTCACATGATTGATCTGTCTGAAGAGTCTCTGGAAGAGAACATCGAGATCTGTTCTAAGTATCTGGCACGTATGGCCAAAATCGATATGACCCTGGAAATCGAACTGGGTTGTACTGGTGGTGAAGAAGACGGTGTGGATAACAGCCACATGGACGCTTCTGCTCTGTACACCCAGCCAGAAGACGTTGACTACGCGTACACCAAACTGAACGCGATCAGCCCACGTTTCACCATCGCTGCCTCTTTCGGTAACGTGCATGGCGTCTACAAGCCAGGTAACGTGAAGCTGACCCCAACCATCCTGCGTGATTCTCAGGAATATGTTTCCAAGAAACATAACCTGCCGCACAACAGCCTGGACTTCGTGTTCCACGGTGGTTCTGGTTCCAGCGCTCAGGAAATCAAAGATTCCGTTAGCTACGGCGTAGTGAAAATGAACATCGATACCGACACCCAGTGGGCAACGTGGGAAGGTATCCTGAAATACTACAAAGAAAACGAAGCGTATCTGCAAGGCCAATTGGGTAACCCGAAAGGCGAAGATCAGCCGAACAAGAAATACTATGACCCGCGTGTGTGGCTGCGTTCCGCTCAGGCGAGCATGGTGACGCGTCTGGAACAAGCCTTCAAAGAGCTGAACGCTGTTGATGTGCTGTAAGACAGACGACGCAAATATGATTTGATGCTAAGGCTCCTACGGGAGCCTTAATTTTTGGTGGTAATGTTGCGCTTTAGGTGATGGACGTTATGCTTTTCCAGTGATTAAAAAAACAGGAGCCTTCAAATGGAAGAACTTAATACGAGCTTGGATCAGGCAGGGGACTGGTTGGTGACACACCAGAGCCTGTTTTTGCAGTATGCCGTGAATATCGTCGCCGCATTAGTGATCCTCATCGTTGGTCTGGTGATCGCTCGGATCGTTTCCGGCACCATCAATAAGCTGATGATTAACCGCTCTATCGATTCAACCGTGGCAGATTTCCTGTCTGCGCTGGTGCGTTATGGCATTATCGCGTTCACGCTGATTGCGGTATTGAGTCGGGTTGGCGTACAGACGGCATCAGTCATTGCCGTACTAGGTGCAGCAGGCTTGGCAGTCGGTCTGGCATTGCAAGGGTCATTAGCCAACTTTGCTGCGGGCGTCTTGCTGGTCATCTTCCGGCCGTTCCGTGCTGGTGAATGGGTGGACTTAGGCGGCGTGTCCGGTTCGGTCACTCAGGTACAGATCTTCTCGACGACGCTGCGTACCGCTGACGGCAAAATTATCGTGGTGCCGAATGGCAAAATCATTGCTGGCAACATCATCAACAGTTCACGTGAACCGAATCGTCGTACCGAAATTATTGTCGGCGTAGCCTATGATGCCGACATCGACGTGGTGAAAAAGCTGCTGGGCGATATTGTCGCCGCGGATGAACGTATCCAACATGACAAAGGTGTCACGATTCGCCTGAATGAAATGGCGGCGTCATCGCTGAATTTTGTCGTGAGAGTTTGGACGACGAATGGTGATGCAATGGAAGTTAATTGGGATCTGCTGGAAAGCTTTAAACGCGTGCTGGATGAGCACCATATCGGTATTCCTTACCCGCAGATGGATGTACACCTTCATAACGTACCCTCTGTAGGCGTACAACCCGTAGCGAAACAGCCAGAATAAACTCGCTGACATACGCACCCAAATAGGCACCATGCCCTGACATGAGCATGGTGCCTCATCAGGCATCGTCTTCTCATTCAACCTCGCTTTACCTACTGTCAGCACATTAGCTTAGCTAATGTAGTGTTAGAATATTCAATTTCACTTATTTAATCGGCTTCCATAAACTCCTCCGCGATAACAACAAACGGGGGAGGAGAGAAGTATGTGGGCGGTGTATTTACAGGGCGTTCTGTTAGGGGCAGCGATGATTTTGCCTTTGGGGCCGCAGAATGCGTTTGTGATGAATCAGGGGATTCGCCAGCAATATCACCTGATGGTGGCGCTGTTATGTGCTTTGAGCGATATGGTGTTGATTACCGCAGGCGTTTTTGGCGGCAGCGCATTGCTCAGCCAGTCTTCGCTATTGTTGGCGGCAGTGACCTGGGGCGGCGTTGCGTTCCTGCTCTGGTTTGGTTGGGGAGCGATGAAAACAGCTTTCAGCAAAAATATTACGCTCGCCAGCGCCGAGGTAATGAAACAAAGCCGCTGGCGCATTATTGCTACCATGCTGGCCGTGACCTGGCTTAATCCACATGTCTACCTGGATACGTTTGTGGTGCTGGGGAGTCTGGGGAGCCAGTTTGCAGGCGATGCCCGCAGATGGTTTGCGCTAGGGACGATGACCGCGTCTTTCACCTGGTTCTTTGCGCTGGCGCTATTGGCCGCCTGGCTGGCACCGTGGCTGAATACGCCACGAGTACAACGGGGGATCAACTTTTGTGTCGGCGTAGTGATGTGGGGCATTGCCTTGCAACTGGCGCGTCACGGCTGGCAATAATGGCTGGAAATAAATGACATCTCCTCACGCTAGGCTTCAGAAAGACATCTAGGTTTCAGAAATTCACCTATATTGTGTGGAGTTAGTAATGCGTTATGTTGGTCGGTGAAGCCGTCCGTCTTGTCTCTTTCATTTTGGAAGATACCGTGTTGGCACAGACAATCTGCCAGCGGCATACGTGACGAAACATAAGTAAGGAGAGAGTGTGAAGCGAGGTATGATGAAGCTAAATGCACTGGCGCTGGTCGCTGCGGTAGGATTGGGCGGTATATCGATGGCCGCTCAGGCTGCGGAACTGCCGGATGGCCCGCATATCGTGACGTCAGGGACATCTAGCGTAGATGCGACGCCGGATATCGCTCGTCTGGCGATTGAAGTCAGTGTGTCATCGAAGGATGCGGCGGAAGCGAAAAAGCAGGTCGATGCCCGTGTTGCACAATATTTTGATTTTCTAGGTAAAAATGGCATTGAGAAAAAGGATATTAATGCCGCCAATTTACGTACACAGCCAGAATATGACTATCTGAAAACGGGCGGTTCGGTGCTGAAAGGCTACCGTGCCGTGCGTCAAGTGGAAGTGACGCTGCGCCAGTTAGACAAACTGAATGAACTGCTGGATGGGGCGTTGAAATCGGGGCTGAATGAGATTCGCACGGTAGAATTAGGCGTTGCCAATCCAGAAGTCTATCGTGATGAAGCGCGTAAGAAAGCCATTGAGCAGGCGACGAGTCAGGCCGCCGCGCTGGCGCAGGGCTTTAACGCCAAGCTGGGGCCGATTTACAGCGTTCGTTACCACGTTGCCAACTATCAGCCGATGCCAATGGCGCGAATGTTTAAAACGGCAGATGCGGCGGTGCAAAGTGAAGCGGCGCAAACCTATGAACAGCAAACCATTCACTTTGACGATCAGGTGGATGTTGTCTTTGAGCTACAGCGTACACAGTAAGCACTGTTCTCACTCGTTAATAATACCCACAGGCCTGCTCAGACAGGCCTGTGGCATTTTACTGAAACATAAAGGCGTTATGACTGGCGCAGTACCTGATGGCCGTGCGCGAGCAGGGCGTCAGTGACTTTTCTCATCATCCGGCTTTCTGGCGCAAAGCGGTGCCAGTAGAGCATCCGCCGCTGAAACAACCCCGGCGTCAGGTCGACTAACTCGTTATCGGCCAGTTCTTTCTCGATTTGCAGATGCGGGATCATGCAGCAGGTCGTACCTTGTCGAGCCAGTTGTACAAAGGCTTCTGATGAATTCACGATGTGGCAGGGAACGCTGCCCGGTGATAAATCAAAGTTTTGCTGTAAAAAAGCCTGATGCATATCATCCAGATGGTCGAAGGCGACCGCAGGTGCGCGCAGCAGCGCCGAACGCGTCACGCCATTGGGAAAATAGCGGGCGGCAAAGGTCGGAGAGGCCACAAACAGATAATCCAGTGCGCCCAGTTTATCCACCAGACAGCTCGGCAGCGGCTGGGACTGAATACTCACCGCCCCTACCACTTCACCCCGGCGCAGCCTTTCCTGCGTGCGCGTTTCATCTTCTACCTGCAAGTTAAGGCGAATTGGTGAATCGACCAGAACTGGTTGTAATGCGGGCAGCAGCCAAGTTGCCAGACTGTCGGCGTTCACCGCCAGCGACAGCAGCAGCGGGATATCGCTATTGGTTTCATTGCCCAGCCACTCTTCTTCCAGCAGCTCAACCTGATGCAGCAGCGCCAGCAGCTTTTGCCCTTGTTCCGTCGGGCGGGGGGGAATGGTTCTGACCAAAAGCGGCTGGCCGAACAGGTTTTCCAATTGCTTGATACGTTGTGAAACGGCAGATTGAGTAATACACAATTTTTGGGCGGCGCGCTCAAAACCACGCTCGCGGATGACGGCATCCAGAGCCTGAAGCGTTCGATAGTCCGGGCGTTTCATGAAAGTCAAAATCCTCTGAATGAGCCTGTTTTTTTTCACTATGCCACATTTTGCTGATTTGCCATGCAGAAATCTTATTTTGCCAGTGCTTTTGTTGGACAAAGAGAACATGTTGTTTCTGACAAAACCAGCGCATGCATTTCTCTATATAAGCTGAAAAGGGCATTTAGCAAGAGACACTGACTTTGAGCTGGGTATATACAACATGAGGGCAGTGTTAAATCCACTCCGGTAGTTATGTGTTACCGGAGTGGAAGACTTATCGCCATTGATTACTGTCTATGACAGTAGTATTAACCCTATGTGTGAAGTAATAGGGTATATACGCATTAAGTTGACGCTTAAATAGAATGCATACGGCGTATTGTACTGTGAATGCTCAGATAATAGTGTTGTTTGAATCGCCAGAGATCTCAAAAAGACTGCAACTCATCTATCTTACCTTGCTGCCAGTGAGTTTCAGACTGACGTAATGCTTGACTGATATCCACCAAGCGGTCGGAAGAGAGCGTTTTCGGTAGCAAATCCAGTCCGACGGTCGAGATAATTTGGCCGTAGGTATTGCGCAGCTCCGCATAGGCCAAATCCTGGCGCAGGCTAGCATTCAGAGCATTCAGTTCTCCCTGAATCAACTGCAATTCGCCAATGCTGTTGGCTTTATAACGGTTGAGCAGTTGTTCAGCAATCTGGCTGTCGAGATCGCGCAATTCAGTGCTAGTTTTATACTGCCGTACCGCTTCATTGAAGTTGGCGCGGGCGATATACAATTGCGCCATAATCGCCAGTGACATCGCCTGACGTTGAACTTCTGATACTTTCTCATTGGCTTGAGCTGTTTTGTATGCCGTCGGCCCGGACAGCAGATTAAACAGGTTCCAGGTTACCTTCACACCGACATCAGCCCAGCTTTGGTTAGCGATGAACGAGTTGCTATCGTAGTGACCACCCGCGCTGATTTCCAGTCCTGGAAGCATGCGTAACAAGGATTTACGGGTTTCTGCTGTGCGAACGCGTACCTGATAATCCTGTTCCTTCAATTCTGGACGGCTGCGTAGCGCAGTTTGTTCCAGCGTATTGATATCGACGTTTAATTGCGGCACTTGCACGTCGTTACCGTTTGGTAGCGCCAGTATATATGGCTTATCCAGTGGCAGGTTCATCAATGTCGCCAGCTCAGTCTTCGCCAGCGATAATGCACGACGCTGTTCTTCCAACTGGCGCACGGCGTCGATCAACGCACGGCGATAACTGAGTGCTTCAACCGGATCGCCAACTTGCTGGGTACTCATGTGTTCACTGGCTTCGCGTGCCTGATTTACCCGGTCGATCAAACTATCGATCCGCCCTAGCAGACGCTCTGCCGCGACTGCCCGCCAGTACGCCGAACGCACGTCTTGAATAATAGTATGAACCACCTTGCGCTTGCGCTCATCGGCTATCCAGCGTTGATCTGCTTTTTGTTTGGCCGTGACATAACTGACGCCGAAGTCCAACACGTTCCATACCATCGTCAGGTCTGCTACATCTCGGTTACGATCCAGAGAGGTTGATGGTGCTAATGATTGTGCGCCAGTCGCAATATTGGTACTACTGGATGCGCTGGTATTACTGCGTCCGACATACCCTGCCGACATTGCGATCTGGGGCAGCATGTCATAACGCGCCAGATCCAGTTGTTGTTGTGATACCGCCTGTTCCATCACTTTCAGCCGAGCTTCCAGATTGTATTTTAGCGCTCTTGCCATCGCGTCATACAACGTAATTGGGGCTGTGACTGGCTCCTGGTCGCTGAACATGGCAACTTTATCCTGCTGGATACGTTGCTCGCTTTGTTCTTTCGAAAGGGGTTGACTGGTAACCGCACAACCACTCATCGCGATCACGATGAGGCTGAGACTGAAAAATTTCTGAAACTTTGCCACAATTCCACTCCTGAACGTTGTTGTTATTCTTCGGCTGCTATTGTCATTGCTGTTGCCACAAACACCTTGTCCCACGATCCCCTTTATCCTTGCAGCCTATCGTTATTGATCTGATCACGCTCAGCCTGCATACGATCGAATACTTCCAAATCGACTAATGCTTGTTCAATCGTGTCTAGGCGTTGTAATTCTCTATCTCCTATGTACTGCAATTGTCGTTCCAGCCCCGGTGAGAATTCCATCGCCACATTTTCCGATGGGGCAGTAGGCCGTGCCACACTTTCGGTATTGGTTGAGCTACTGCTGATGTCACGCCAACTTCCGCCAGAGAACACTTCCATTGATGAGAGAGAAGGCAAGTTTAGCCCCGAAAACATCCCAGCCAACGAAGAACTTCCCCCCAATGAACCACCGTTATTGAAGCTAGGGAACGATCCCAGAGAGCTTTCAAACCGACTGGCTCCGCCTAAGGCGGTACTCTGTCCAACGGCTCCAGCCATCTGACCGACTTGTACACGACTGGTTTGCTGAATATTCTGAGAGGCCTGAAAAATCGACGATGTTAGGGTTGTGTTATCGGGTGTTCCGCCGGTATTCAGGGATCCGAGTGATGTTGGAGCAAATAGTGCACCTAGCGTCACG
This sequence comes from Pectobacterium sp. CFBP8739, assembly GCF_013449375.1. Lineage (GTDB taxonomy): Bacteria > Pseudomonadota > Gammaproteobacteria > Enterobacterales > Enterobacteriaceae > Pectobacterium. Next base: position 312 of record NZ_JACDRR010000015.1, on the reverse strand, counting down.
GGGGCATTGGAGACGGCCGTAATGATTGGAGACTGTGTTGAAGTAGTGAATGTTGGCCCTGGGGTGCTGGATCTAAACTCTGGATCACCGTTATCCACATTGCTATTAGCCACAGTCAGGCTAAAGCTGGTACTGACTGAGGCATCGCCGTCATTGGCCGTGACCTTGATGCTCAGGTTGCCAACATCGCCATTGGCTGGTGTACCGGAGAAGGTGCCGGTGGCAGCATTAAAGCTGAGCCAGCTTGGCAGCGGTGAGCCATCTGCCAGCGTGGCACTGAGGGTCAGTGTGTCGCCATCCGGATCGATGAAG
>NZ_JACDRR010000014.1 GCF_013449375.1 Pectobacterium sp. CFBP8739 | reverse complement strand
CCAATTCCGCCACCTTCGCACTGAAAACGTTGCTTGTCTTATACAGTAAAACTGTCTTATGCAGTAAAACCGCTTTATGCGGAAAATCAGCTTATATGCTAAAGCTACTATGACATGGTGCGAAGAGAGGGACTTGAACCCTCACGTCCGTAAGAACACTAACACCTGAAGCTAGCGCGTCTACCAATTCCGCCACCTTCGCAACACTGCTTTACGCAATATCACTACGGGGGCGAATTCTAGAGGTTTTCGCGTTCACGTCAATGATTATTTCCTCTGGAATGCGGGGTTTGCTGCAAAAATCATCATCTCGCTGCGGCATTGCGCGTAAAGAGTTCATCAAGCCATTCTATAAACACCCGAATCCGCGGAGCGAGAAAGCGACCAGGCGCATACATCACGTAAAGCGGCATCGCGGGCGGCGACATTTCCGGCAGGATCTCAACCAGTTCCCCGTTTTCCAGAAATGGACGTAAACCGCGACGCGGCGCCTGAATAATCCCCAGTCCGGCACGGGCGCTGGCGATGTAGGCATCGGTGCCGTTAACCTGCAACGCACTGGGCAACATACGCGTAATGCACTCATCACCCGACATGAACTCCAGCGGATAAAGATATTCAGTGCGCAGGGAGAAATACCCGACCATACGATGCCCCGCTAGCTCATCGAGCGAACGCGGCACGCCATAGCGCGCCAAATAGTCGGCCGACGCACAGGTAATCTGCGGCATTGACGGTAAATGACGGGTCGCCAGCGTCTCGTCGTCCGTCTGCCAGGCTCGCAGCACACAGTCAACGCCTTCACGCAGCACATTAATCGCCGCATCGTTGGCGCTCAGCATCAGCGTCACCTGCGGATAGCGCGCGTAGAATTCTCCCAGCGCCGGCACAACGACCTCCCGCGCCAGCGAGTGCGGCATATCCACCCGCACTTTACCTACGGGTTGTTGCTTTTGCTGCGTGAACAGCGTGTCGATCTCTTCAATTTCCGCCAGCAATTGCAAACAGCGTTCGTAATAAACACGCCCTTCATCGGTGATCTGCACCTGACGGGTCGTGCGTTGCAGCAAACGAACCCCCAGCCGTGCTTCAAGCTGTTTGATGGTGTTGCTCACCGTCGCGCGGGGCAGCGTCAGTCGCTCCGCCGCCCGGCTGAAGCTGCCCAGTTCGACAATACGCACAAAAACCCGCATCGCCTGAATGTGATCCATCGCTGCCGCCATTGTTGGTTATTTTTGAATAGTGTTGCATAAAAAGCGGTATTTATCTTTTTTGAATAAACAACCAGACTGCTTGCACTGCCAACGAGATGAGGAAGATGACAATGCAACAACGCAAATTAGGCGTGAACGGCCCACAGGTGTCGGCGATTGGGCTAGGCTGCATGGGAATGAGTGATTTCTACTCCACGGCGCAGGATGAAAAAGAATCCATTGCCACGTTGCATCGCGCGCTGGAACTGGGCGTGACTCTGCTGGATACCGCCGATATGTATGGCCCCCACACCAACGAACTGCTGCTCGGCAAAGCAATAAAGGGCAAGCGTGAGCAAGTCTTCTTGGCAACCAAGTTCGGCATCATCCGCGACCCAGCGAACCCCCACGCCCGTGGCATCTGCGGTAAACCAGATTACATTCGCCGTTCGGTAGAAGGCAGCCTGTCTCGCCTCGGCACTGACGTTATCGATCTTTACTATCAGCACCGTATTGACCCAACCGTTCCCATTGAAGAGACGGTCGGCACACTGGCGGAGCTGGTCCAGGAAGGCAAGATTCGTTACATCGGCCTGAGTGAAGCCTCCGCAACCACGCTGGAACGTGCGCATCGCGTGCACCCTATTACGGCGTTACAGAGTGAATACTCACTGTGGACCCGCGACATGGAGGCTGAAATTCTACCCACTTGTGAACGTCTTGGTATCGGCTTTGTGCCTTACAGCCCGCTGGGGCGCGGTTTCCTGACCGGTGCGATTCGTAGCCCAGACGATCTGGCTGCCGACGACTTTCGTCGCACCAATCCGCGCTTTACGGGGGAAAACTTCGGGAAAAACCTGCAACTGGTAGAGAAAATTAACCAATTGGCGCAGGAAAAACAGGTAACACCATCACAACTGGCGCTGGCATGGGTATTGGCACAGGGTGAACATATCGTGCCGATTCCTGGCACCAAACGCCGTCGTTATCTGGAAGAGAACGTCGCGGCGCTGGATGTCACATTGACGCAAGCCGAGTTGGCTGCCATTAATGCCATCTTCCCGCCCGATGCCGCAGCAGGTGAACGCTACGGCAAGGAGAGTATGGCAGCCGTTAATCAGTAATTGGGATTACCGACGGCCTTTGCTGCCTGTACGCGGCGGGCGACCCACGGTAGCCTGATACACCTTGAAGCGTCCGGTTTGTGCCAGCACTTCATGGCTACCAAACGCCGCATCAAGCAGCGCGGGATAAGGCAGGAAAGCATTAGCGACGATACGTAGCTGCCCGCCAACCGGTAGATGGGATACCGCGCCACGAATTAGCATTTCTGCGGCTTGCAGACTGGTCTGCAAGCCGTCGTGGAATGGCGGATTGGAAACGATCATATCGAAGCGACCGTTGATATCCGAATAGACGTTACTGGCAATCACACTGCCTTCCAGCGCATTTGCCGCCAACGTTGCCTTGCTGGATTCCACCGCCGCCGCGCTGACATCGCTCAGCGTCAAGCGGATCTTCGGCGACTGCTTCGCCAACACCGATGCCAGAACACCAGCACCGCAAGCGATATCCAGCACTTTACCTTTCATGTGCGGTTCAAACGTAGACAGCAGCAGCCGGCTACCCGGATCCAGGTCATCACGACTGAAAACCCCTGGAAGCGTTTTGACCGTCACGCCGTCTGTCACATATTCATCCCACCAGTCATCCAACGTGAATCTGGCCTGCTTATCAATCCGACCGTGGTAAAGCCCGCAGCGACGCGCACTGTCGATTTTTACCAACTCAACAAAGTCAGACAGCACGGGTTCCGCGCTGCGCACGCCACTGCGGTTTTCCCCAACCACGAAGATTTCCGCGCCAACTGGCAGCAGAGACAGCAGATTACGCAGTTGGAACTCCGCTTCCTGTTTGCTCTTCGGCCAGTAATAGATCAGCGTGTCGCTATCCGCCACCAGCGCCGCATCCGCCACCAGACCATATTGAGCGTTCTCCCCAAGTGGCTTTGCCATCTGTTGCCAGTGGTGATATTGGTTGCAATGGACACGCACCGACGCCGCTTCAAATTGTGCGGGCAGGGTATCCTGCAAATCACCGGCAAACAGAACACGGCGTGAAAGAAATTCGTCACTGTGGCGCAGTATGACTTCACTGGCGGGGGTTAATGCGGACATCGGGCTACGGCTCCTTAATCATTGAGCGGGGGATTATATACGCTTCGCCTCCGAAGTTGCAGCGCGGAGAGGAAATAACCACGCCGACGTTGGCGCAGTCTGACGGGGTTTGTTAGCATAGGCACGACGTATTTTCTCGCTCGCCAGATAGGGTAACTCATGGAATCAAGACGTGACAGGCTGCTACAGCAATTGGGAATTACGCAGTGGACACTGCGTCGCCCAAGCGTGCTGCAAGGCGAAATCGCCGTCAGTCTACCCGATCAGGTGCGTCTGGTGATCGTCTCCGCCGAGCCGCTGGCCGATGATGACTCCCTGCTGGTCGATGTCCTGCACAGTCTGGCGCTGACGCCCGTGCAAGCCTACCGTCTGACGCCGCAGCAGATAGAGATGTTGCCCGCAGGCGTTCGCTGCCATAGCTGGCGGTTGGGTATTGAGGAGCCGATTGCGCTACAGGGCGTTCAGCTTTCCAGCCCTCTGCTTTCCGAACTTTATCAAAACGCCGACGCCAAACGAGCGCTGTGGCAACAGATCTGTGAACATGAACACGATATCTTCTCTGACGCCAGTTGACCTGGCACAAGCCTTTAAAATTGAACAAGTTAGCCACGCCTTTCCCTGGACGGAAAAAACGTTTGTCAGCAACCAAGGGGAACGTTATTTCAACATCAAACTGAGCCATGACGGGCAACTTGCCGCCTACGCCATCACGCAGGTCGTGCTGGATGAAGCGACGTTGTTCAACATCGCCGTGCATCCCGATTATCAGCGTCAGGGCTTGGGTCGCCAACTATTGGAACACCTGATCGACGAAATGGAACGACGTGGCATTGTGACGCTGTGGCTGGAAGTTCGCGAATCGAACGCACGCGCCATCGCGCTTTATGAAAGTCTGGGATTTAATGAAGTCTCCGTGCGCCGCGATTATTACCCGACGGCACAAGGCCGGGAAGACGCGATTCTCATGGCGCTGCCGCTCGGCTAACAATTTTCGCCTACGACATTCGCCGCTTGGCGAGTGCCGTAATGTGCGCACCATCTCGCCCTGCATTTTTTTCGACAGAAAAATCCCTACAACGTGATCCTCGCAAGTAAACCTTTGTTTCTTTTTTATTACAATCATGTTCCATTTCATGTTTCTGGTTTGCAGGCATGACATGGTTTATCCGTCATCTACGAGGAATAATATGAAAAAATACACTCTGGCTACGACGCTCCTATGCGGCTTATTCTCTCTTTCCGCTCATGCGGTACAAGTCACGGCGGTAACCGCCTCCTCTTATGATTCAGACAAAGGCCACAAGCCTGCCAATATTGCCGATGGCGACGTAAAAACACGCTGGGCGGCAAACGGTGAGAGTTGGGTTCAGTTAGAACTGGATAAAGAACAATCGGTTGAAAACTTTGTCTTGGTTCCTTTCAAAGCGGACGAGCGTAAACTGAAGTTCTCCGTCTCCTACTCCACCGACGGTAAAACCTGGAAAAAGCTGGCTGACAATCTGGTCACCTCCAACAATGCCAAAAATGGTGAAAAATTCACCTTCCCAGCCGTTAAAGCCAAATTCTTCAAATTGGATACGTTTGGCACCGATGTAAACAAATGGAGTGCTGTCAACGAGATCAGCTTTAACAGCGCCGCGCAAGTTCCGGCTCAGGCGATTAAGTAACGTTGTAAGGCTGGCCTGGTATTAAGGTCGGCCTCTTCCACTATCATTGAGCCGCACCGCTATAGGGCGTGGTGCATTTTCGCCTTGCAGCCCACACGTTGCGGAGCATTCCGTCCCCTTTCCATCAGTACCCACATTTCCCTTAGCGTTGAAATAAAAATCATTCTCAACTAAAATACGCCTGAAATTTGACCTCCTACCGCTTCATTTCAGGCACCAGACATGTCATCAGCTAATATTGATACCTCAGCAGATATGCATCAGCTTTATTGTCAGCATCATGGCTGGTTGCAGGAGCTATTGCGTAAACGGTTGGGAAATCTGTGCGATGCGGCCGATCTGGCGCAGGATGTCTTTGTACGACTCTTATTGAAGCCACGCCAGTTCGACAGCCACGCAGGGGCACGAGCTTATCTGAGCGTGATGGCACAAGGCATGTGTGTCGATCTCTGGCGCAAACGGGAAATTGAGCGCGTCTGGCTCGCCTCACTCGCCGAACAGCCGGAGCCAGTTGCGCTGTCGGCGGAAGACAGCAATATCATTCTCGAAACGCTGTATCAGGTCGATGCCATGCTGCGCGCACTGCCCGAGAAGGTGCGCGCCGCGTTCATCATGGCGCAGGTACAGGGATTACCCTATCGGGAGATTGCCGAGGCGCTGGGCGTTTCCGAGCGCATGGTGAAAAAATACATGGCGCAGGCCATGTTGCACTGTGTGCTGCTGGAGGCAGAAATAGACGCGGACGGTCAGGCTACGCATTCATGAATAACCCCAGCCGGAACAAACCCAGCTTTATTGCCTTGCAGCAGGCCTCGCAGTGGTACGCTCAACTGTGCGATCGGGAACCTGGCGATGAACACTACCACCACTGGCAGCGCTGGATGAACGAAAGCGAGGAACACCGCCATGCCTGGGAATACGTGCTCACGGTCAGCCAACGCTTCCAGCCGCTACGTGGTGACGGTCAACAGCCTGCGCTGAATACGCTGTTGCACCAGCCTGCGCCGATGACACGCCGCCGTGCGCTCAAACTCGCCGCCCTACTCAGCACGGGTTCGCTGCTGTCCTGGCTGACTTACCGTCACACGCCGCTAAAAAGCTCACTGCTGGCGATGACAGCCGATCATCACAGCGCGGTCGGCGAAATCAAATCACTGACCTTACCGGACAACACCCAACTGTGGCTGAATACCGCCAGCGCGATTGATATCCGCTACAGCGATCAGCGTCGGGAAATCGCCCTGCTGGCGGGGGACATTCTGATTGATACTGCTGCCGATGCACGCCCTTTCTTTGTTACGACTGCACAAGGGCGCTTGCAGGCGCTGGGCACACGCTTCAGCGTCGCACAGGCATCAGACACCACCACGCTAACCGTGTACCAACACGCAGTAGACGCCAGCGCCAGATATGCCTCCGCCGCACGTCGGGTCAACGCGGGCTATCACCTGCGCTTTAACGCCGACGGTCAGGGTGACATCGTGCCTAATCAGCAGAACGATGCCGACTGGTCGCACGGCGTACTACAGGCGGACAACATGCCGCTGGGAGAGGTCGTGGAGAAACTATCACGCTATCGTCACGGCTATCTGGCGTGCCAACCTGCCATCGCTGATTTACGCGTGATGGGCACCTTCCCCTTAACCGATACCGACATGGCACTGAACATGCTGGCGCAGGCCTTCCCAGTTCGCATCCGTCAGCGTTTTCCATGGTGGGTGACCGTCGAACCACGCTGATATCCCCGTCTTTCTTGGATACCACTTTTTTGAATACCGTTTTGGGGATACAGCCAAAAAATTTTCTCTTTTGGGTTCCCCTTTCTCCGCTGTCGTTCGATTCACAGTAAAACCACCAATTTTTACTCTGGGTCAGAAGGCGAATTTTCATGGCATTGATTCCATTTTTCTCTACACAGCGCACTCCTTCCAAACTGGCAATGGCCGTTCATCTGTTGCTGTGCGGCACATCGCTGCTCGCACATTCCACCGCAATCGCCGCAGAAACAGCAGCCGCCGCGGCCACCAAAACCTACGCGATTTCTGCTGGGCCACTTAACCAACAGCTAAACCAGTTTGCCGCGCAGTCAGGCGTTTATCTGGTCGGCGATGCACAATTGGCGACAGGAAAAACCGGGCCGTCCCTGCAAGGGAATTACAGCGTAGATGGCGGATTTTCGGCACTGCTGGCAGGAAGCGGGCTTCAGGTGATTCCACAGCCTAACGGCGTCTGGCGCTTACAGAGAATACCGCAGGGCGATGAAATGCTGGTCGTGGCGGGCGTCAACCGCAATGGCGTGACCGAAGGCACCCAGTCCTACACCACGCGCAGCATGAACACCGCGACACAGCTGAATCTGTCACCACGAGAAACGCCGCAGTCGGTGAGCGTTGTGGCACGCCAGCGTATGGACGATCAGAATATGACCTCGCTGGATGAGGCCATGAAGCAAACCACCGGCATTAACGTGGTCAACCAGAATAGTTTTCAGGTGAAATACGAATCGCGTGCCTTCACGATGGACAATATCAAAGAAAATGGCGTCAACCAATCGTCGCAAAATAGCGTAATGAACGCCTCTCAATCGACCAGTGAATCACCCGATCTGGCAATTTACGATCGCGTCGAAGTTCTGCGCGGCGCTTCAGGCCTAACACAGGGCAGCGGGGAACCCGGAGGTACCGTCAATCTGGTACGTAAAAAACCCACCTATGATTTTCAGGCATCTGTCAGTGCCAGCGTCGGAAGTTGGGATAATTACCGTAATGAAATAGACGTTTCAGGCCCACTCAATGAGGATGCCAGCGTACGCGGTCGTCTGGTTAGCGTTTATCAGGATAAACAAAGCTTCACCGACTACGTAGGCAGTGAGCGCAAAGTGCTATTCGGCACACTAGCATGGGATATCACTCCCAATACGACTTTCACTACAGGGATTAATTGGCAAAAAACCGATGTCGTACCCGATCTGTATGGTGTCCCTTTTGGCACGGATAAACGTAATTTGAATCTACCTCGCTCAACCTTTCTGGGTGCCAGTTGGAACCGAATTAACTTCGAAAAGATCAATCCATTCGCTGAATTCGAGCATAACTTTGACAACAACTGGGCTATCAAGAGCGCACTTAACTATACGCATGGTACGTCCAAAGAACGTTATATCGGTATCATGAATGGAACAGCAGGCGTTGATCCTCAAACAGGAGTCAGTAGGTTAAACAACGCATTGCGCTATGACAACAAGAGCGACCAATGGGGTTATAACCTCAGTGCGAGTGGTCCTTTTGAGCTATTGGGGCGTAGCCATGAGTTGGTGTTCGGCGGTGACTATCAGAAAGAGAACTTCGACAACGCGATTGGCCGTATTGCTAACATGAGCAGTGCCAATATCTATAATTGGAATCCCAACTCAGTCGCAGAGCCCGATTGGTCTAACCTTAGCCTCTACCGTTCCCGCTACAGAGAGCAATATAATATTTATCAGCGTGGGCTATTTACCACCACTCGCTGGGAACTGGCCGATGACTGGAAACTGATCCTCGGCGGCCGCTACAGTGCTTATAGCTACGACTACTATTACGATAACCATCGCAACACCAACGACAAGGAATACAGCAGCCTGCACGTTCGCGATAAATTTGTCCCTTACAGCGGCCTGCTATGGAATTTTGCCGACAATTACACCTTGTATGCCAGCTATGCTGAAATCTATAAACCGCAGAGTGCACGCGATAAGGACGATAAGCTATTGCCCGCCGTTACCGGCACCAACTATGAAACCGGCGTTAAGGGGGCGTTTTTTGACGGCGATCTGAATGCTTCACTGGCACTGTTTCGCATTATTCAGTCCAACCGTGCACTCGCCGAAGCAGACAGTTCCGTTTGCCGAGATCCTGATAACGGTTGTTCCCGTGCTGAAGGCAAAGTACGTAGCCAAGGGGTGGAACTGGATGTCACGGGGAAACTGCTTGAAGGCTGGCAAATTCAGACGGGCTATACCCTGACTAACAGTAAATATTTGGAAGCATCAGAGAGTGAGAAAGCGGCACAGTTCAGCCCGCGCACGCCGAAGCATATGTTCAAGCTGTACACTTCATACACTCTGCCGGGTGAGCTGAATCAATGGACGGTTGGTGCGGGTATGACGGCCCAAACGGGCACGCAAACCTATCCAAACCGAGTGTTTGGTCTGTCTCAGGGCGGCTATACGCTGTTTAACGCCAATGTCCGCTATCAGTACAGCAAAAACCTGAGTTTCAATCTGGTAGGCAATAACCTGACGGATAAAACCTACTTCCTGAACCTGAACAACCGCCATCGTAGCGGCAATAACTATTACGGTGACCCACGTAATTTCATGCTGACCGCGAAGTGGAATTTCTAAGCGAATGCGCCTGCCAGCCTCGGCTGGCAGGCCATCGCTCAATCCATTATGCAAACGCTTAAACGCTTTTATACGCTGGTCGCGCCTTTCTGGCTGACCACGCGTGCAACCTTGCTCTGGCTGTTACTGCTGCTGATTATGAGCCTAACGCTTTCCGTCGTGTGGATCAGCGTGCAGTACAATAACTGGAGTCGGGATTTTTACGACGCATTGGCTGACTACTTTCAGCACGCCTCAATCTACGATATGGCCGTGCGCTATCTGGCCTACACGCTGCTGTTCGTGCTGGTCATCATCTGCGGCAACTGGCTCAAGAAACAGTTAATTATCCGCTGGCGCGATACCATGACCCACCAGTATGAACAGAACTGGCTGCGCAATCACGCCCACTATCGACTCAGCGCAGGGCTGGATAACCCCGATCAGCGCATCGCGGAGGATATTCGCCTGCTGATAGAGCAAAGCCTCGAACTCCTCCTCTCGTTGCTGAAAAATACCGCCCGCTTTTTCTCCTTCATCGCCATTCTCTGGCAACTGTCCGGCGTCCATACCTTCACATTAGGCGGCTACAACATCACGATACACGGCTATCTGGTGTGGATCGCACTGATTTACGCCGCACTGGCAAGCGTGATAACACACCTGCTAGGCCACCGTCTGCACAAGCTCAATATTGAGCGTCAGCGGGCAGAGGCTGACTATCGCGCCACGCTGCTGCGGGTAAGGGATAACAGCGAGCAAATCGCGTTTTACCAGGGAAGCGGTGCCGAACAACAGCGAATGCGGCAACATTTTCTGCCTATTGTGCAAAACTGGCAGCGCCTGATGGCACGGGAATTCCGTCTGGAGAGCTTTACGACCAGCTATTTCCGCTTCAGCCTGATTATTCCGGTTTTCGCTACCCTGCCGCTGTTTCTCGCTCGTCAGGTTAGCCTCGGGGCGATCATGCAGGCACGATCGGCCTTCGGCTACGTGTTGGATGCTTTTGGCTGGTTTATTGATGCCTATCGCCAGTTGGTTCAATGGTCTTCCACGATTGAACGACTGTGGGAATTCCAGCACCGCTTACAGCAACTGCCTGTGCCAGAGGCGCCGCGTCATGAAGGGCATGCCTTGCATATCAACGCGCTATCCGTACCGCGCCCTAATGGTTCGCCGTATTTCGCCCCGCTGACGCTCAGGCTTCAAGCTGGCGAATGGGCGACGCTTAACGCAGCCAGCGGCACGGGGAAAACGACGCTGCTGCGTGCGCTGGCGGGGTTATGGCCGGTTTCACAAGGTGATTGGCGTTTCCCTACTGGCCGAGCGCTATTTTTACCGCAAAAAGCTTATTTACCGCAGGACACGCTGCGTCAGGTACTGTGTTATCCGCAGACGCAGTTAGCGGATAGCGCACAGTTGATCGCGGTACTAAAACACACTGGACTGGCCGCGTTGGTTCCTCGTCTGGACGACAACGCTAACTGGAGCCGGGAGCTATCAGGCGGTGAACAACAGCGCCTGTCACTCGCCCGTGCACTGCTACTGCGCCCAACGCTGCTTTGTCTGGATGAAGCCACCAGCCAACTCGATGACGCAGCGGCGCTTCAGTTGCTAGCACACATCAGGACTGCGCTGCCACAAACCATTGTGTTGGCCGTCAGCCACCAGCCTACCGTACAGGCCTGTTTCACACATCAGGTACGGTTAACGCCGCTCGAACCAGAGAAGGAAACGCACACAGAGAACCGTGCAGACGATCTTTCTGTTACGGTGCCAGAGGCGGATCTATCACAGGTGTCTTACGGAAAGGGTTGAAGCGAACCGTTTGAAGGAAACGGTGTGAGGGAATAGCAGGAAAAATACAGCCCGGAACGAATGTCCGGGCTCGTGTGATATTACTCGTTATCGCCCAGCAGAACGGATTCCAGCGCGATTTCGATCATCTCGTTGAACGTGTTTTGACGCTCTTCTGACGTGGTCTGCGCACCGGTACGAATGTGGTCAGAAACGGTGCAGATGGCCAGCGCTTTCGCACCGAATTCTGCCGCAACGCCGTAGATACCGGCCGCTTCCATTTCCACACCCAGGATGCCGTATTTTTCCATCACGTCGAACATCTGCGGGTCTGGCGTGTAGAACAGATCGGCGGAGAAGAGGTTACCTACGCGGACAGAAACCTCACGCGCTTTGGCAGCATCAACAGCATGGCGCACCATGTCGAAATCGGCAATCGCTGCGTAGTCGTGATCTTTGAAACGCATGCGGTTCACTTTGGAATCCGTACAGGCGCCCATACCGATCACTACGTCGCGTAGTTGCACATCTTCACGTACCGCGCCACAGGAACCCACGCGAATGATCTTCTTCACGCCGAACTCGGTGATCAGCTCTTTCGCATAAATGGAGCAGGATGGGATGCCCATACCGTGGCCCATGACCGAAATTTTACGGCCTTTATACGTGCCGGTGAAACCCAGCATGCCACGCACGTTGTTCACTTCGCGGGCATTTTCCAGAAAGGTTTCTGCAATGTACTTAGCGCGCAGCGGGTCGCCTGGCATCAATACAACGTCCGCGAAATCACCCATTTCTGCATTAATATGTGGCGTAGCCATGCGTTTATTCCTTAATTAATCAAGTTTCACGTAAAAAACGGTGTGTTTTACAGTATCGATTTGCCGTAGTCCATAGGCGACAGGCCAAAGTAGGCCGCCACCGTCTGCCCGATATCGGCGAAGGTTTCACGGTGGCCGTATGAGCCCGGCTTCACATTCGGCCCATAGATCAACACCGGGACGTTCTCACGAGTGTGATCGGTGCCGTGCCAGCTCGGGTCACAACCGTGGTCAGCCGTCAGAATCAGGATGTCATCGCCCTTCACGCGGGACAGCATTTCCGGCAGGCGACGGTCAAACAGCTCCAGCGCGGCAGCATAGCCCGGAATATCGCGGCGGTGACCGTAGGCAGAATCGAAATCAACAAAATTGGTAAATACGATGGTGTTGTCGCCCGCGCTATCCATCTCTTTCAGCGTGGCGTCAAACAGCGCATCGATGCCGGTCGCCTTCACTTTCTTCGTGATACCAACCTGCGCGTAGATATCGGCAATTTTCCCAACGGAAACCACTTCACCGCCTTTTTCATCCACCATTTTTTTCAGAATAGTCGGCGCTGGCGGTTCAACGGCCAGATCGTGACGGTTACCGGTACGTTCAAAGTGGCCAGGTTTGTCGCCGATAAACGGACGCGCGATGACGCGCCCGATGTTGTAGCCCCTTTCGGTCAGCTCTTCGCGGGCAATTTCACACAGTTCGTACAGCTTATCCAAACCGAACGTTTCTTCATGGCAGGCAATCTGGAATACGGAATCCGCAGAGGTGTAGAAGATCGGCTTGCCGGTTTTCATGTGCTCTTCAGCAAGCTGATCCAGAATCACCGTGCCAGAAGAGTGGCAATTGCCCAGATAGCCCGGCAGATTGGCACGCTCTACCAATTTATCCAGCAACGCCTGCGGAAAACTGTTCTCTTCATCTTTAAAATAGCCCCAGTCGAACAGGACAGGCACACCGGCAATTTCCCAGTGACCCGACGGCGTATCTTTACCCGAAGAGATTTCACTGGCGTGCGCGTAAGCGCCGATGATGTCCGCGTTTTCATCCAACCCAGCCGGGAACGTTCCCGTTGAGGCCTCAGCGGCTTTACCCAGCCCCAGACGGCTCAGGTTCGGCAAATGCAGCTTGCCGCTGCGCCCTTTGTCCGCCGTTCCTGCCGCACACGCCTGAGCGATATGACCCAGCGTATCCGACCCCGCATCACCAAAACGTTCTGCATCCGCACTGCTGCCGATACCAAACGAGTCAAGAACCATAATATATGCACGTTTCATTCTTTCTCTCCTGCGCAGTTCTGCGCTAACGCCCTATCTACCGACAGGGGAACATCAATTCAAAACAGCCAATAACCCACTCTGGCGATCACGCTTCTGCGCTCACTCGACGGTAGACCATCGGGGTCTTTTCTGGCGCCGTATCGCCCAGTTGGATTGCGGCGCGAACCTCATTCGCCGCCTGCTGCCATTGCGCTTCCGTATTGGCATGGATCACCGCCAGCGGGCGTTGCGCGTCAACGCGCTCACCTAGGCTGATCATGTTATCCAGACCGACGCTGTAATCGATCGTATCGGTAGCCTGACGGCGTCCGCCGCCCAGCGAGACGACGGCCATGCCCAACGCACGGGTGTCCATCGCCGTCACAATACCTTCACACGTCGCGAACACCGGCTTACTTAATGTCGCCACCGGCAGGTAACGATCGTAGTGTTCGACAAAATCGCCCGGGCCACGCTGTGCGGCCACCATGCGGCCAAAGACTTCAGCAGCTTTGCCGTTATCCAACACCGTTTGCAGGCGTGAACGCGCGTCGTCTGCCGAGCTTGCCAGCCCACCCGCCAGCAGCATCTCGCCACAGAGTGCCATAGTAACATCATACAGGCGCGGATTGCGGCTCTCTCCCGTCAGGAAACGCACGGCTTCCCGCACTTCCAGCGCATTACCCGCGCTGGAAGCCAGCACCTGATTCATGTCCGTCAACAGCGCGCTGGTGCGGCATCCCGCGTTATTCGCTACGCCGACAATCGCCTGCGCTAATTGCTCGGACAGTTCATAGGTCGGCATAAATGCCCCCGACCCCACTTTGACGTCCATCACCAGCGCATCCAGCCCTTCAGCCAACTTCTTCGCCAGAATCGACGCGGTGATCAGCGGGATGGAATCAACCGTGGCGGTAATGTCACGCGTGGCATAAAAACGTTTATCTGCCGGAGCCAGCGAGGAGGTTTGCCCAATAATTGCGACGCCAACCTGCTGGATGATGCGACGAAAATCGTCATCGTTCGGGAAAATATCCAGCCCTGGAATCGCTTCGAGCTTATCCAGCGTGCCGCCGGTATGCCCTAAGCCACGTCCGGAGATCATCGGGACATAGCCCCCGCAGGCAGCGACCATCGGCCCCAGCATCAGCGAAGTGACATCACCCACGCCGCCAGTAGAGTGTTTGTCCACCAGCGGGCCGTTCAGGTTCAGACTCTTCCAGTCCAGTACCGTGCCGGAATCACGCATTGCCAGCGTCAGTGCCACACGTTCGTCCATCGACATGTCATGAAAATAAATGGTCATCGCCAGCGCCGCAATCTGGCCTTCGGAAACGGTATTGTCACGAATACCATTGATAAAGAAGCGGATCTCTTCTTCGCTTAGCGCTTTTCCGTCACGCTTCTTACGAATAATTTCTTGAATCAGAAACAAGGTCTGTACTCCTGATGAATTCTGATGTGGCTCAGCAACCTGTCGCTGCGAGCACATTTGCTGTGAACAAAATCGTACGTTGTGTGCACGTAATAAGTAGCCACCTTGCGGAGCGGCGGTTCCATGGCCAAGCGTGTTCAGCAGGTTCGCCAACAGACTGGACGCACCAAAGCGAAAATGCTGCGCCGCCGCCCATTCCGCGCCTATGATATCGTCCGCCAGTTGCAGATAGATGGCGGCATCTTTCGCGTTACGCACGCCGTATGAGGGAAGTTGGTGGCCGTCGCGATGCGGATATCCGGTGTACCTTGCTCACGCAGGGTCTTTTTCACCAGAGGGCTAAAATGTAGATAGATACAGATAGCAGCCGTTTTTCCGGCCGGGCTGTTCGCCTGACGGCAGAGCGCAGTCACTTTTTCATCCGTATCATCTTCATTCAGCGTGGTTAAATCCATCAGTGCCAGCGCACGCTGCGCGGCCGTGGTCAGCTTGGTCATACAACTCTCCAACTCGTCAGCCGGTCTAACCGGCCTGAACATTAACTGGTGCAAAACCAGCACGTTTGGCGAGCGGACTTGGTTCCTTGAAGATAGCGCTCAGGAGAAACAACCTGTAGCGGCACCGAGCTCCTTCTCACCGCAATCAACCTTCCTCTACAATTCATCCTGTGATGATGCCAACATCGAAAGAAACGGCTTAAAAACTTGACCCAGTCAGACATTTGAACACGCCATGACAGACTATTTTGTGCATTCATTCACACTTGATGTAAGAGAAATGCAATAGATAGTGATTATATGTGATTTTAATCACATGTACTTCCCTGAATAAGGTCAGTCTGGGGGATCATGCTGACAGCATTGTTTACAGCACATGGGCACCGACTACCTATTGAACCAATGCGGGCACTCAGCAACTTAACGCCAGTGGCAGCCAGCGCGAGCGGTATATATCGCTTCAGTGCCATACGTTTTTCCCTATCCGTAAAAGAAATAGATGTCTTTGAATAACAGCCAGTAATGTGATGCCGTGTCCATTCTTTGAAAGGCAAGTGGTTTGAAATACTCGTTATTTGAAATACGATTGGTGTGAGGTGCTATTTATGTTTAGCTGGGACAAATCACTTTTTCAAACAATAATCTACAGAACACACCATGACTGAACACACCGAACATTCCCGCTGGTATCTGTACATGCTGCGCACGGTCAGCGGAGCGCTGTATACGGGGATCACCACGGATGTCAGCCGTCGTCTGAACCAACATCAAACGGGGAAAGGGGCAAAAGCGCTGCGGGGAAAAGGGGAATTAACGCTGGCGTTTCACTGTTTGGTGGGGGATCACTCCAGCGCACTCAAACTGGAGCATCGCATTAAGCAACTCAGTAAAAGCCAAAAAGAAAGGCTGGTACAAGACCAGCCTAAGACACTATGCATTTCAGACACGATGTATTGATTCGCTATCAACTAGAGAAAGCGGTTAAAGGGTGCGGCGTATTCAACCAGCCCGCTCGCGCTTGCAAAGCCGCTTTCGCTCTCAGCGAGCCCTTCGCCGACAACATGGTTGTCCGCCAGTGGGTAGACCTGAAAAGCCGACTCACTGTCTGGCCAGCGACAATGCAGTTGGTGCTCTGTCGCCGGAACGAAGCCAAAACGAGAATAGTACGCTGGCTCGCCCAGCACGACGACGGCGGTGTAGCTAAATTCATTCAGCGCATCCAACCCTTCGTAGACCAGCTTCTCTCCCACGCCCTGTCGGCGCAGACTCGCTTCTACCGCCAGCGGCGCAAGCGCCACCCACTGTCGATCTTCACCGTCGATCAACACAGGGCTGAATGCCGCGTAGCCCACTACGCCGCCTTCATCGTCGCTTGCCACGACGCCGAGCGTCAATAAGCCGTCTTCACGCAGTTGATGCACCAGATCCGCTTCTGCCCCAGTAGGAAAAGCACGGCGCAATAAGCTGTCGATCCCGGCGGCATCAACGGGAATTTCCACCCGAACTAGCATGATACTGGCGCGTGATTCGCTGGTTGCACTGCGCCCTCCTGTAAGCCGGCTTCCACAAAGTTTGCCAGTTGCAGCAGGCCAATGCGCAGCGGCGCAGGCATGGCTTCCAGCTCAATGGCGTCCATCAGGTTCTTCACATACAAACCTAACTCGGTATCGCCCTCAATACGCAGACGACGCTGGAAAAATAGCGTATCGGGATCTTCTTTACGCGCGGCGATCAAAATCAGATCGTTCGCATCCGCACTGAAGCTGACATCCGGCGTCTCATCATGGCTCACCGCCAGACGACCATCGCGCAGCGTCATAAACCATTGCAGGCCAACGTCACGCACCTCAATTTTCAGCCAGCGGCTTTCGAGAAATGCCAGATCGCCCTCTTCCAGCGCCTGACGGAACTGCCAGCCCAACATCTGTTCCAAAACCTGACGCTGTAGCGCAAAAGGGGTGAACTTGAGTGGCTTACCTAATAAGCTCGGTCCCTGACGCACAATCTGCGCTCGTAGTTTTTCCAACACTGGCGTACTCCTCTTAAAGCAGTCTGACTGTTCAGATAATCTGCAAGCATTTTGCCACATCCACCGCAAGCGGAAGAGGTCTATGTCAATAATTTAGTCGGTTATCCGATTATGCCCAACAGATTTTGTCCTAGCGCGACGATTAGCATCATAAACTGCCTTAAATCAAAGTCCTTACCGAATGGGTTAATTAAGATTCCCAATCGTTAACAACATTCATCGACTGATAAAAATCGTCGAGGCGGTTCTCAATATCGCCTGCGGCGGCGCGCAGCATGGCAGGCAGAGTGCCGGGCATTAACTGCGAGTCAGTCTGAACATCATTGATCGTACTGAGCCCCTGCGGCCCTGAAGGGATTAATGAAGGATTGTGTATGGAACTGCTTTGCCCCGCCGGTAACCTGCCGGCACTGAAAGCTGCCATCGATAATGGCGCAGATGCGGTCTATATCGGCCTGAAGGACGACACCAACGCACGTCATTTTGCCGGGCTGAATTTTACCGATAAGAAACTCCAAGAAGCGCGTGAATACGTGCATCGCCACCGGCGTAAGCTGCATATCGCCATCAATACGTTTGCTCACCCGGACGGCTATCAGCGCTGGCAGCGCGCCGTGGACATGGCGGCACACATCGGCGCCGACGTGCTGATCCTTGCCGATCTCGCGATGCTGGAATATGCCGCCGAACGCTATCCCCACATCGAACGCCACGTGTCAGTACAGGCGTCGGCGACAAACACCGAAGCGATTCGTTTCTATCATCGTCATTTTGATGTCTCACGTATTGTGCTGCCGCGCGTGCTGTCCATCCATCAGGTGAAGCAAATCGCCCGCACCAGTCCGGTGCCGCTCGAAGTGTTCGCCTTCGGTAGCCTGTGCATCATGGCGGAAGGCCGCTGCTATCTCTCTTCTTATCTGACCGGTGAATCACCGAATACCGTAGGTGCCTGCTCACCCGCGCGATTTGTACGCTGGCAGCAGACGGAAAACGGCATGGAGTCGCGCCTGAACAATATTCTGATCGACCGCTATCAGGACGATGAGAACGCCGGTTATCCCACACTGTGCAAAGGCCGCTATGTCGTCGATGGGCAGCGCTATCACGCGCTGGAAGAACCCACCAGCCTGAATACACTGGAACTGCTGCCTGAGTTGATGGCTGCCAATATTGCCTCCGTGAAGATAGAGGGTCGCCAGCGTAGCCCGGCCTACGTCAGCCAGATTACGCAGGTGTGGCGGCAGGCTATCGATCGCTGCCGCGCCAATCCTGAGACATTCGTGCCAACGCAGGCTTGGATGGATGCGTTAGGTGCGGTGGCTGAAGGTACGCAGACCACACTCGGCGCTTATCACCGTAAATGGCAGTAGCGGGAGAACACATGAAATACGCATTAGGGAATATCCTCTACTATTGGCCGAAAGAGGACATCGAGACGTTTTATCAGGCCGCAGTGAGCAGCAGCGCCGATATCGTCTATCTCGGCGAAACTGTGTGCAGCAAGCGCCGACTGATGAAAGTGGCAGACTGGTTCAATGTGGCCCGTGAAGTCGCCAGCAGCGGCAAACAGGTGGTGATCTCGACGCTCGCGCTGTTACAGGCTCCGTCTGAACTCACGGAACTGAAGCGCTATGTGGAAAACGGCGAATTTTTGCTGGAAGCGAACGATCTGGGTGCAGTTAACATCGCCGCTGAACGCCATTTGCCGTTTGTCGCCGGACACGCGCTCAATTGCTACAACGCTTACACCCTGCGAGTCCTGCACAAACAAGGCATGGTGCGCTGGTGCATGCCGGTCGAGCTTTCCCGTGACTGGCTGAAAAACCTGCTGAATCAGTGTGACGAGCTTGGCTTTCGCCATCAGTTTGAAGTGGAAGTGCTCAGCTACGGCCATTTGCCGCTGGCCTATTCCGCCCGCTGCTTTACCGCGCGTTCAGAAGATCGGCCAAAAGACGAATGTGAAACCTGCTGCCTTAGCTACCCACAGGGCAGAAAAATGCTGTCGCAGGAGAACCAGCAGGTCTTTGTCCTGAATGGCATCCAGACGCAAAGCGGCTATTGCTACAACCTCGGCAACGAGCTGACATCTATGCGGGATCTGGTCGATATTGTCCGGCTGTCGCCAAACGATATCGGCACGCTAGCGATGCTGGATAAATTCCGCGCCAACGAACAAGGCACTGCACCATTAGCGCTGGAAAATCAGGCCGATTGTAACGGCTACTGGCGCCGCGTCGCTGGCCTTGAGCTTGTTCCCTAACCCACATTCTATCTGGGCGGCACGCCGCCCTTTTCCCTCAATCGCACCTTTGAACTACGCGGTGTTGCGACATTCCCTCATACTGCTCTGACTTTCATCATTGACTGACGGCATTAGCATCCATCGAATGGATGGAGTCAGTGAACAACAAAGTGAGCCATATTATGTCCACACCTTCTCAATCCACTGTGTTTTCCGTCCTCGATCTTGCGCCTATTCCGCAAGGTGCGACAGCGCGTGACGCCTTCCATCGCTCGCTGGATCTGGCGCAACATACAGAAAAATGGGGCTATCACCGCTATTGGCTGGCTGAACACCACAGCATGACCGGTATCGCCAGCGCAGCAACATCCGTGCTGCTCGGCTACCTTGCCTCGGGAACGGCGCGCATTCGTCTCGGATCTGGCGGCGTAATGCTGCCAAACCACTCACCGCTCGTCATCGCCGAGCAATTTGGTACGCTGGAGTCGTTGTATCCCGGCCGTATCGATTTGGGATTAGGCCGAGCGCCCGGCACCGACCAGCGCACCATGATGGCGCTGCGCCGTCACCTGAATGCCGATATTGAAGATTTCCCACGCGATGTGCAGGAATTGCAACGCTACTTCGCCGATGCACAGCCGGGCCAGCCAGTACAAGCCGTTCCGGGACAAGGTTTACACGTGCCGATCTGGCTATTGGGTTACAGCCTGTACAGCGCGCAGTTAGCCGCAAGACTGGGATTACCTTTTGCCTTCGCCGCCCATTTCGCGCCCGATATGTTGCTGGAAGCGTTCCGTCTCTATCGCGAGCACTTTATTCCTTCAGCCACCCACACCAAACCTTACGCAATGGTGTGCGTCAATGTGGTTGCGGCAGAGAGCGATCGGGATGCGCGTTTCCTCTTTACTTCGATGCAGCAGCAGTTCATCAACCTGCGCCGCGGCACACCGGGCCCACTGCCCGCGCCGGTAGAAAACATCGACACAGTCGGATCACCAGCCGAACAGTTTGGTGCGGATCAGGCATTACGGTTATCGATCGTTGGCGATCGTGCCAAGGTACGTCATGGATTGCAGAGTCTTCTGCGAGAAACACAGGCGGATGAAGTGATGATCAATGGTCAAATATTTGACCATCAGGCACGCCTGCAATCATTTGAAATTGCGATGGATGTCCGTCAGACGCTGTAATACACATTGATGGATTGGCTTTAGCCAAAAAAAAAACGACCCTGAAACGGGTCGTTTTGCATTGAAGCTGATGTTATTACAACAGCCTGTATTGAAACAAGCTGAAGTGAAGCTTACGCGTCAGCAGGACGACGACGTGGAGCGCGTGAAGCACCGTCACGGTTATCACGGTTGAAAGAACGTTCGCGACGCTCACCACCGTTACCTTCACGACGTTCACCACCGCCGAAAGAGCGACGTGGTGCTGCGCCATCACGGCGTTCGCCACCAGGACGGCCACCGCCACGACGTTCATGCGGCTGAGCATCACCCAGCAATTGCATGTTCATCGGCTTGTTCAGAATACGCGTGCGGGTAAAGTGTGATAACAGGTCGCCCGGCATACCTTTCGGCAGTTCGATCGTCGAGTGAGACGCGAACAGCTTGATGTTACCGATGTAGCGGCTGCTGATATCACCTTCGTTGGCAATGGCGCCAACAATGTGACGAACTTCAACACCGTCATCACGACCTACTTCAATACGATACAGTTCCATTTCACCCGCATCACGACGCTCACGACGTTGCGGACGGTCACCGTCACGGCTGTCACGAGAATCGCGAGGATCACGACGACGCTCGCCACGTGAATCATCACGGTCACGGAATTCGCGACGAGGACGGAAAACGGGATCCGGTGGCAGAATCAGAGGACGTTCGCCCTGTGCCATTTTCAGCAGCGCAGCAGCCAGCGTTTCGATATCCAGCTCTTCCTGCGGTTGCAGCTTCGTCAGCAGCGCGCGGTACATATCCAGATCGCTGCTTTCCAGCTGCTGCTGTACTTTAGCGGCAAACTTGGCCAGACGGCGTTGACCCAGCAATTCAGCATTTGGCAATTCCACTTCAGGAATAGTCAGCTTCATTGTGCGCTCAACGTTGCGCAACAGGCGACGTTCACGGTTTTCAACAAACAGCAGAGCACGGCCCGCACGACCCGCACGACCAGTACGGCCAATACGGTGAACGTAAGACTCGGCATCCATCGGGATATCGTAGTTGACTACCAGGCTGATACGCTCAACGTCCAGACCACGCGCCGCAACGTCGGTCGCGATCAGGATATCAAGGCGGCCATCTTTCAGACGCTCTAGCGTTTGCTCACGCAACGCTTGGTTCATGTCACCGTTCAGCGCGGCACTGTTGTAACCACTACGCTCCAGAGCTTCAGCCACTTCCAGCGTCGCATTCTTGGTACGAACGAAAATAATCGCCGCATCAAAATCTTCCGCTTCCAAGAAGCGCACCAACGCTTCATTTTTACGCATACCCTGCACAGTCCAGTAGCTCTGGCTAATGTCTGGGCGCGTGGTAATGCTGGACTGAATGCGAACTTCCTGCGGATCTTTCATGAAACGGCGCGTAATGCGGCGAATCGCTTCTGGCATGGTCGCAGAGAACAGCGCGGTCTGATGTTCAGCCGGGATCTGCGCCATGATGTTTTCAACATCTTCGATGAAGCCCATACGCAGCATTTCATCGGCTTCGTCCAGTACCAGACCACTCAGGTTGGACAGATCCAGCGTACCGCGTTTCAGGTGATCCAGCAGACGCCCCGGCGTACCCACGACGATCTGCGCACCCTGGCGCAGCGCGCGCAGTTGCACGTCATAGCGTTGACCGCCGTACAGTGCGACAACATTCACGCCGTGCATATGTTTGGAGAAATCATTGCAGGCCTCTGCTACCTGCACCGCCAGCTCACGGGTCGGCGCCAGCACCAGAATCTGTGGTGCTTTAAGTTCAGGTTTCAGGTTGTTCAGTAATGGCAGAGAGAACGCTGCAGTTTTACCGCTACCGGTCTGTGCCATCCCCAGCACATCGCGACCGTTCAGCAGGTGAGGAATACATTCCGCCTGAATCGGAGACGGTTTTTCATAGCCCAAATCAGTCAGGGCATTAAGGATAGAGGTGTTCAACCCCAAATCGGCAAAAGAAGTTACTAAATCAGTCATGTACACGTGCCTCATTACACATGGCGGCCAGTCTACATAACTCGTCGTGAAAATTTTCAGTCATTTTCATTGAAAAGTGTGAACCGGCTCAAATTGGATTAAAAAGCGAACAAAAAAGCCCTCACCCGTGAAGGTGATAACCGAAGTTTTTCAGGCTGATTAGATGTTCGTCAGCTATTGCTGGTCCGATCCTGATAGGTCGTCTTGCTCTTGGCCTAATAGCGCCAATTCCAACAATGCATAGCGGTGCTCAACAAAGTTATGGACGTTGTTAGCAACCGTCAGCTTGAACAGCGCCAAAGCGGTGTTCTTGTCCCCCAGACTTAGGTAGTGCTTACCTAAATAGAAGTCAGTTTCACTGAGATGCTCAGCGAGCGAAGTGTTATCCGTAGCTTCTTCCTGTAACCGTTGCATCAGTGTTTTTTCACTGATACCACCCAGGTAGAATTCGACAATATTCCATCCCCAAGGCCCTTTCTTAGCATCGTCATAGCGTTTCTTCAACGCAACTTTGGCCGTCTCTGGATTGATTTCTCGCTCCACAAGATACAGCCACAACGAACGGAAAGGATCATTCGGATCGTCTCGATAAAACGCCAGCAGATCATCCTGCGCTAACAGGTAGCGACCGCCGTAATACAAAGCGATGCCCCGGTTTAAACGCGCGTAATTGTAAGTTGGATCAAGCTCTAGTACAGAATCAAACGCTTCATAGGCAGCATCAAAATTGCCTGCCTGCGTTAAATAGATACCCAAATAGTTAAAAACTTCTGGAATATCAGGGCGGATCGTCAGCGCTTGTGAAAAATCATTCCGCGCCAATGCCCGTAACCCGAGACTATCATACAGCACTCCGCGCTCATATAATAGCTGTGCTCGCTCATCATCGGTTAATGCCCGGCTTGCAAGGATTTGTTCCATGCGTGCCAGAATCACTTCCTGCTGTAAAGTAGGCTGTAACGGAATCGCCAATACTGCGTCTTTACGCCAATCCGTGTTGCTGCATCCTGCCAGCATGAGTGCTGTTGCAACATAACACCAGCGCAAGAAAGGCTTCATTTCCCACTCCCGAAGACAAACATTGGATGAACATCCTGTCCCGGACCGCTCAACGCAAGGACATCCATACCCTTACGATATACGTGGCACCTTGCCATCATAATCAGACAAGGTGCCATAAGACCGTTTTCTAACAGTCGTTATTCCTCAGAAGACGGGGCTGCCGCTTCCTGAGTTTGCGCAGTGGCTTCTTTGATGCTTAAGCGCACGCGGCCCTGACGATCAACTTCCAGAACCTTAACCGGTACTTCCTGACCCATTTGCAGGTAGTCAGTCACTTTCTCTACGCGCTTATCGGCGATCTGAGAAATATGCACCAGGCCTTCTTTGCCGCCGCCGATAGCGACGAAAGCACCAAAGTCAACGATGCGGGTAACTTTACCCTGATACACGCGACCGACTTCGATTTCGGCGGTGATCTCTTCAATACGACGAATCGCGTGTTTCGCTTTTTCACCGTCGGTTGAAGCGATCTTCACAGTACCATCATCTTCGATTTCAATCGTGGTGCCGGTTTCTTCGGTCAGCGCACGAATCACAGAACCACCTTTACCGATGACATCTTTGATCTTATCGGTGCTGATCTTGATGGTGTGAATACGTGGTGCAAATTCAGAGATATCGCCACGCGGCGTGCTGATTGCCTGTTCCATCACGCCCAGAATGTGCAAACGCGCACCTTTGGCCTGATTCAGAGCAACCTGCATGATCTCACGGGTAATGCCTTCGATCTTGATATCCATTTGCAGCGCAGTGATACCTTCACGGCTACCAGCAACTTTGAAGTCCATATCGCCCAAGTGGTCTTCGTCACCCAGAATGTCGGACAGCACAACAAAGTTGTCGCCTTCTTTCACTAGCCCCATCGCGATACCCGCAACGGCTGATTTGATCGGCACACCCGCATCCATCAGTGCCAGAGAAGCACCGCAGACAGACGCCATGGAGGAAGAACCGTTGGATTCCGTGATTTCAGATACGACACGGACGGTGTACGGGAATTCGCTCGCCTTCGGCATCACAGCCAATACGCCGCGCTTAGCCAGACGACCGTGACCGATTTCACGGCGCTTAGGCGAACCAACCATACCGGTTTCACCAACAGAGTACGGAGGGAAGTTATAGTGCAGCAGGAAGCGATCGGTACGTTCGCCAGTCAGTTCGTCGATAGTTTGCGCATCACGCTCGGTACCCAGCGTAGCGGTTACCAACGCCTGCGTTTCACCACGGGTGAACAGCGCTGAACCGTGAGTACGTGGAAGTACGCCAGTACGCACATCCAGACCACGAATCATATCTTTTTCACGGCCATCGATACGCGGTTCGCCAGCCAGTACGCGGCTACGCACAACGTTTTTCTCGACGTTGCCCAGGATTTCCTGGATTTCACCCGCGTTCAGCGTGTCATCTTCTGCCAGCAGCGCGGCTTCAACGTCAGCTTTGATGACGTCAACCTGTGCATAACGCTCTTGTTTTTCAGTGATGCGGTAAGCGTCACCCAAACGTGCTTCAGACAGAACCTGTACGCGCTGCTCTAAAGAAACATTCACTTCTGGCGCATGCCAGTCCCACTTCGGTTTGCCTGCTTCAGCAACCAGAGCGTTAATGTTTTCAATCACAACCTGTTGTTGATCGTGACCAAATACCACTGCGCCCAGCATCTGATCTTCACTCAGCAAGTCGGCTTCGGATTCCACCATCAGAACCGCGCCTTCTGTACCTGCAACCACCAGATCCAGACGGCTTTCTTTCAGCTCATCTGTCGTTGGGTTCAGAACATACTGATCGTTCAGGTAACCAACGCGCGCCGCGCCGATAGGACCACTGAACGGGATACCGGACAGGCTCAGCGCCGCAGAGGCACCAATCATGGCAACGATGTCAGGGTTAACCTGTGGGTTAACGGAAACCACGGTCGCAATCACCTGAACTTCATTCAGGAAACCTTCTGGGAACAGAGGGCGGATTGGACGGTCGATCAAGCGAGAAATCAGCGTTTCCCCTTCGCTTGGACGGCCTTCGCGGCGGAAAAAACCACCTGGGAAACGTCCAGCAGCGTAGGTACGCTCCTGATAGTTAACCGTTAATGGGAAGAAACTTTGGCCGGGTTTGGCGTTTTTCGCGCCGACCACAGTAACGAATACCGCGGTGTCATCCATGCTTACCATCACAGCGGCGGTAGCTTGGCGTGCCATCATACCGGTTTCTAACGTAACGGTATGCTGACCATATTGAAACTTACGAACGATCGGATTCAGCAAAATAATATCCTTAGCTGGGGCGCGCTACACGTATTCAAGATAAACGCGCCAGTGAACTCCCGACCTTTACACTACATCCTCACGACTAATGACAACCCTTATCTTGCTCATGCAGATAAAGCCTCTCATTAGCCGCGCGAACCTCTGTAATGAAAGATCCTATTAACAACAATACACTACTCTGTTTTGCTAACGCTTCCTAGAAGAAAGGGGCCAAAAGAGGCCCCTTCCCACTGAAACTCAGAAGACTTAGCGACGCAGACCCAGACGCTCGATCAGACTGGTGTAACGTGCAACATCTTTACGCTTCAGGTAGTCCAGCAGCTTACGACGCTGAGAAACCATGCGCAGCAGACCACGACGGCTGTGGTGATCTTTTTTGTGCTCAGAAAAGTGGCCTTGCAGATGGTTGATCTGCGCAGTCAGCAAAGCAACCTGAACTTCAGTAGAACCACTATCGTTAGTGCCACGACCGAAGTCTGCTACGATTTTAGCTTTAGCTTCAACACTTAGAGACATTGTAATACTCCAAACATTATAGATAAAAAACAGGCGCCGATCTCTAATTCAGCCACCCAATAGTCAAGCCGCGCTATTCTACCCTCAGCGTTCTACGATAGCAAGGCAGCAACAGGCAGGTTTACACCGGAAACTCAACAACCAGACGCCGTGGCGCAACGCGGCCATCACCGTCAATTTCCCCCATACCGATAAACTTGTGCGCGTCGCCTTCGGTAATTCTCACCATGCCGTTCAGCGGCGCATTCGCGGCCTGAACAGGCTGTCCCAGCTTCAAATAACCAGCGACAACGGGTGTCAAATTCACTTCAGGAAAATCAATGACCGGGCTTTCCATCGGCATAAGCAGAGGATCGAGACTCAGTGAAGGCGAGAGTTCTTGCGCCTGAGCCTGCTCGACCAATGCGGCTAACTGCTCCAGCGTCACCATTCTTTCGATAGGATACGTGGCAACCTGCAAGCGCCGCAGGTAAATCACATGTGCGCCACAGCCCAGCTTTTCGCCCAAATCGTCGATAATGGTACGGATGTACGTCCCTTTCGAACAGTGGATCTCCAGTTCCAGCTCATCGCCTTCCCAGCGAATGAACTGCAGTTCGTACACGGTAATTTCACGCGCTTCACGCGGAACCGTCAGCCCCTGGCGGGCATATTCATACAGCTTACGCCCCTGGTATTTCAGCGCAGAGTACATCGATGGCACTTGCTGCGTGGTACCACGAAAGCCTTCCAGCGCCTGATCCAGTTCCGTTGCAGAAAAACCCATCGCACGTTCTTCAATCACGTTACCATCGGCATCGGAGGTGTCGGTTCGTTGCCCAAGGCGAGCAATAACGCGGTAGCGCTTATCTGAATCCAGCAGGTATTGGGAAAATTTCGTCGCTTCCCCAAGGCAAATCGGCAACATGCCGGTGGCTAATGGATCCAATGCCCCCGTATGACCCGCTCTGTTGGCGTTAAAAATCCGTTTTACCTTCTGCAAAACATCATTAGACGACACGCCTTGCGGTTTATCTACGAGCAATACGCCGTGTATATCACGGCCACGGCGGCGAGGACGACTCATTAATCCTCCTGATCTTCGCCCGTAACAGAACGGCGTTCCGTATCGTTTCTGACCACATTGGTCACCAGATTGGACATTCTCATTCCTTCAACCAACGAATTGTCGTAGGAGAAGGTTAGGGCCGGAACAACACGCAGACGCATGGCCTTGCCAACTAGGGTACGAATAAAGCCAGACGCATCCTGAAGTGCTTTTATTGCCGTTTTAACTTGCTCTGGTTCGTTATCATTCAGGAAGGTCACAAAAACCTTGGCATACGCCAGATCGCGAGACACTTCGACACCGGATACGGTCGCCATGCCGATACGCGGATCTTTCACTTCACGCTGAATGATAATGGCGATTTCTTTTTGCATTTCCTGCGCAACGCGCTGGGTGCGGCTGAATTCTTTTGCCATGATAAATTCTCCAGTAAAAATCGGGGGGCACTAGGCCCCCCTTACGAATCACTTACGTCGTCGCTGAAAACGGATTACGCGATCGTACGTTTGATCTCAATCGTTTCAAAGACTTCGATCATATCGCCAGGGCGAACGTCGTTGTAGTTCTTCACGCCGATACCACATTCCATACCGTTACGGACTTCGTTAACGTCATCTTTGAAGCGGCGCAGAGATTCCAGCTCGCCTTCGTAGATCACCACGTTGTCACGCAGTACGCGGATCTTGTTGTGACGCTTAACGATACCTTCCGTCACCATACAACCTGCGATAGCGCCAAATTTCGGTGATTTAAAGACATCACGGACTTCGGCCAGACCGATAATCTCTTGCTTGTATTCCGGCGCCAACATACCGCTCATCGCCTGTTTTACTTCGTCGAGCAAGTCATAAATGACGGAGTAATAACGCAGATCCAGGCTTTCTGATTCCACGATGCGGCGTGCTGATGCATCTGCACGCACGTTAAACCCAAGGATAATCGCATTCGAAGCGGCTGCCAGCGTGGCATCCGTTTCTGTGATACCGCCCACACCGGAACCCACGATCTTCACTTTCACTTCATCAGTAGACAGTTTCTGCAGTGAATCGGAAATCGCTTCGCAAGAACCCTGAACGTCAGATTTAAGCACGATGTTCAGTTCAGAAACTTCACCTTCCGTCATGTTGGCAAACATGTTTTCCAGTTTAGATTTCTGCTGACGGGCCAGTTTAACTTCACGGAATTTACCCTGACGATACAAGGCCACTTCACGCGCTTTCTTCTCGTCACGAACCACTGTCGCTTCGTCACCTGCGGCAGGTACACCGGACAGACCAAGAATTTCGACAGGAATAGAAGGACCCGCAGATGTAATTTCGCGACCTAATTCATCACGCATCGCACGAACACGGCCATATTCGAAACCGCACAGAACGATGTCGCCTTTATTCAGCGTACCTTCGCGAACCAGTACGGTTGCAACCGGGCCACGACCTTTATCCAGGAAGGATTCGATCACTACACCGTTTGCCATGCCGCTACGGACGGCTTTCAGTTCCAGAACTTCGGCCTGCAACAGAATCGCATCCAGCAGTTCGTCGATGCCCGTACCGGCTTTAGCAGATACGTGGACAAACTGAGATTCGCCGCCCCACTCTTCCGGCATGACGCCGTACTGAGACAGTTCGGTTTTCACACGATCGGGATCGGCTTCAGGTTTATCGATTTTGTTGACTGCAACCACAACCGGAACCTGAGCGGCTTTCGCGTGCTGGATAGCTTCGATGGTCTGAGGCATTACACCGTCATCCGCCGCCACAACCAGTACCACGATATCCGTTGCCTGAGCACCACGAGCACGCATTGCGGTAAACGCGGCGTGTCCCGGTGTATCCAGGAACGTAATCATGCCATTGTCAGTTTCAACGTGGTAAGCACCGATGTGCTGGGTAATCCCACCCGCTTCACCCGCTGCGACCTTGGTTGAACGAATATAGTCAAGCAGAGAGGTTTTACCGTGGTCAACGTGACCCATGATGGTTACGACAGGGGCACGCGCTTCTGCTGCAACACCCGTATCACGGTCGCTCATTACCGCTTCTTCCAGCTCGTTCTCACGACGCAGGATGACTTTATGACCCATTTCTTCCGCAACAAGTTGCGCGGTTTCCTGGTCGATAACCTGGTTGATCGTTGCCATCGCGCCCAGTTTCATCATCACTTTGATGACCTGAGAGCCTTTAACGGCCATTTTGTTAGCCAGTTCAGCAACGGTAACCGTTTCACCAATCACAACATCACGGTTAACCGCCTGAACAGGCTTATTGAAGCTCTGTTGCAGTGAGCTTGGCTTACGCTTGCCTTTACCGCCACGGGTAACAGCACGCGCTTCTTCGCGGTCAGCTTTGGACTCAGACTGGCGATTGCCTTTCTTCTGCTTGGTTACTTTGCCAGCGCGGCTGCGGCTGCGGCGTTCGCCTTCAACCTGACGGTCATTTTCATCTTCCGCTTCACGGGCATGATGAGACGTCGTCACATGATAATCGGCAGACTCTTCAGGTTTAGCGCTTTCCGCTTCCCAACGTCCGGCATTCTCTTCGGCCATACGACGGGCTTCTTCAGCAATGCGACGGGCTTCTTCTTCAACTTTCAGACGTGCTGCTTCTTCCGCTTTACGCTTAAGTTCGGCAGCTTCCGCTTCGCGCTTCGCTTTCTCAGCCTGGGCTGGCTTGGTCATATTTTCGTTTTGTTGGTTCGTCACTTTTTCTTTTTCCGCTACATCACGCTTAGCTTTTTCAGCGGCTTCACGTTTGGCTTGCTCGTCGGCAGCACGCTTCGCTTTCTCAGCAGCTTCGCGCAGTTCAGCTTCGCGTTTAGCCTGCTCTTCAGCGGCACGTTGTGCCTGTTCTTCCGCTTCACGCCGTGCCTGCTCTTCCGCTTCCGCCTGTTGGGCATCAATCGGATCGCGTTTTACATAAGTGCGTGTCTTGCGGACTTCGATCTGCACCGACTTACTTTTACCGCCAGTGCTAGGGACATTTAACGTGCTGCGCGTTTTACGTTGCAGCGTCAGTTTACCTTGCGCATTACCGCGATCGCGGTTCAGGTGCGCCAATAGTGTTTCTTTTTCCTGCTGGGTCACAGCGTCCGATGCAGACTTGGTCATTCCCGCATCAGCAAACTGCTGTATCAGGCGGTCAACCGGAGTTTGAATCTCTGCGGCCAGCGATTTTACGGTTACATCTGTCATGCTGTTCCTTTCCTGCTACAGTTCGTTATTCGTTGTCGTCGCCAAACCAACAGATATTACGTGCGGCCATAATCAATTCGCCCGCTTGCTCATCATTGAGCTCTTCAATATCGGTCAGGTCGTCAACGCCCTGTTCAGCAAGATCTTCCAGCGTACAAACACCGATCGCAGCAAGCTTGAACGCCAACTCACGCGACAGCCCAGGCAAGCTAAGCAAATCTTCAGCAGGTTGACCGTCACCCAGGCTTTCTTCATGCGCCAGTGCCAGCGTGGTTAATGCGGCTTTCGCACGCTCACGCAATGCTTCAACGGTTTCTTCATCAAGGCCTTCGATAGCCAGCAGTTCCTTGATTGGCACGTAGGCCAGTTCTTCAAGTGAGGAGAAACCTTCTTCTACCAGCACGGTGGCAAACTCGTCATCAATATCAAGGTGCTTGGTAAAGACGTCGATTGCAGCATGTGCTTCAGCCTGATGTTTGGCCTGAAGATCTTCCACTGTCATCACGTTCAGTTCCCAACGGTCGTCTGAACGATGCTGTTTCAGCAGTTGGGAAGCCAAACGCACGTTTTGCCCGTTACGACCAATCGCCTGAGCTAGGTTGCTCGACTCAACGGCGATATCCATCGTGCAGGTATCTTCATCAACCACGATCGAGACAACATCGGCAGGCGCCATGGCATTGATCACAAACTGTGCAGAATTGTCATCCCACAGAATGATGTCAATACGCTCGCCACCCAGTTCACTGGAAACCGCCTGCACGCGTGCGCCACGCATACCCACACAAGCACCGACAGGATCGATACGCTTGTCATTCGTCTTCACTGCGATTTTCGCACGTGAACCCGGATCGCGGGCCGCAGCCTTAATCTCGATAACTTCTTCACCGATTTCTGGCACTTCAATGCGGAAGAGTTCAACCAGCATTTCCGGACGGGAACGGCTGACAAACAGTTGAGCACCGCGAGCTTCAGGACGAACAGAATACAGTACGCCACGAATACGGTCGCCAGGGCGGAAATTCTCACGAGGCAGCATATCTTCGCGGCCGATTACCGCTTCTGCGCTGGTGTTAGATCCATCGATTGGTCTGACTTCAAGCGAAATATTATCACGGTTCACCTTCTTCACGACACCGGTGATAATCTCGCCTTCTTGCTCACGGAACTGATCAACCACCATCGCACGTTCGGCTTCACGCACTTTCTGTACGATAACCTGTTTTGCCGTTTGCGTCGTAATACGGTCAAAGGTTACAGATTCGATTTGATCTTCAACATAACCGCCAATATCAAGGGCAGGATCTTCGAACTGCGCGGCTTCAAGCGTAATTTCACGCGTTGGCTGAGTGACTTCATTTACCACTAACCAACGACGGAAGGTATCAAAATCGCCCGTTTTGCGATCGATACTGACGCGAACATCAATTTCCTGTTCGTATTTTTTCTTGGTCGCTGTCGCCAGTGCGGTTTCCAGCGCTTCAAAAATCTTCTCGCGCGGGACGGCTTTCTCATTGGAAACTGCTTCAACAACAGCCAGAATCTCTTTGTTCATCCTCGTTGCCTCATCCAAACTTTAAAAGTGGGGTACAAGATTCGCTTTCTGAATGTTGCTCAGCGCGAATAC
Organism: Pectobacterium sp. CFBP8739; assembly: GCF_013449375.1. Classification (GTDB taxonomy): domain Bacteria; phylum Pseudomonadota; class Gammaproteobacteria; order Enterobacterales; family Enterobacteriaceae; genus Pectobacterium. The sequence continues at coordinate 90,531 of NZ_JACDRR010000014.1, read as the reverse complement.
TTCATCTTTGCCTTCCACTGTTATGGTGATCATTTCGCCGTCAACAGCTTTGATTACACCCAACCATTTACGGCGATTCTGGACTGCCATACGCAGTACCACGGTCACCTCTTCACCGATGAAACGCAGATAGTGTTCTGCCGTGAACAAGGGACGCTCAAGCCCTGGAGACGACACTTCCAGGTTATAGGCTACAGTGATGGGATCTTCGACGTCCAATACCGCACTGACCTGGTGGCTGACATCAGCACAATCATCAACAGTGATGCCATCTTCACTATCAATATAGATACGCAGTGTCGATTGGCGACTGCGGATGAACTCAATCCCAACTAATTCGTAGCCTAATGCGGCCACGGGTGCTGAAATCATCTCTGTTAATTTTTGCTCTAATGTGGACAAGCCCACCCCCAAGACATAAAAAAAGGGCCTAATAGCCCAGTTGTTTGTTGCCAAATAACAAAAAACCCCGAAAAATCGGGGCTTTATGCAACTGGACCCTAATACCGCAAACCAGCGCGGCATAACTTTCGGTGAAGGATTTTTTCAAAAATCACTGCAAAAAGAGAGAAAAATTGAGTGAAGAACGTATTTGAAAAAACACTTTACTGGAAGTTAAGTGGTTGCGGGGGCCGGATTTGAACCGACGACCTTCGGGTTATGAGCCCGACGAGCTACCAGGCTGCTCCACCCCGCGTCCGAAAACGTGGCAAATACTACGCTGACAACTCCAGAAATGCAAGTCATCCATAGGATTGGTTCGAAGGCGATTCTTATACGCGCAATACGCATCTTTGTCAAGAATCATCGGCCACCAGGAGGCGGCTCACGGCGATGGGTCTTTTACTTTTATAAACTGTCGTCATGTCAGACGCAAAGCAGGCTAACCGTCGAAGAAAGGCACGGGTACCTGAAATGGCGAAAAAAGATGACGCAGTGGGATTCCCTGATGCTTTAATAACACCACAGCTAAATAATGTAATAAGACGAAACTTATCTTCGTTCTTCTTCTAATAGTACGATCGCAGCCTGTGTTCGGTTACGCACATTAAGTCGCCTGAAAATCGACTCCAAATGCGACTTCACGGTTCCTGCACTGATGTTTAATGTCCGACTAATTTGTTTATTAGAAGCGCCTGATGCAATCAGTTGCAGAACCTCATGCTGCCTCTCACTCAGTTTTCCTTTTACACTGTTATCAACACTCCACCCTTCATAGATCACGCCATCATCCGGTAAACAGACCATACCCATCGACACGGTTTTTAATGCCTGAGCAATGAAATCAACGGGCGATGTTTTAAGAACGACTCCCATAACATGGTGTTTCAGATAGTTATTCAAAATATGTCTTTCAATAGAATCGACCATAATAATCACACTGACACCAATATATTTCTCATGCAGCGCTTCCAGGAAAAGACTGTACTCTCCATTTTCTTTATTACAATTCAGTAAAATAAAAGCGTTTTTCATCCTCTCAAGACAAGGCCATACATCGTCAATTTCCTTTACGCCAACAATATTGACATCGTGCATAAAATCATTCAGCCCAACAGATAATCCCTGAATAAAAACAGGGGATTTATCAATAATAAGAACATTCACTGTGCAATCTCCATTTAGCTTTATTTTAAAATGCCATATTTAAAAATGCCCTCTAAGAAGTTTTAGCCTATTTTTAAAGATATGATATCACGCCATTTGGCATATGCCGTTTATCTTATAGACACATCTATATTTACTCGAACATACTGACATAATAACTTCAGTCAAAAACCCCAAGAAGGAATACCATTAGCAATGAAATATTATCTTAAAATAAGATCTAATGGAGTAATGATTTCATCAACGTATAAAGTATTTAGCACAATGAACTTTAAAAAACAAATAAATGGCCTATGTCATATTACATGACATCGCTAACACAATGACTGATGTATCTCACTCTCCTTAACTGTTAACGTTTCTCCAAGCTGTCATTTATTTCCTTCATGATTTTATTTTTATCATCATGGGAAATAACATAAGGAAAAAGTATGTCATTAAAAAATTGGATAACGGGAAAAAATAAAAAAAAAGAGAATGTCGGTCCCTCCCAAGGGGAAAATCCGCATTCCACGCTAAACGATCAAGTGACATCATCATCAAAGGCGTTAACATTAGCAGATATCGCTCGCGGCATGCAGCATGCCGCTACCGCAGCCAATCAATTTATCGCTCACCAATATCAGAAAACGCTCGACCCTTTTTTTGAACGTGGCGCTGATGGCGCGTTAACCCCAAAGACAGTTTCTATTCAACTCGATTCTCGACACCACGTCGAACTGCCGCTGGTTGCCCTTTCTACCCCAAGGGGGTTGATGCTGGAAAAAATGAAAGTGCAAATGACGGTGAGAACCGATGCGGTAAGTAAGGACGAAATAGCCTCGCCTTTAAACGATTATAACATCAGTAATTTTCACGTCAGTATGTCGCCTTCAGGCAAAAACAAAAAAGGCAGAAATAGTCAGCACGTCAATATAGAGATGCAGTTCACTGCGCTCGAACCTCCAGAAAGCCTCATGCGATTAATTGATGACTATACCAATCTCGTTCTCCCAAAAATAACACAAGAGGAAAAAAATAATGGCTAACATTCCTGAAACGATCAATGAAGCTGGTCTCGATCTCATTAAGAGCTTTGAAGGACTGAAATTAACAAAGTATCTCGATACCGCTGGCAGATGGACCATTGGGTATGGACATTTGATACTGCCAGATGAAAATTTTGATAGCGGCATTACGCTTCAGGAAGCCGACTTACTGTTACGTCAGGACTTAAAGACGGCGGAAACCGGTGTACAGCATTATGTGAACGTGGATCTCAACGGAAACCAATTTGGTGCCCTAACGTCATTTACCTACAACCTCGGCGTAGAAAGCCTAGAAACATCGACATTATTACGCTTGCTGAATCAGGGTGACTATGGTGCAGCTGCCGATCAATTTCCACGCTGGGATAAAGATGGCGAACAAGTTGTAGAAGGACTTTTGCGCCGCAGAGAAGCAGAAAGAGCACTGTTCCTAAAACCTGTCACACCGAACTAATATCCAACAAAACGCGAAAATAATCATCTCATAGAAAATATCATCACGGACATACTATGGATCTTTCAACCTATCCTCTAATCTATGGCATTCTAGTCAGCGACATTATTGCATCAATTTCAGGATTATTCGGTGGCCTCAGTATCTCTTTCTTTTGGCGTCCACAGAAACTGAATAATTATGACAAATTTGTCGCTATATTAATTATCATCACCATCAGTATTTCAGCGGCCTTCTCATTGGTCGGTATTATTGCCGAATTACTGCACGTAAACATTAATAAAGTGGAGAATGCAATAGGATTAGGTTATCTGGTTGGTGCGATTAGCGTAGGCCTGGTTACGCTACTGGCAAATTTCTTCAGCTATCGGGAGAATAACGATATCTTGGATGTTGCGTCGGAAATCAAGCAGGCGACAAAAGGCATGCATTCGATCAATGAGGCTCGGGAAAAAACGCCCGATGACAAGACACCGTTAGACCATTAGCGCATGGTTCTCACCAATAATTAGTCTCACCAATAGCTACTCTCATCAACAATGAGTCTCGCCAGTCAACGTTCTCAAGAATACCGGTTCTCAGCCGTACGTCGTTCATATAGCAGGAAGGCACCGCCTCCCTGCTACCACATTCTCCTTCCCGACACGTTCAACCATCTCATCAGTGCGTGGCTCATGAAACCAGCATCTACATGCAAACCCTCTTAGCGAAGGCGCCACAGTTCAGGCGCCTTCGCAAGCATTATCTACCGGTTGCCGTACAAGGGCATCCCGTTTGGCTGTACGCTATCCATGAGAATTTGATGGTACTGCTGAGACAGAGCGGTAATCTCTTCCGCTTTAAACGCCGCCTGCTGATAATTAAAACACAGCGTCAGTGCCTCATCATCATAAACAGAGAGCGTCAAATCCAGTCGAGCCTGATGATTGGCAATATCCGCAATCTGATATTCAGTCTCATTGATCTGCACGGCCGGCGGCATCGCAGTCAGATAGTTAAAACTGACGGGGAAACGCAGTTTATCAGACCATCCCTTGGCCCGAACGTCGGTCATTAACACATCATAGGGCAGCGTCTGATTGTCCAAAATGGCATGGATCTTATTCTGGCTGCGAGCCAACAGCGTGCTGAAAGACTCCTGCGCAGGTGCATCATCGTAGTACGTCACCATGTTAACGAAACAGCCTATCGTAGTAACGTTGTCCGCCAGCATACGATTCGACACCGGAATACCGATGGGCACATGGCGGTAGTTTGTGGTTTTGAGCAGCAGAGTAAAAGCAGTCAGCATGCAGACAAATGGCGTTGTGCGATGCAGTTGGGCATAGTGCTTGATCGCCTGCGTTAACGTATCAGACAAAATACACCAATAATTTTCTCCCTCCTGACTTTCGCTAAGAGGAAATGCTGTCGCATCGGCCCCCGCCGTCAGGTAAGCCTCCATGTTATCCAGCCAGAACTGCCGCTCTCTTGGGTAACACTGACCGTTGGTACGCCGTTGCTGTTGACGATAGCGCAGATAGCGCTCTTCGCTGCCTATGCGATAGCTGCGATCGCCCGCGCTATAAGCACGGATGTAATCAATAAACTGATTGAAGAACAAGCCAATTGCGTCATGGTCGAATACCGTATGGTGCACACGTCCCAGCAGAACATGTCGCTGCGCCGTCAGAGAGACCAGATGAAAACAGATGAGAGGCGAATGTTCTACATCCATCTCTGGCGTATTGATCAGCGCCAGCAGTTGTCGGTCGCTCAGCGTAGTCGCCAGCCCATCGGGAGAGAAAGCCGTCAGTCGTTCAATCGGGATCGCTCCGATTGGATAATCCCCCTCAAGGCATTGCAGACGATCCAGATCGAAGCGGGTTCGCAGTACCGGATTGCCTTCCAGAATACGCCCAAGACTCCATTTCACGGCAGACTCATCCAGTGTACCGTCTATCGTCAGACGAAAAGCCAATTGATAGAGCGACGCTTTTGGACTGAGCTGATCCAGCGTCAGGAAATAACGCTGCTGCGATGACGGAGTGAGCGCCTCAATCTCCGTTGTCCCCTCGTCAAACGTGGGCTCGTCATCGTTAACATAGTAAGGGACGATGAAAGCCAGCAGATGGGGCGTTGCGTTGTTGAAAAACAATGGGTAATCAATGTCGCTAAACAGTCGTTTTCGAATCAGTAGCCTGGCGTTCATCACCTGGAGCGAATCGCCCCCTAAATCAAAAAAGTTATCGTTGGCACCGAGTTCACGAAAACCAAGCACTTCCTGCCAGATATCAATCAGTTCCTGTTCCAGCTCATTACCTGCGGTTTTAACCGGATATCCTAACTCAGGGCGCTGCGGACAAGGCGCAGGCAGCCGACTCACATCCAATTTCCCGTTAGGCAATTTGGGCAGGGTTTCCAGCATAATAAAGTGGGACGGCTGCATCGCTCGCGGCAGTTTATCCTGCAAGAAGCGGCGCAGATCGTTCGTGGCAAGCGACGGGTTACGGCTCACCAGATAGGCGACCAGACGCTGACGCCCATTTTCCTGCATCGGCCGCACCAACGCGTTGTCAATATCGCCATGCTGACGTAACACAATTTCGACTTCTTCAGGCTCAATACGAATACCGTTAATCTTAATCTGGCGATCGATACGCCCCAGATACACGATCTCCCCATCCAGCGTCCTTTTTCCCAGGTCGCCAGTGCGATGTCCCCAGTCGCTTTTACCGGCTCGCACATGGCTGAAAAAACGCTGCTGCGTTAATTCGTCGCGGTTAATATAGCCACGGGCGACACCCTCCCCAAAGGCGCAAATTTCCCCTTCTTCCCCTTCAGCCACGGGACATAGATTCTCATCCACGATCAGAATTTCGCTACCACGCAGCGCTTTGCCGAGTGTCACCGCTTTTCCCGGCACCAATTCGGTGAACGAGCAGTTGGCCGTTGTTTCCGTCGGGCCATACAGATTAAAAAGCCTGACATCCGGTATCTGCTGGAACGTGCGCTCTTTTAAATCAAAAGAGACAGGTTCGCCAGAGAGAAAAACGGTTTTGGGTAACACCCACGCGTGAGAAGAGGTCGCCTGATAGCGCAACAGTTCATCCCAAACGGTCGGCACGCAGTAAATGGCGCCGTCTGGATGCTGTTGGTGCCAGCGTAATAAAACCTCCGGTTCATTCAAACTGTCGGCGGGCAAAATAAACAGCGTGTCGCCACGTAATAAAGGCGCATAAAGCTGTGTCACGGCGGCGGCAAAACTGAGTGACGATGTCAAAGGGAGCCTCGCACACGTTTCTGGCCACACATCCTCATTAAACCAGTTCAGATAATAACTCAGGTTCCGATGCTCAATGGCTACCCCTTTTGGCTTCCCAGTAGAGCCGGAGGTATAGAGAATATAGGCAAGATCGTTTTCACAAACGGGCGGCAACACGGCGACCGGCTCAGCCGGATAATGGATATCCTCTAATACGAGCGTAGAAGAAAAAACGTTATCGATAGCCGTTTTATTTACCATCGAACGCGTGGAAATAAGTAAAAATGCCGACGAGTCATCAAGGATCTGAATGATTCTTTCTGACGGATGAAAATGTGAGAGCGGAACATAGGTATATCCGGCTTTTAAAATAGCCAGTAAGACCACAGGCATCATGACCCCGGGTTCCAGATAGACGGCAATTCTGCCACGTTTATTATTCGGGTAGTGTGATAACAGATAGTCGGCCAAAAGACGTGACCGTAATTCTACTTGTTGATAGTTCAGGCTATCGCCATTAAATTCCACCGCCGTCTTATCGGGGCTTTTCAGTGACCATTCAGAAATAATTTCAAAGACCGTTTTTCTATTCTTCATCATTTTCCTTCCATATTGTAAAAGGATGTTCTTGCGGGAATGGTTCTAACGCGACGTCCGGTATCTCACACGGTTAAAAGTGAATGCAGTAAAAATGAGAACACGTAACGATGGGGTCGTCATGCTAATACCAGGAAAGACACATAAAATAACGCGCATGCCTGAGTATGGGTTTAACAAATAAAAGACAGTATTGCCTATATCCCAAAGGGACTATGCCAGAATGCAAAAGTCCCCCTGTACCCTGACGGGTATTATTTTCGCTTCCTTTTGCTATTTTTTATTGACAGTGCATCACGCCCTATTCGCAGATAATTGGAGGCTCCGATGGATTCACAATTTATCGGTTCGGTTATTAATGCATTACCGTTGGAAAATATGATTAGCGGGCCTTTACAGGCAATGATTAACGCACAGGTTCAAGCCAGCAAAGCCTATACGGATTTTTTATTATCCGTATGCATTCAGAATAATAAAGCGGTCGCTATTCAATTCGATTATGACGAAACGCTTATTGATGAAAGCGGAGTCGCAAAAGGCGCGGTGACAAAAACGATGCGCATACCGCTCATTGCCGCCATTACCCATCCGATTATTTCTATTGAAGAAGGGACTATCGATTTCGAGCTTGAGGTAACGCAGAGTGAATCGTCATCTGATGACACCGGAGAAGACGGCAATCTGGCGGCTTCATTGGGATGGGGGGCTTTCAAGGTCAAAATGGCCGGTCGGGTCTCACACAAGTCGGCGCAAACTCGGGCTACAGACACGCGCGCCAAATACAGCATTCACACGCAGGTAAAACGTCAACCTGCGCCTGAAGCACTGATGCGCGTCATCGATTTTCTGACCGATGCCGCAACCAGACCCAGCACTCCCGCAGGGGAAAACGTGTCACAGACAGCAGAAAACACAGCCCCACCCGCATCTGCGGAGCAACAAGAAGCATCATCATAATCACAGCACATTACTCAGCGGCATAGCACCTATGTGCCGTACCAGCATAACGCGTAAAAGGATGCCAGGCGTGACTCCCTGGCATCACCAGAGGATCAGACCATGGCATCGGCAAGAGTGCTCCATACCTTATTTGAACAGCAGCGGCATCAGACGCCGGACGCCATCGCCCTGAGAAGCGATACCGAAACATTGACCTATCGGCAATTGGAGCAGCGTGCAAACGCCATGGCGAGCGAGCTGTTGCAGCGGGGCGTAAAGCCGAAGGATGTTGTCGGTATTTATTTGAATAAAAGCCCGAATCTGATCGTCAGCTTACTCGGCGTATTGAAAACCGGTGCATGCTATTTACCGCTTGATCCTTACTATCCACACGAGCGTCTGGATTATATGGTCAATCATGCCGATGCACGTCTGGTGATCACTGACAATGAACACGCGCTTAAACTGGCACCAGGACACCGTGAGATCGTTGACATCAACCAGCTCGATCTAGGCGCTCAGGCTACTCCAGTGCTTCCTACTGTTAGCGAGGAAGACCTGTGTTATGTGATGTACACCTCCGGCTCCACCGGAACGCCAAAGGGCGTGATGGTCAGTCACAGGACGGTGGTCAATTATCTGGCGTGGATGCAAAGTGCCTTCGTGCTACAGCACGACGATGTGGTCCTTAACCAGTCCACGTTCAGTTTTGACGTCTCGGTGTGGGAAATTTTCTGGCCGCTGATCGCCGGTGCCAGCTGCGCGGTGATCACCGAAGACGCCAAGTACGATCCATTATTGCTGGCAGAATTCATGTGCCGCCATCAGGTCACGGTTGCTCAGTTCGTACCGACGGCGATGCGCGTTATTGTCGATGCACACGTGCTATCCCGCTGCACATCCCTATGCCATATCTTTTCTGGCGGCGAGGCGCTCGATCAAACACTGGTTAACGATCTTTCCCTGCAATATCCGGGGAAAATCCACAACCTCTACGGCCCAACCGAGGCCACAATATTTGCCTGCCACTGGCTCTGCCAACCGGAAGCAGAAGAAAAAATCGCCCCGATTGGCAGGCCAATCCCGCACGCCATCGCTTATGTGCTGGATGAAGCGCAGCAGCCTGTCGATGTCGGGGAAAGCGGCGAGCTCTATCTAGCAGGAGATATTCTGGCCAAAGGCTACCTGCATGCAGAAAAGCTGACGCAGGAGCGATTTGTTGATGACCCGTTTAGCCATCAGCCTGGGCAGAAAATGTATAAAACCGGCGACTGGGTTAAGCAGCGAGCCGATGGCGTGCTGGAGTTCATTGGCCGAATAGACAGTCAGGTTAAATTGCGCGGACACCGTATTGAGCTGGCGGAAATAGAAACGCACTTGCAGGCGCTGCCACAAATTAACCACGCCGCCGTTATTCTCGAAAAGCGCCCGGAAAGTGCAGCGCCATCGCTCTCCGCGTTTTATGTACTACGGCATCAAAAGCGCATCGATATTCAGGAGATAAAAGCACACCTTGCCAAGATGCTGCCTTTCTTCATGGTGCCTTCCCATTTCGTCGCGTTGGAAAAAATGCCCACGCACCCCAATGGAAAAATTGATAAATCCAAACTGTGTTCCTATGTAAATAACTAATGGTGAAAAAATGTCAAACGACAAGACAATATTACCTTCCGAGATAGAAAAAAATATTATTTCTATCTGGCGGACCGTACTCAATAATCCGCAGGTCTCTATTCAAGAGAATTTCTTCGATGCAGGAGGAAACTCCCTGCTGATGTCCAAAGTTTATCGGGAAATAAAAAACAAAATAGAGTCACCTATCTCTATTGTTGATTTATTCCAATACCCAACGGTACAGATGCTAAGCAAACGTATTAGCGAAATACACGCTGGGAAATCAAGCAGCAAGAAGTAATTACGCTAAAAAGCGTATTTGTTGACCACGGGAATAGTCGCTCAGTCATGAGCAATATGTTTAATCTCTCTTATTTCACTGATAATAGGTGGTAATACCATGTCTGCAAATCAATTGAATTCCGCAGCAGTAAAATCGAAGGTGGCTTCGGCAATTAAAGTTGTACTGAGTCACCAAAATTCATCCAAGCCCGCTAACTATTATGCGATTGGCCAGAAAGTCCTCCCTTATGTCAGAAAATATTGGGGGAAAAAGTCTGTTCCTGCTATTCCTGTTTCAATCAAAGCATCATTGCAACATCCGTCAGCATCTGGCCTGCAAAGTATCATCAGCCGGATTACTGCTGAAATCGCGGGTAGCAAAAAGTAATTCACGTTTAATTTAGTTGTCCCTTCTATATTCACGGTGTAGGACGTCGACCTTTCTTTATCTGGAAATATTCAGCGAGAGAAGGTTAACGGCCTGCGCCGTGAAAGGAGGCGAATATATTCACGGTGAGGTAATGAAATGAAACAGCAAGAACAGTTCCGCGATAAGGATATTGCTATTGTAGGAATGTCGGCCCGCTTTCCCGGTGCGGAAGATACCGCGATATTTTGGCAAAACCTGTTGGACGGCGTGGAGACGATCAGCACATTCAGTGAAGAAGAACTGAGGGAGTCAGGCATTGAAGAAGAGATGATCGCCTCGCCCAACTATATTCGCCGTCGGGGAATTTTGGGTAACGCACAGCACTTTGACGCTAATTTCTTTGATATCACACCGCGCGATGCTGAAATTATGGATCCCCAGCATCGCGTCTTTTTGGAATGCTGCTGGCACGCGTTTGAAGATGCCGGCTACGTCCCAGCCACCTACCCCGGTAAGGTTGGCATCTTCGGCGGAACAGGAACCGCCTGGCATTTGAGTAAAGTTAACGCCCACCCTGAAGTACAGAAGTATGCCAGCGGCGCATCGGTCGTCACCAACAATGATAAAGATTACGTAACGACCCGGGTTTCTTACAAGCTCAACCTCAAAGGGCCAAGTGTTAACGTACAGACCGCCTGTTCAACTGCGATGGTCGCCGTCGTGATGGGCATGAATAGCCTGTTGAACGGGGAAAGTGACTTGATCGTTGCAGGCGGTGTTTCCGTAGATACGCCAGAACGTCGGGGTTACCCCTACATGCAAGGCGGCATGGAATCCGCTGATGGCCGCTGCTATGCCTTCGACTCGCGAGCCAACGGCACGGTGTTCAGCCGCGGTGCTGGCGTCGTATTACTGAAACGTCTGAATGACGCCGTACGCGACGGCGACCATATTTATGCTGTACTGAAAGGCGGTGCAGTGAATAACGACGGTAACCTGAAGGCCGGTTTTACCGCACCGAGCATCGACGGGCAAATCGCCGTTGCCAAACAGGCGATCGCCAATGCACAGCTCGATCCCGCCACGATCAACTTTGTTGAAGCTCACGGCACCGCGACGGCGCTGGGCGATCCCATCGAATTCACCTCGCTCACACAGACGTTTCAGGAATACACGGATAAAACCCAATATTGCCGTCTGGGATCGGTGAAAACCAACATCGGCCATACGGACGCGGCGTCAGGCATGGCCAGCCTCATTAAAGCGTCACTGGCGCTGGAAACCGGCAAACTGCCGGCCTCGCTCCATTTCGAATCGCCAAACCCTAACATTGAGTTTGAAACCAGCCCGTTCATCATGAACACCGAACTCAGCGAGCTGGAACCATCAGAAACACCGCATCGTGCGCTGGTGAACTCTTTTGGCGTCGGAGGCACCAATGCCTGTGTCATTCTGGAAGCCGCTCCGCCGCTAAAATCGGGCGATACCCATGATAACAGCCTGCTGGTTTTGCCTTTCTCCGCCAAAAGTCGCACGGCGCTGGAAGACATGAAACGCCGCCTGCGCGATTACCTCAGTACACATGACGATGCCAATCTGGCAGATATCGCCTACACCCTACAGGTTGGGAGACAAAAGTTCTCACACAGCACGGCCATTATCGGGAAGGATCGTAATTCACTGCTGGCCAAGCTGGATCAGCCGTCACTGGTGGTGGCGCAGCAGGGAAAAAACCAAAAATCCGTCGTGTTTATGTTCCCGGGACAGGGCAATCAGTACGTCAATATGGCGCGTGAACTGTACGACACCTACGATGTTTTCCGCACGAGCCTGGATCAATGCTGTGACTATCTGGAGCCAATTCTGGACGTCAATCTGACGTCGATTATCTTTCAGGACAGCGATAATATCGCCGAGTCCCGCATCAATGAAACCCAGTTTACCCAGCCGTCCCTGTTCGTGATCGAGTACAGTCTGGCAAAATTGTGGATGTCATGGGGCATTCAGCCGGATGTCATGATTGGGCACAGCGTGGGGGAATACGTGGCGGCGTGCTTGTCCGGCGTATTCTCACTGGAAGATGCACTGAAAGCCGTCGCGCTGCGGGGCAAGATGGTACAGGCATTACCCGCGGGAGATATGCTTGCTGTCCTGCTCGATGAAGAAAGCCTGAAGGCTAAACTTCACGGTAGCAAGCTGGAAATTGCGGCGGTTAACTACCCTGGATTATGTGTCATCGCCGGTGCTTCAAACGATGTCGCGCGTTTCCAACAGCAGTTGGAAGACAGCAATATCTTCTGCAAACATCTGGATACTTCGCATGCTTTCCACTCACACATGATGGAACCCATGCTCCCTGCCTTCAAAAAGGTCATTGATAGCATCGAGCTCCATACGCCGAAAATCCCTATTGTCTCGACCGTCAACGGCGAATGGATGAGTGAAGACATCGCTAAAAGCAGCGATTATTGGGTTAGGCACGTTCGCAATACCGTTCTGTTCTCTCATGGCTTCAAAACGCTGATGGCTGACGAACATCATGACTTCGTATTCCTTGAAGTTGGACCGGGGCGTTCACTGGAGTCGTCCGCCAAGCAGCATTTCAGCGCGGAAGATGGAGCCTTGATTTATGCTTCATTACCCACGGCAAAAGATGTTGCGTTATCCGGCGAGCATCTGCTCTCAACGCTCGGCGCGCTTTGGGCAAGCGGCGTAAACGTTCCCTGGCATCAGCATCATCCAGAACAGCACCGTCGCCGCATCCCGCTGCCCGGCTATCCTTTCGAACGTAAACGCTTCGCCCTGCCGGCGCTGTCGTCAGCCAGCTCTGATGCGCAAAGTGAGCAATCCGTTAAGGCTAAAAAGCGGAAACAGGCGGACATCGGCGATTGGTTCTATATGCCGACGTGGAAGAAAACCATTCCGGCGAAATATATGGCGGGAAAACGCGTTGAAGCCGAGAACGCCTGCTGGTTGCTCCTGACAGATACCCAAGGCATCGCCGAACGCACGAAACAGATACTGGAAAAGGATGGGCATAAGGTCTTTTTCGTCAGCCCAGGAACGCAGTATCAGGAAGCGCTTTCCGAGGACCAATACACCCTCAACGTCGCGTCACGCCCCGACTACGTCCGGTTACTAAAAAGTCTGACGGAGCAAGGGCTACGTCCATCGCATATCCTGTACCTATGGAACCTGACGGCAGCGAAACAGGTCCAGCCGCTTGACCACACTTATCTCTCCTCACCACTGAACACGTTCTATCCTGCGCTCTATCTTCAGCAGGCGCTGGTGAACGAGAATTTGCTGGACGATTTGCATGTGACCTTCGCCACCAGCAACACATTCAGCGTAATGGGTGAGCGCATCACGTCACCAGAGAATGCGTTACTGGTTGGGCCTTCGCGCGTGTTTTATCACGAGTATCCTGAAGTGCAATGCCATCTGGTGGATATCGATCTTAAACAAAATGCCGAACAGCTTGATGAGTTTGCCCACAGCCTGATTGCAGAAAGCCATATCGCCACACACGGCAATCTGGTGGCTTACCGCGGAAACCAGCGCTGGGAAGAAAGTTATCAGGCCGTACATCTGAAGCAGGATGCCCTTGGTTTACCTGCGGAATTGAAAGACGACGGCGTCTACCTCATCACTGGTGGCCTCGGTGGATTGGGGATACTGCTCGCCAACCACCTGTCTGAAAACAGTAATGCGGCGATTATCCTGACTTACCGCGCCGCGTTACCGCCGCGTGAAGAATGGCAATCCTGGATCCAACAGCATCCGGTTGACGATCCTATCAGTGAAAAACTGGCGAGCATTTTACGTCTGGAAGCCCGTGGCAACACAATACATCTGGCACAGGTCGACGTGAATGACTATCACGGTATGCGCGAGATGTTATCCGCGTTCCCGCAGGTCGATGGCGTGTTCCATACGGCAGGCGTGGCTGGCGGCGGTATCATTGCGCTGAAGAATGACGCCGATTGCGCCAACGTGCTCGATCCCAAAGTGGCAGGATCGCTCATTCTGGATGAGCTGCTGCAGGACAAACAGCCTGACTTCTTTATTTTATTCTCTTCTATTACCTCCATCGTCGGTGACGAAGCCCGCATCGATTACTGCTCGGGTAACGCGTTTATGGATGCCTTTGCGCATTATCGCAACCAGCATCGCCGTGGGCGCACCGTCTCACTGAACTGGGGAAAATGGGGCGATGTGGGAATGGCCGTCCGTTGGGGCAAGCAGTTGCAGGAGAAGAAAAACAGCAAGCTGACTGCCATTGAGGAAACCAAAGGCGACCTGCTGACGCAGTTGGAGCGTGAAGGCATGCAGGAAAGCTATCAGGTCAATCTCACCGCGCAGGACTGGGTTATCGATGAGCACCGCATCGCGAAGCAGCCCACACTGGTGGGAACGACGATCTTATCGCTGCTGCATGAATTCATGACGTGCTTTAAGCCTCAGGAGAACCTTCAGGTCAAAAACCTGATGCTGACCAAGCCGGTAATCTATACCGATGCCTGGCCACGACAGATGAGGCTGTTCATCACGCCAGAGGGGAAAGGTTATAAGTTCAGCCTCAAGACCCGGGGCGTGCTTGAACTGGCATGGCAAGAACACGCGTTCGGGAGCATAAGCCACGGCGCGCTAACGGCTGACCTCACGCCACTATCCACTGATGCCATTAAATTATCCGCTGATGCCATTACATCGATTGACGCCATCAAACAGCGCTGCACCACGCAGGTTCCCTACACGCCATTTGCCACCGAGTTGGGAAATGCCAACACGGGCGAAAATTTCCTGTCGTTTAGCCAGCGTTGGAACAACCACCGCGAGATTGTTCAGGGCCATAACGAATGGCTGATCCACAAAGTGCTGGGAAGCGACTATACACACGATCTTACCCGCTACCCGTACCATCCCGCAGTGATTGATGCTACGGCCATCTCCTGCCTGTCATTGATTACACAGGAGGATTTCCTGCCTATCAGCTATGGCAAGATGACCTTCTTATCGCCACTGGGGCAAGAGTGCTACGTCCACGCCAGGCTAAAGCAGGCTTATCAGCCGCAGGATAACGCCATCGTCATGGATATCACGTTCCTTTCACCAGAGGGCGTTCCACTGCTGATCCTGGAAAACTACACGCTGATGAAGATGACGATGGGCAATCAGCTCGCGACGTCCGAGAACACCTCAACAACAGCCGCAGCCGCAGTAAAAGTGAATCTGGCAGATAAAGACATTTTGTTGCCAGAAGGGCTGGATGCAATAAAACGCCAGCTCGCACATCTGGAATTTGCACAGTTAGTCGTCGTCACCAGCGATCTGGACCAGCTCATTTATGAATCCATCCCTGAGCAGGCAACGCCGGAATTCCTCTTGCAGGATAGCGACGCCACGGAAGGGTATGCCCGACCGGCTCTCTCAGTGGATTACGTCGCGCCAGAAAATGACGTTGAGAAAGAGATCGTCAACGTCTGGCAGTCCATTCTGGGGATCTCGGGGATCGGCGTTAACGACAGCTTTACTGAACTGGGCGGTAACTCGCTGCTGGCCGTTCAGGTCGTTTCTACCGTTTCCGGCATATTTGAAATCGATATTCGCGTTGATCTGTTTTACCAGAACCAGACCGTGAAAGGGTTAGCCACGCTGATCCTTACCGAGCTGGAAGCCTTATTGCAGGAATAAGGGAACGGCCGCCTTGAGTACGCATCTCGAAGGCGGCCGCTAATGTAAAACCGAATGTCACAAAATGAGACTCGATAATGACGCAGCTTCCCACCGCAAAACTAACTTCGCTTAGCCTGGATGAACTCAAAAAGCTGGCAAGAGAAAAGAAGAAAACAGGCAACGCAGCCTCAGGCAAAGCCATTGTTCCGCACGCGACACCCAGCAGAGTACATTTCCCCATGACCAGCGCGCAGAAGCGTATCTGGATGCTCTCCCAATACCTTGACGATAGTCAGGTCTACAATAATCCCTATGTGCTTGCCTGCAGGATCGAGCACGACATGGAGCCGCAGCGAGTACAGCAAACGCTCGACTATCTGATGCAACAACATGACATTCTGCGTACGACATTCCGGCTGGTCGATAACGACGTGTGCCAGTGCGTTGCTGACGACATGTCTTTCACGTTCAGCTTTGAAGATGTTTCCGCATTCAGCGAAGAGGACATTGAAAAATATGTCTCGGAGACGGCCAAGGCGAAAGGGAATATTGTTTTTGATCTGGAGAATGGCCCCTTGGTCTATCTCCATATGGTCAAAATCCATCAATATGACTATGTGCTGTTCCTGACATTTCATCACATTATTTCCGACGGGTGGACAGTCAATGTGTTCTTCAAGATGCTCATGGAAAACTACTTTCGTCTGCTGCAGGGCGGGACATTACCCAGCGAAAAAACGCTCCAGTTCACCGATTATGCACTGGCGGAAGATCGGTGGTATACCGAGGGCGAATACCAGACCGGGCTGGCCTACTGGGCGAAGAAGCTGGATGGCATCACAGGGCAGTTAGAGCTGGCAACGGATTACCCGCGTCCGGCCAAAATGAGCACCACCGGGGGAATCGCCAGCCAGTTCTTTGATGCGGCTTTCTGCCAACGCTTACAAACCTGTGCGACACAGCACCAAGCGACACAATTCCACGTTATCCTCACGGCCTACCAACTCCTGCTGCATAAATACAGCGGGCAGCAGGAAATCATCATCGGCGCACCGTTTGCCAACCGGAATTTACCTGCCACGCAAAACATGATGGGGCTATTCATGAATACCCTACCATTACGTTTTGATATCGATCCTAATACCAGTGTCGCCTCCCTGATTAAGGGCGCGCGAGCCGAGTGTGAAGAAACCTTGAGATACCAGGATGTGCCATTCAATTATATTCTGGACGAGATTACCTATGTGCGTAATCCCCAGATCAATCCGATCTTCCAGGCCATCTTGACGTATCAGGTCTTCCCCCATTTTCACAGCAGCCATGGTGGGTTCAAATATAAGCCGTTAAAAGTGGATTATGGAACCGCAAAACTGGATCTGAACTTATGGGTAGAAGAAGACAAGGATAGCGACGGCCTGCTGTTCACCATGAACTACAGTAGCGCATTATTTTCCAGCAGCACCATCCAGCGCATGCTGAACGACCTGCGGACGATTCTTGAAACCTTAATCACCCAGTCGCAGTTAACCGTTCGGGATATCTCACTGTTAAGCGACGAAGAACGCCGCGCGACAATCGCACAATGCCGCCCGACCGCTAACACATTCCCACCTGCGGTTCATCGGCAGTTTGAACAACAGGCACAGCAACATCCCGATGCCATCGCGGTTCGCTGTGAAGGCCGCACGTTCAGCTATGCTCAGCTCAATGAACGGGCAAACCAGTTGGCTCATCAGCTCCAGAAAGACGGCATTGCCCATGGCGAGTGTGTCGCACTGTTCATGCCGAAAAGCGAGTATTACGTCGTCGCGATTCTGGCCGTGTTAAAAGCGGGCGGATGCTATGTGCCGGTCGATATGGAACTTCCTGCACAACAGATTGAGTTCATTTTGCAAAACTCCGCCGCACGTTGTGTCATCATCGACGAACAGACGCCCAGCAACATACTCCCCTGCGTCTACGTAAGACAAAATCGCAGTATGATGCCGGTAAGCAACCCATCTCAGCCACAGATTACGGATGGCCCAGCTTACATCATCTATACCTCGGGCAGTACCGGCAAACCGAAAGGCGTTCGTGTCAAACACTCGCAGCTTAGCCACTACTGTCAGGCCATTCGGCCCGTACTCAACCTGCCGCCCGATGCCCGCTACGGCATGTTTTCATCCTTCACCACCGATTTGGCACACACGGTACTGTTCCCCGCGCTGATTCATCAGGGTCAGTTAGACGTGATCAGCACGGAATTACTCCGCTCCCCACAGGAGCTGTTCGCTTATCTGGCGCAATATCCGGTCGATTGCATAAAGATTACGCCGTCGCATTTAGCGACGTTACTGACGTCACCGCAGGCCGAGGCGTTATTACCTCGTCAGTTGTTGGTCATCGGCGGAGAACGTGTTCCTCTGTCACTCATCAAGCGTGTACGCGAGTTCCGAACATCTTGCCGCATTCTGAACCATTATGGCCCAACCGAGTGTACGGTTGGTGTCACTACCTATCCGGTGCCAGACGATCTCAGTCTCCTTTCGGGCGACTATTTGCCTATCGGTAAACCTCTGTCTGATAGCCATGTTCTGCTGCTCGATCCTTACCACCAGCTCGTTCCTGCCGGTCTGCCAGGTGAAATTTATCTGGGCGGTTCGCATGTGGCGGAAGGGTACATCGGCCTGCCAGATCAAAATAACGCGCGCTTTATTCCTCACCCTTACCTTGAGGGCGAGCGACTTTATCGCAGCGGTGACAAAGGCCGTTTCCTGCCTAATGGCAATCTTGAATTTATGGGGCGTTTGGATCGTCAGGTTAAAGTACGCGGCTACCGTGTTGAGCTGGCAGAGATCGAACAGGCCTTACAACAGGTTGCTAATGCGACGCATGTAGCGATTAAACAAAACACGCTGCCCCACGGGGAAACTGTCTTAACCGCGTACCTGTGCGGCATTGATAAATCCAGTCAGGCCACAGTAAAAACGGCGCTGCAAAAAAAGCTGCCAGACTATATGCAACCCGAACGCTGGGTATGGCTAGAGGCTATGCCATTAACCGCTAGCGGTAAAATAAACTATGCGGCGTTACCCTTGCCCTCAACGGAAAAGCGCGCATCGCTTCACACTCCAGAGAGTCAGCGCGAACGCGAACTGCATGAAATTTACCGTGATATTTTACAAAGCGAGACGATTGATACGCAGGAGAGCTTCTTCACGCTTGGCGGGAATTCTCTCAGCGCATTAAAGCTCGTCCTGAGCATTAATCAGCACTTCGGCACCTCCCTGTCTCTGGGGCAACTGTTCGAAAACAGCAGCATTGCCCAGTTGGCTCGCGTGATTGAAGACAAGGGATCACAGACTCAAACCGCAAGGGTGACGATCAATCGCGGACAGCCTGAAGATAACCCCACTTTGCTTCTGATTCATCCCGCTGGCGGTAACGTGCTGTGCTATTCCGGGCTAGCGCGTGAATTGGGCGAGCGCTATCCGATCTATGGCATTCAGGTGCCCGATTTCAGCATTAACCAGCCTTATAACGCCGATATCAAAGCGCTTGCTGCTTTCTATCTCTCAGAAGCTGGCGACATCGTTCATCGCTCCCGTCTGGTACTCGGAGGATGGTCTCTCGGTGCAACTATCGCTTTTGAAATGGCGCAGCAGCTCGCAAAAAAAGGCATAACACCGACGGTGTTAGTGTTGGACCAGCCTGCTCCAGAGATCAACATCGACGGCTCAGCAGACATGAACGAGGCGGAACGTCTGGCGTATTTTGCGCATAAAGTGGCGTTGTTTACCGGTGCATCTTTCGATCTTTCAGAGCAGTCGCTTGCAGACATGAGCAATGCGCAACGAACGTCGCGCTTTCTGGCCGAATTTAAACGTGTGGGGCTGGTGCCAGAGTCGATTGGTCATGGAGAATTTCAGGACTTTATCAATATCCTGCAAACCCATATCTATGCGACGGATGCTTACCGTGGCGAGATCTACTCAGGTGATGTGCTGGTCGTCGAGGCGGAAGATATTTTACCTGGTCGTATCCGCCTGCCAGAGTCAGGGCTGGGGTGGCGTCGCCTCACGTCAGGTTGCCTGACGGTACTGCCGACGTCCGGCGATCATATCTCAATGATGAACGCACCGCACATTTCCCGCATAGCCGAACAGCTCAAAAAAATATGGCAATAACACATTCGCCGTCTGCGGTTTCAAACGCAGAACGGCGATTTTATGACGTAAGTGAGGAGAAAACATGGGCCATCCCCCGTCGTTAACCGTTTGGCGATATCTGGTATCACGCGATGCGCTTCTGACCATCATCATACCGGTCGTTATGTATAACATCGCATTTTTACAATGGGGGGCTGGCGTCGCGCTGTTAATAACCGCGATCTATTCCGGTGTATTGCAACTCATCAGCCGCTGGCAAGGTTACCTGCCAATCATTGCTCTCATCCTGGTATCGGGGCTTAGCCACTACCTTTATCTGGAAGGCGTCATCCTGTTTGATATCCATCAAGAGAGCGTCTTTTTGTCGGTCAGCGGCGCAATTTCCACCGTGATTATTTTTTCCCTTTACAGCATTAAGGGGCGTCCGGTCATACAAACATTAGCGGAACAAACCATGCCAGCGCTGAAGACACTCACCGTTTATGGCACACCGCAGTACGTCCGAGTCTGGAACGAGGTCTCACTGGTCTGGATTCTGGTTTATCTGGTGAAAGCCATGATTATCTACCGTCTTTCCCGCCAGCCTGGGTTACCGATGGATACGATTGTCCTCCTCAGCGGATGGCCGCTTACGCTACTGCTGGTGATCTTCAGTTTCCGGTGGCCAAAGCATCGCTGGGCCTCGCACGCACATGATAACGCCTCCTGAGTCACTCAACAGGTAGTGCATCACCGAATAAATGATAAATATAGGGAATATTATGAGTCCGTTAGAAAACAAGCTGATTGTACTGAATCGTCATCCTGATGGCCCTGCGCAACTAGAGGATTTCAGGCTCGAAGAACGCCATATCAATGCACTACAGCCCGGCGAATATCTGGTTGAAAACAAATGGCTATCTATTGACCTTTATACGCGCCCACGGCTTAACAAGAACACAGCCTATGTGAGCCCAATCAAACAGGGAGAAGTGATTCAAGGTGAAACGGTAGGCTACGTTGTAGCAACGAAGAACCCACACTTTAAGGTTGGAGATTGTGTGTTCACCTTTTCAGGCTGGCAGAAATACTATGTCGGTACGCCGCAGGATTTTATTACGCATCGCCTGCCGCCAACGGATCTGTCACCTTCTATTTTTCTCGGCGTGGTGGGCACACCGGGACGTTCCGCTTATTTTGGCATGAACAAAATTGCCAAACCCAAAGCGGGAGAGACACTGGTGGTTTCCGCCGCATCAGGGGGCGTAGGTTCCGTCGTCGGTCAGTTAGGTAAACAGGCTGGGTGTCGGGTTGTCGGTCTGGCTGGAAGCAAAGAGAAATGTCGCTATGTCGTTGACACATTAGGCTTTGATGCCTGCATTAATTATAAAGAAGATGACTTAAATCACGCCTTACGGGCTGCCTGCCCTAACGGAATTGATATCTATTTTGAAAACGTTGGCGGCAGGGTTTCACTTTTTGTTGCCAAACTGCTTAACGAAGGCGCAAGAGTCCCCGTCTGTGGCAGTGCGGCACAATACAATCAGGATCCTGACGTTGACGCATCCAGCACGGTAGCATTTTTCTCTTCTTTACCCGACGCCCCGCTAAGCCGCTTTTTTCTTGTGACGGAATGGTTCAAAGACTATGCGGAAGCAAATATCTGGCTATTGGATGCCGTGGAGCAAGGGCAGTTAAAATATCGAGAAAACATTATTGAGGGAATAGAGAATGCGCCTCAAGCCTTTATCGACTTATTAGCCAGCAAACACTTTGGCAAGCAGTTGGTGCGCCTGTAAGGCACTGAGACAGTAAATTAAAGACAAAAAAATAGACGTCGATTGACGTCTATTTTTTTTATGTTGGTACCGAGGACGGGACTTGAACCCGTAAGCCCAATCGGGCACTACCACCTCAAGGTAGCGTGTCTACCAATTCCACCACCACGGCATCACAATTACTACTTTAAAACGCTTACTTCGGAATGTCACTCGCCGGCGTTGAAGGCGCAGCAGGCGTTGTCGTCTGCTCGGCTTTTTCAGGCTGGCTCAGGTTGTCCCAAGCGCCGCCTTTTTTCTGCAGCGAGCTTAGGTTGCCCAATACGAGGCTGATAATGAAGAACAGGGTCGCCAGTATCGCCGTCATGCGGGTCATGAAATTACCAGAGCCGCTCGAACCGAACAAAGTGGCAGAAGCACCTGCTCCGAACGACGCTCCCATATCAGCACCTTTACCCTGCTGAAGCATGATCAAGGCAACCAGCCCGATCGATACTAACAGGAAAATCACTAATAGAGCTTCGTACATAGTCGTACCTGTTAACCGTTTTCCCCATGTCTCATGGAGAATGCTATATTCTGGCGGTAAACCGCGCGTCATTCCGCAAGTTAGATGTCTCGAACATCCCTTATCAAGCGGGTCTGAATACTAACTAAAGGATGTAACGTACGCAAGGGTAATTTGGTCACAGCAGGTTGATTGCAGAAAAAAACAGCGGCTTTCGACACAAGCGGCCTATCGAAAGCCTTATCTACCTGATTGGTGAATCAAAAAGCCCCTCAACTGACCGCTTTCACCGCATCGGCAATACGGTTTGCCAACGCGATGACGGTCTCTTCGTGTTCACCCTCAACCATGACGCGGATAAGCGGCTCAGTACCGGATTTACGCAGCAGAACCCGCCCGCGTCCGGCCAATTCTTTTTCCACATCCTGCGTAATCTGCTGCACATCTTTGTCTTCCAGCGGATCGTTTTCACCCGTAAACCGTACATTGACTAGGACCTGTGGAAACAGCTTCATACCGCTACATAGATCATGCAGGCTCATATGGTTTCTCACTATCGCGGTAAGGACTTGCAAACCGGCAATCACACCATCACCCGTCGTGGTTTTATCCAGCAGGATCACATGACCGGAGTTTTCCGCACCAATCCGCCACCCTTTTGCCTGCATCATTTCTAATACATAGCGGTCACCCACTTTGGCGCGAGCAAACGGGATACCCAACTGCTTTAACGCCACCTCAAGCCCCATGTTGCTCATTAACGTGCCCACTGCACCGCCGCGCAGTTGCCCCTGGCGTAATGCCTCACGGGCGATGATATACAGAATCTGATCGCCATCGACCTTGTTGCCCAAATGGTCGACCATGATGAGCCGATCGCCATCGCCGTCAAACGCGAGGCCAACATCCGCTTTCTCAGCCAGTACGCGAGCCTGTAGCTGCCTGACGTCGGTCGCCCCGCACTCTTCATTGATATTCATACCATCCGGTTCACAGCCAATCGCGATGACTTTAGCACCAAGTTCACGCAATACGCTGGGGGCGATATGATAGGTCGCACCATTGGCACAATCGACGACAATCTTTAAACCATTGAGGCTCAGTTCGCTCGGGAACGTGCCCTTACAAAACTCGATGTAGCGCCCGGCAGCGTCAACAATGCGGCTGGCTTTGCCTAATTCAGCAGATTCAACACACGTCAGCGGTTTTTCCAGTTCAGCCTCGATCGCTTCTTCTACCTCATCCGGCAGCTTGGTGCCGTCAATGGAGAAAAATTTAATCCCGTTGTCGTAATACGGATTATGAGAAGCAGAGATAACGATGCCTGCTTCTGCACGGAACGTACGAGTCAGATAAGCAACCGCAGGCGTAGGCATCGGGCCGGTAAAAGAAGCCGACAAACCCGCAGCGGCCAGCCCAGCTTCCAACGCAGACTCCAGCATGTAACCAGAAATACGGGTATCTTTGCCGATAATAATCTTACGAGAACCATGTCGTGCGAGCACTTTCCCCGCAGCCCAACCCAGTTTAAGCACAAAATCAGGGGTAATCGGCGTATCGCCGACCTTGCCACGTACGCCATCGGTACCAAAATATTTGCGGTTACTCATCTCGTTTTTATTCCTTCGCAGAAAGGGTGGCCTCAACAATGCGCATGGCATCAGCCGTTTCTTTAACATCGTGTACACGAATAATTTGTGCTCCCTGCATCGCCGCGATCACAGCGCAGGCGACGCTGCCATGAACACGCTGTGCAGGCGGCACATTGAGGAGTTGTCCAATCATGGACTTCCTCGACATCCCTACCAGAAGCGGCAGTTCAAAACGGTGTAACTCGCTCAGGCGAGCCAGAAGCGCATAATTATGGGCAAGATTTTTACCGAATCCGAACCCAGGATCCAGCAATAGCTTACTTTTCGGAATAGTGGCGTTCACACAGCGATCAATGTTCTGCTGCAAGAAATTTCCGATGTCCTGCATCAGGTCATCATAATGCGGTTTATGCTGCATGGTTCTCGGCATCCCCTGCATATGCATCAGGCACACCGGTAGCCCCGTTGCCGCCGCCGCTTCCAGCGCGCCGGGCTCTTGCAAAGCGCGAATATCATTAATCAGATGTGCGCCTGCCTGCGCTGACGCCGTCATGACTTCCGGCTTTGAAGTATCGACCGAGATCCAGACATCAAACCGCTTAGCGATGGCCTCAACGGCAGGTACCACACGTTCCAACTCTTCTTCCGTGCTCACCTCATCCGCCCCAGGGCGCGTTGATTCACCACCAATATCGATCAGGGCCGCACCCGCGTTAACCATCTCCTGAACATGCAGTAATGCCGCATCAAGCTTGTTGTGTTTTCCGCCATCGGAAAAAGAGTCCGGCGTGACGTTAAGAATACCCATGATACGTGGGCAGGAAAGATCCAGCGTTGAGTCTCTGGCAACCAGTTGCATGATTTACCTCCGCATTCTGGTGTTGTTAGCATGAAAGGTGATTCGAAGAGCATTCCCAGTAAAAAACCCCAGCCTGAGCTGGGGTTTTGTGAGTTACCGATATCAATCGCAGGCGAATTATTTGTCGTCCGCTTGCTCAGACATGGTGTTACTAGGATTAGGCGTTTGCGGCTCATCCACTGGCGTAGGAGCTTTTGGCGTCCCACTGCCGTTGCCGGAATCGTTGTCAGAACGAGACGCTTCCCAACCCGCTGGCGGACGCACCTCTTTCTTACGCCCCATCAAGTCGTCAATCTGCGGCGCATCAATGGTTTCATACTTCATCAACGCATCTTTCATTGAGTGAAGGATGTCCATATTGGCCATCAACAACTCACGAGCACGCACGTAGTTACGTTCAATCAGCGATTTCACTTCCTGATCGATGATACGCGCCGTTTCATCTGACATGTGCTTGGCTTTTGCTACAGAACGGCCGAGGAATACTTCGCCCTCTTCTTCCGCATAAAGCAATGGACCCAATTTCTCAGAGAAGCCCCACTGCGTCACCATGTTACGAGCAATGGACGTGGCGACTTTGATGTCATTAGACGCACCAGTCGAAACATGTTCCACACCGTAAATGATTTCTTCGGCCAGTCGACCGCCGTACAGCGTGGAGATCTGGCTTTCCAATTTCTGACGGCTGGCGCTGATCGCATCACCTTCAGGCAGAAAGAACGTCACGCCCAGCGCACGACCACGTGGAATGATCGTCACTTTATGAACGGGATCGTGCTCTGGCACCAGACGACCGATGATAGCGTGGCCCGCTTCATGATAGGCCGTCGATTCTTTCTGCTTCTCAGTCATAACCATGGAACGGCGCTCGGCACCCATCATGATTTTGTCTTTCGCTTTCTCGAATTCAACCATCGAAACAACGCGTTTGTTGCCACGAGCGGAGAACAAGGCGGCTTCGTTAACCAGGTTAGCCAAATCCGCACCAGAGAAGCCAGGCGTACCACGTGCAATCACTGACGCATCGATATCGGGAGACAACGGTACGCGACGCATATGCACTTTCAGAATCTGTTCACGACCGCGAACATCCGGCAGGCCAACCACAACCTGACGATCAAAACGACCGGGACGCAACAAAGCTGGATCAAGCACATCGGGACGGTTCGTCGCCGCGATAACAATAATGCCTTCGTTGCCTTCAAAACCGTCCATCTCAACCAGCATTTGGTTCAGCGTTTGTTCACGTTCATCGTGACCACCGCCTAAACCTGCTCCACGCTGACGGCCAACGGCGTCGATTTCATCGATAAAGATGATACAAGGCGCGGCTTTCTTCGCCTGTTCGAACATGTCACGAACGCGAGAAGCACCGACACCGACAAACATTTCAACGAAATCAGAACCGGAAATCGTAAAGAAAGGCACTTTTGCTTCACCAGCAATCGCCTTCGCCAGCAGCGTTTTACCGGTTCCCGGCGGGCCGACCATCAGAATGCCTTTGGGAATCTTACCGCCCAGTTTCTGGAAACGGCTAGGTTCACGCAGGTACTCGACCAGTTCGCTAACTTCTTCCTTCGCTTCGTCGCAACCGGCTACATCCGCAAACGTCGTCTTGATCTGATCTTCAGTCAACATACGCGCTTTGCTCTTGCCGAAGGACATGGCACCTTTACCGCCGCCACCTTGCATTTGGCGCATGAAGAAAATCCAGACACCAATCAGTAACAGCATCGGGAACCAGGAAATAAAGATAGAAGCCAACAGGCTTGGCTCTTCCGGTGGTTCACCAACGACTTTCACATTCTTCGTTAGCAGGTTATCCAGTAGCTTGGGGTCATTGACAGGAATGTAAGTCGTGTATCTGTTGCTGTCTTTTTTGATAACACTGATCTCACGCCCGTTAATACGTGCTTCACGGACCTGATCCTGATTCACTTCAGTCAAGAAGGTTGAATAATCCACCCTACGGCCATTCGACTCGCTGGGCCCAAAGCTCTGGAAAACAGACATCAGCACCACTGCGATGACTAACCAGAGAATTAGGTTTTTCGCCATGTCACTCAAGGGATTAACCTCATATTACAACTGTGTTAAAAAACAGCGTTAGGGTACTACAGTTTCCGCCCTGTCGCTACAATATACACTTCACGAGACCGGGCACGTGAGGCGTCTGGTTTACGAATTTTCACTTTCGTAAACAGGGAGCGAATTTCCCGTAGGTATTCATCAAAACCTTCTCCCTGAAACACTTTCACCAGGAAACTTCCGCCTGGCGCTAATACATCCCGACACATACCAAGTGCTAATTCAACCAGATACATCGATTTCGGAATATCAACGGCTGGAGTACCACTCATGTTAGGGGCCATGTCAGACATCACCACCTGAACTTTGCTATCGCCAACCCTTTCGAGCAAGGCTTTGAGGACCAGTTCATCACGAAAGTCCCCTTGCAGGAAATCGACGCCGACAATCGGATCCATCGGTAAAATATCGCACGCGATAATTCGACCATTTCCACCGATTTGCGTGACCACATACTGTGACCAACCGCCAGGTGCAGCGCCTAAATCCACAACCGTCATACCGGGTTTAAACAGTTTGTCGCTCTGCTGTATTTCGTCAAGTTTAAACCAAGCACGCGAGCGCAGCCCTTTTTTCTGGGCCTGCTGCACATATTTATCGCTAAAGTGTTCCTGCAACCAGCGACTGGAACTTGCAGAACGCTTTTTATTCGCCATCGATTTTCCAACTATTCTCAGTAACACGCTCGTGGTGGGGAGAAACTTCTCACATATTACCAATCAGAACAGTCAAATTGGTTATAATCATGAGATGGCGGTAGAATGACCCGTTTTCAATCCCAACCTAAGTAAAAAACACAATGAACCTAAGTAATAAACAAAAACAACACCTGAAAGGCTTGGCACATCCGCTAAAACCGGTTGTCATGCTGGGCAATAACGGTCTCACCGAAGGTGTTCTGGCGGAGATCGAACAAGCATTAGCGCATCACGAACTGATCAAGATAAAAGTAGCGACAGAAGACCGTGAAACCAAAGCCTTGATTGTCGAGGCCATTGTTCGTGAAACGGGTGCCGCTAACGTTCAGGTCATCGGCCACACGCTGGTGCTGTACCGTCCTGCGAAAGAACGTAAAATTGTGTTACCACGATAACACTTTTTATTTCAGGATACTCAGTTTTAACGGAAAGGTGCCATGCCTCTCGGTTAGAGAAAAGGCCGCAAGCGGCCTTTTTCTTTTCTTTACAATTTTTGCTGTTTTAATCAACAACCCAGCAAAATTTATAGATATTCGACCTTCAGGATCTCATATTCCACGTCGCCGCCCGGCGTACGAATGACCACAACGTCATCTTCCTCTTTGCCGATCAGACCACGCGCAATCGGGGAATTCACAGAGATCAGATTCTGCTTAAAATCCGCCTCATCATCGCCAACAATCCGGTAGGTTTGTTCTTCTTCGTTATCCAAGTTCATCACGGTTACCGTTGCGCCAAAAATAACACGCCCGTTCGCCGTCATCTTCGTGACATCGATAACCTGTGCGTTAGACAGCTTCGCTTCAATGTCTTGAATGCGCCCTTCACAAAAGCCCTGCTGCTCACGTGCGGCGTGGTATTCTGCATTTTCTTTCAGATCGCCGTGCTCACGCGCTTCGGCAATGGCTGCAATAATTTCAGGTCGACGCACAGATTTCAGGTGGTCAAGCTCTTCGCGCAATTTTTCAGCACCACGCAAGGTCATCGGAAATTGTTTCATATTGTCTATACCTCTAAAAAAGTCCGTAAGACTCAAATAATCGTCATCCTGACGCGCTAAAAATCAAAGGCGACGGAGTCTCTGCAACGTGCCAGTCCTCACTGGACATAAAGCAAAAGCAACCAGCCCCAGAATAAAATTTCTAGGCTGGCAGCGGTTTTGCATTTTGATACGTATTTTACCCCAGAGTTCCATGAGGGTCATCGTTTACTTTAGACCTTGTTGCGCCGTAGTATGACCACACGTTACCCCGTTCTTAGCTGAGATTATGCGTTTTTCATCGATTGTTACCGGACTTGCCTGCGCTTTTGTTCTGCATGCCAATGCAGCTTCAGTTGAGGATCATCGCCAATATTTACCAGACGGTGCCAATCTGGCGCTATTGGTACAAAAAGTTGGCTCAACAACACCCAGTATGGCCTTCAATAGCCAGCAAATGGCGCTTCCCGCCAGTACACAAAAAGTGATAACCGCATTAGCTGCATTACTACAATTGGGTCCAGACTATCGATTCATCACTACGATGGAAAGCCATGGCCCTGTCACCAGCGGTATGCTAAACGGTAACCTCATCGTGCGGTTTAGCGGCGATCCAACACTTAAGCGCCAGCAAATACGGAACATGGTGCAAGAATTAAGAAAGCGCGGGATACAGGAAATCGCAGGGGATGTGCTAATCGATACTTCGGTATTCGCCAGTCACGATAAAGCGCCGGGCTGGCCTTGGAACGACATGACGCAGTGCTTCAGCGCCCCACCAAGTGCCGCGATTGTCGATCGTAACTGCTTCTCCGTCTCACTCTACAGCGCGCCTAAAGCGGGTAACAACGCGTTTATCCGCGTCGCCTCCTATTATCCAGTGCAAATGTTCAGCGAGGTCCGTACGCTGGCTAAGGGCTCATCTGATGCGCAATACTGCGAACTGGATGTGGTTCCTGGAGAACTAAATCGCTTTACGCTTACAGGCTGTTTGACTCAGCGTACAGAACCGCTTCCACTGGCGTTCGCGATTCAGGATGGGGCCAGTTATGCTGGCGCGATTGTTAAAGATGAGTTACAGCAGGCCGATATTCGCATCAAGGGCAGCCTTCGTCGTCAGACGCAGCCAGGATCCGCGGGGAGCGTGCTGGCTCAGACACAGTCTGCTCCACTGCACGATCTGCTCACTATCATGCTGAAAAAATCGGACAATATGATTGCCGATACGGTTTTCCGTACCATTGGGCATGAACGTTTTAGCGTGCCGGGTACATGGCGCGCCGGCGCGGATGCCGTGCGCCAGATCCTGCGCCAGAAAGCCGGTGTGGATTTAGGAAACAGCATTGTTGTTGATGGTTCAGGCCTGTCACGGCACAACCTGATTTCGCCAGAAACGATGATGCAGGTATTGCAGTACATCGCACAGCACGATAATGAATTGAATTACATCACCATGCTTCCACTTTCCGGTTATGACGGCACGCTGCGCTATCGTGGCGGTCTGCATGAAGCTGGCGTTGATGGTAAGGTTTCAGCGAAAACAGGGGCACTACAGGGCGTATATAATCTGGCAGGCTTCATCACCACCGCGAGTGGCCAGCGCATGGCATTCGTTCAATTTCTGTCCGGTTATGCCGTACCACCAGAAGACCAGCGCGAACGCCGCATTCCTTTGGTACGATTTGAAAGTCGCCTTTACAAAGACATTTATCAGAACAATTAAAATAAAAATGCGGCCTTACCTTGATGGGATAAGGCCGCAATAGGCAAGAATTAACTAGCAGAAGAACACATCACTTTTGATAGATGATCTCAACACCTTCATCATCTTCATCGTCCCAGTCATCATCCCACTCTTCTTCAGCTTCTTTTTCTATTTCAGCCAGTTGTTGACGGTGATAATCGTCCCACATGAATTCAACTTTTTCCGGTGCGCTTTCGGCAATCGCCGTCACTTTCGGATTGGCTTTCAGGAAGCTCATCACATCCCAGCAAAGTGGCGTGACGCCTTCACGGTTCGCCGCAGAAATCAGGTAATATTTCCCTTCCCAGCCAAGCGCTGTCGCAATTTCTTTGGCTCGTTTTTCCGCTTCAGCTTTGTCGATCAAATCAACTTTGTTGAAAACCAGCCAACGCGGTTTTTCTGCCAAACCTGCGCCGTACTGCTCTAACTCGTTGATAATGATTTTGGCATTTTCAACTGGATCGGACTCATCAATTGGAGCCAGATCAACCAAGTGCAACAGAACACGGCAGCGCTCCAAGTGCTTCAGGAAACGAATCCCTAACCCAGCGCCTTCGGATGCTCCTTCAATCAAACCAGGAATATCCGCCACAACAAAGCTCTGTTCGCTATCCATACGAACCACACCAAGGCTCGGCACTAGGGTGGTAAACGGATAGTCGGCGACTTTTGGTTTTGCCGCAGATACCGCACGGATGAAAGTCGATTTACCTGCGTTGGGCAGACCCAACATTCCCACGTCAGCCAGCAGCAGCAGTTCCAGTGTCAGCTCACGTTCTTCACCTTTCGTGCCGCTGGTCTTCTGGCGAGGAGCACGGTTGACGGATGATTTAAAACGCGTGTTACCTAAACCATGCCAGCCGCCTTTCGCTACCATCAGGCTCTGCTGATGACGCGTCATATCACCCAGCACTTCGCCAGTTCCCTGATCGAGAACACGCGTGCCAACCGGGACTTTAATCGTAATATCTTTGCCGCGCTTACCCGTACAGTCACGGCTTTGTCCGTTTTGTCCACGCTCCGCGCGGAAAGATTTTTCAAAACGGTAATCGATCAGCGTGTTCAGGTTTTCGTCAGCCAGCAGATAAACGTCACCGCCGTCACCACCGTCACCGCCATCTGGGCCGCCGTTAGGAATATATTTTTCACGACGAAAGCTAACACAACCGTTACCGCCATCGCCTGCCACAACGAGAATTGTGGCTTCATCTACAAACTTCATTGATTCTCTCCGCAAAAAACCAATAGAGAATATCTACGTGTTTTAGGCTTGTTATTGGTTCTTCTTGGCGTAACTTTTTGATTTTACGGCATGTAGCGTATTTCTACTCACCATTAAAAAAACTGACGCACCAGAACGCATTCCAGCAAAGGAGCGGATTGTACCTGCCTGCTCCAATAATTTCATCTGTATTAAAAATAAGCAACACATGCAGAATGTCAAAAGGCGTCTGTGCCCCTCTGCAATACGCGTCTCTCAGACTACTTCTGCACCCTCAATGGCGGCACAGGTTCTTTCTTACTGGGTAAGAAACGATGTCCGATAGCAGAAAACATCGCACCAGCAACCACAACAAAAGCGCCCAGGTAGCCAACCCAGTTCAGCACTGGCGCAGCAAAGAAAGTCGGCCACACTAACGCCAGTAGATCGGAAAACAACAGCGTAAACAGCGGCGTCAGCGTAATGACGGCACTCACCTGCGACGCCTGCCAGCGCGCCATGGCCTCCGCAAGCGCACCATACCCAATTAATGTATTCGCACCGCAGAATAGCAGGCAGATGAGCTGCCAGTTGCTCAGTTGGAAAATAGCCTCAAGCTTGGTAAAAGGCGTAATAAACACGACGCAAAGCACATATAGCAGAAACAGAATTTGCTGTGACGTCAGACGCCGCAACAACACCTTCTGCGCTACGCCATAGGATACCCATACCGCCGAAGCACAGACGCCTAACAGCACCCCCAGCGTGTAGTCCGTCAGCCGGGTAAAAATCTCAATCAGGCTGGTATTAAAGAACAGTATCAGGCCGCAGATGAGCATGATCGCGCCAATGACCTGCGTGCCACGCATCTTTTCCTTTAGGATAAGTACGCTGGCGAACATCATACCAACAGGAGAAAGCTGCCCGATAACCTGAGACGCCGTCGGACTCAGATATTGCAGAGACGAGCTAAAGAAGACAAAATTGCCTAATAACCCAGCGGTTGCAATCAGCAGCAAAACCCACCAACGCCGATGCCGGAAAATCCGCATTGGCGGTAAATTCTTACGGTATGACAGAATAATGCCGAGTCCAATCGAAGCGATAAAAAAGCGATACCAAACAATCGTATAAGGCTCCATCACCACCAGAACCTGTTTCATGGCTATCGGTAGCGCCCCCCAGCAAACTGCCGTAGTCAGCGCCAAACAAAGACCAATACCCGTCTGCTGTTTAGTATTCATACTTATCCAGATGGTTTACTCAGAATCAGAATGTAAAAAGCCCCGCAAAGAATTGCGGGGCTTGAATCCGTAAGACCTAACGCGAAAAATTATTCAGCAACGATGCTGATATATTTACGGTTTTTTGGGCCTTTAACTTCAAACTGAACTTTACCATCAGTCAAAGCAAACAGAGTGTGGTCTTTCCCGCAGCCAACGTTAGTTCCTGCGTGGAATTTGGTGCCACGTTGACGAACGATGATGTTACCAGCCAGTACACTTTCGCCGCCAAAACGTTTTACGCCCAGACGTTGTGCATTGGAGTCACGACCGTTACGGGTTGAACCGCCAGCTTTTTTGTGTGCCATTTAATCCGCTCTCCTAATCTTAAGCGCTGATGCCGGTAATTTTCACGTCAGTGAACCACTGACGGTGGCCTGCTTGCTTACGGTAGTGTTTACGGCGACGGAACTTAACAATCTTCACTTTTTCGCCACGACCATGAGCAACAACTTCAGCTTTGATTTTACCGCCATCGACGAAAGGAACGCCGATTTTGATTTCTTCACCGTTGGCAACCATCAGAACTTGGTCAAACTCAACGGCTTCACCAGTTGCGATGTCCAGCTTTTCCAAGCGAACGGTTTGACCTTCGCTTACTCGGTGTTGTTTACCACCACTTTGGAAAACTGCGTACATATAAAACTCCGCTTTCCGCGCACTCACCATAGGTTTTCAGAGCGCGCTATAAATATTCATAATAGGGCGCGAATTCTACGCAAAAATACTGCGGATGACAAGTGCATAATCAAAGGATGTGAAGAAAAAGAATACAACGTATGAACTGCCGTTTATCTCTCTCATTTTTCAAGTACAATCGGCGCAATAAGTTCCATCTTGCCGATATGCAACAGCAATCTTACGGCAGTGTTGAAGACATACGTTGGCACAAACCATGAATCTAGAACAAATTACAACATTAACCGCACAGGATAT
Organism: Pectobacterium sp. CFBP8739; assembly: GCF_013449375.1. Taxonomy (GTDB): domain Bacteria; phylum Pseudomonadota; class Gammaproteobacteria; order Enterobacterales; family Enterobacteriaceae; genus Pectobacterium. The sequence goes on along the minus strand of NZ_JACDRR010000014.1, from coordinate 56,920 downwards.
GGCAGCTGTTAATAACGTCATTCTTGAACAACTGAATTCCGACGTCGTTTTGATCAACCAGCTTGGACATTATATCATCAGCGGCGGTGGAAAACGTATACGCCCGATGATTGCTGTGCTAGCCGCCAGAGCCCTCGACTATAGCGGTGATAAACATGTCACCGTGGCTGCATTGATCGAATTTATTCATACCGCAACGCTATTGCATGATGACGTGGTAGACGAATCTGACATGCGTCGGGGTAAAGCAACGGCCAATGCCGCCTTTGGCAATGCCGCGAGTGTATTGGTTGGGGATTTCATCTATACCCGCGCTTTCCAGATGATGACCAGCCTCGAATCGTTACGCGTGCTAGCGCTGATGTCCGAAGCAGTAAACGTGATTGCTGAAGGCGAAGTCTTGCAGTTAATGAACTGCAACGACCCAGATATTACTGAAGAAAGCTATATGCGCGTCATTTACAGCAAAACGGCACGTTTATTCGAAGCCGCCGCGCAATCTTCATCCATCCTTGCAGGTGCGACGCCAGAGCAAGAAAAAGCGCTTCAGGACTATGGCCGCTACCTAGGAACTGCGTTCCAGTTAATTGACGATCTGCTTGATTACAGTGCAGACGGCAAAACGCTGGGCAAGAATACAGGCGACGACCTCAATGAAGGCAAACCAACGCTGCCACTGCTGCACGCTATGCGTAATGGGAATGCAGAACAGAGTTCGCTGATTCGTCAGGCAATTGAAGAAGGAAACGGGCGTCATCTGCTGGAGCCAGTGCTTGCCGCCATGCAGCAATGTGGTTCGCTTGATTATACGCGCCAGCGTGCGGAAGAAGAGGCAGATAAAGCGATTAGCGCACTACAGCAGCTCCCGGAAACGCCATACCGCATAGCGCTCGAAGGCCTTGCCCACTTAGCCGTACAGCGCGATTTCTAATCGTGGTGTGAGGTACTTATCTGATTCAATCGTGTCTGATTCAATCTACGTAGCGCTGCCTTGCAGCGCTACTCATTCCCAGACTAAGCAGTCTGGTCGATGGGGGCATCATCCAGCCGAGACAACATCGCTATCGTCCCTTCACGCAAGATGAAATTGATCAGCCGAGTTCGCTCATCAACGGAAAGTTGATGGAAAATATGCACCCACGATGACAGCAGAGTCGGCTCACTATCGATGCGATAATATTCTGTTGGTGGGTTCTCTTTTATGAGCAGAGAATTCCTGACCTCATTCGGCAAACTGCGAATAGAATATTCGACACCGCGCCCTTGAACCCCCTTCCGCCGGCGCTTTTCCCAACCGTCGTCTCTCGCCCGTTTGTTCAGCCCCTGCGGTGACTTCGGCAATCCACCTACGCCAACCAGCTCACTTGTTGCAAACCATTCTTTGTCCATACTCGTCACTCCCTTGTTTGTTTTGAACAGGCGTTACGTCAACTCGCCCAAAAGTTTCCATATAATAGACTATAATTACCTAAACCGCTAACTTTTACGCGTTACCGCCACACCTAAGTAATAAAGAAATGATTACATCCAGTGCGATGCCGAAACATCGCAACCAAAGCAATACGGTAAATCTAAAGAAAATGCAGGTTCCTTCTTCACCACAGATTGGCAATTGGAGAACCCGCTTTAGATGGCTCAGTCAATCATCCATTGATGAGATAGGTTCCTCGTCCGACGGCGTAATTCCCAACTGGTTCAGCGTAGACGATACGCCGACGCGAAGAATATAAGCGATTAACTCATCTCTTTCTTTTTCAGATAGTTGCTGATAAATCTGCATCCATACTGCCAAGGCCGCAGGCTGCTTCGCCGAGTAGGCAGAAGGCTCGATTTCGAGTAATAGGGATTTTTTTACCGTATCCGGTAAGCTGTGAATTGAGTATTCCACTCCTCTTCCTTGGACACCTTTACGGCGACGCTTTTCCCATCCATCTTCACGGGCGCGCTTATTCAATCCTTGTCTTGATTTCGGAAGGCCGCCAACTCCAACCAAATCGCTGGTAGCAAACCACTCTTTTTTCATTGCCTTTCATCCTGATAGTGCCATCCCTAACAAAAACGCGCTCATTTGGAAATTAATTGAGAATTTTAAAGGAAATTAATGCTATATTATTTCCAAATAATAATGTCATGTTAGCTCGGCATATAACTAACATCCGTTATTTATACCACTAATACACAGTCGTCTTATAGCAAATAAGGGAAGGAATATGATTTTAAGGAAACAAGACTGGCATCCCGCTGATATCATTGCTGCACTGCGCAAGAAAAACACGACGCTGGCGGCGGTATCGCGAGCGGCCGGATTAAGCTCATCTACATTAGCTAACGCGCTCTCACGCCCCTGGCCCAAAGGGGAATGGCTTATTGCCGATGCGCTGAGTATTCACCCATCAGAGATTTGGCCCAGCCGGTACTACGATCCGGAAACCAATGAGCTTATCGACAGAAAAAAACTCATCCGTCCCGATTAAAAAAAGAAAAGCCGGAGATCGATATCTCCGGCTTTTTATTCAACGTCACGTATTACAAGAATCTCAATGATTAATTCTTGATGAACGTCTCGCCTAATTCAATATCCTGCTTCAGCGTGTCCAGCATGCTGCTAAGCGCATTTTGCTCAAAAGCGCTTAATGTGCCGATGTCTTTACGCTCTACAACGCCGTCTTTGCCCAACAGCACCGGCTGAGCGAAGAAGCGGGCATGCTTGCCATCGCTTTCAACGTATGCACATTCCACCACACCGTTTTCGCCTTGCAATGCACGAACCAGAGACAGGCCAAAGCGCGCAGCAGCCTGGCCCATAGACAACGTTGCCGATCCGCCACCTGCTTTGGCTTCAACTACCTCGGTGCCCGCATTCTGAATACGCTTGGTCAAATCGGCAACTTCCTGCTCACTGAAGCTGATACCAGGAACTTGAGACAGCAGTGGAAGAATCGTCACACCAGAATGTCCGCCGATAACCGGCACATTAATATCCTGCGGCTGTTTGCCTTTCAGCTCAGCAACGAAGGTATTGGAACGGATGATATCCAGCGTGGTAACGCCAAACAGTTTGTTTTTGTCATAGACGCCGGCTTTTTTCAGCACTTCCGCAGCGATGGCAACGGTTGTATTCACTGGGTTAGTGATAATACCGATGCAGGCTTTCGGGCAGGTAACCGCAATTTGCTCAACCAGATTGCGCACAATTCCCGCATTAACGTTGAACAGATCGGAACGATCCATACCTGGTTTACGTGCCACACCGGCAGAGATCAGCACGATATCCGCGCCAGCCAGCGCAGGTTTAGCATCTTCACCGCTATAGCCTTTGATCTTCACGGCTGTAGGAATGTGGCTCAGATCAACGGCAACACCCGGCGTGACCGGAGCAATATCGTAAAGGGATAGTTCTGAACCTGAAGGAAGCTGGGTTTTGAGGAGGAGTGCGAGTGCCTGACCGATACCACCTGCTGCTCCGAGAACTGCAACTTTCATCCTAAACTCCTTATTATCGTAAAATAAAAAAGTGCCGTGAATTCATTTGGTTATAAACAGAATATACAAAATGGGGATAAGATCAGTCTACTCATCGTTCGGTAAATGGCATGAGAGACAAAAATACGCTATGTCTCTAATAATAAATCAAAAACAACCATTCGTTTGAAAGGTAAGTAAAGTTAATAAGCTATTGAGCTATAACGCGGTGTTCATTCACGTGCAATTAACCTGTGCGCTACATTACACCGATCAATGGCGTCCAAACAACATCATTCTGATAACATTTGATTTACTTTTATGTGACGCAGGGCGCATTTTTCGGACTCCCCAAAAGGCGAATTTTTTGAAAACAGCGACTAGCACATATCCGGTGAAATAGATTGGAATTATACGCGATTTAATTGCATAAAAATTCACACAACTGCATAATAGAAGGATTAACCATAACAATTAATCCGGTGCAGAATGCGAAATTCGACAAAACAAGAAGACCTCGTTAAAGCGTTCAAAGCGCTGTTAAAGGAAGAGAAGTTCAGTTCTCAAAGTGAAATTGTTCAAGCATTGCAAGACGAAGGATTTGAAAACATCAACCAATCCAAGGTGTCACGCATGCTAACGAAATTTGGCGCCGTGCGCACACGCAATGCAAAAATGGAGATGGTGTATTGTCTCCCAGCCGAACTCGGCGTTCCTACCACGTCTAGTCCACTAAAGAACCTTGTGCTGGACGTGGACTATAACGATGCGGTCATCGTCATCCATACCAGTCCGGGAGCCGCGCAACTCATCGCTCGGCTGTTGGATTCACTCGGGAAGTCAGAGGGAATCCTCGGCACCATCGCGGGGGATGACACCATATTCACCACCCCAGCAAGAGGCTTCAGCGTCAAACAACTTTACGAAGCTATTCTGGTGCTCTTCGAACAAGAGCTGTAACTAACCCGCTCGCTACCGTTTTTATTACGCATTTTGCTGGGCATTTTCGCTACGTTTTTTGCTACGTGTAAGATCGCTACACGTAGCAATTATTGCTAAAACACTCACACCGCAGGCAGTTCAGCCAACGGCCAACGTGGTCTAACGGATACCCCCAGCGTCTGACTGGCGCCATGCGCCAGACGTACACTGCCCGCATAGGCGATCATCGCACCATTATCCGTACAGAATTCAGGACGCGCATAAAACACCTCACCGCCACGTTTTGCCATCACTTCGCCTAAGCGCTGGCGTAGCGTTCGATTTGCACTCACGCCCCCCGCCATGACCAGTCGTTTAAAGCCCGTTTCATCCAGCGCACGACGACACTTGATAGCCAACGTATCTACAACGGCATCTTCAAATGCACGAGCAATGTCGGCACGCGTTTGATCATCATCGCCGTTGCTACGAATCGTATTGGCAGCAAACGTTTTTAGCCCAGAGAAGCTGAAATCCAGCCCAGGACGATCGGTCATCGGGCGCGGAAACGTAAAGCGCTGCGAATCCCCCATCTGCGCCATCTTCGACAGCATCGGGCCACCGGGATAATCCAGCCCCAGCAGTTTCGCCGTTTTATCAAACGCCTCACCCGCGGCGTCATCAATCGACTCGCCCAACAAACGGTATTCACCAATGCCCGTTACGCTGATGAGCTGCGTATGTCCACCAGAAACCAGCAGCGCCACGAAGGGAAACGCTGGTGGATTATCTTCCAGCATCGGTGCCAGTAAATGCCCTTCCATATGGTGCACGGGAATCGCTGGCACATCCCAGGCAAACGCCAGAGAGCGGCCGACTGTCGCCCCCACCAATAACGCGCCAACCAAACCGGGGCCCGCAGTGTAAGCCACGCCATCAATATCACTCGCCTGCAACCCAGCTTCACGTAGCGCAGCCTGAATGAGCGGAACCGTTTTACGCACGTGATCGCGTGAGGCAAGCTCAGGCACAACGCCGCCGTAGTCGGCATGTAATTTCACCTGGCTGTATAACTGATTGGCAAGCAAACCGGTTTCTGTGTCATAAATGGCCACGCCGGTTTCATCACAGGATGTTTCGATACCCAATACGCGCATTGCTGTTCCTACTTTGATGACGATACAAGCGCTCATTGAATGCCGCTTGCTTCAAACTGTGGATAGTCTACCATAAGCGCCCTGATTTCTGCGCTGGCCGTGGTTGGGTGTTTTATGATCACCGCAATGCTTTACAAAGGCGTCACGTTTGCAGTAGAATTCCGCACCATTTTGAAAAGGCTGGCACAAGGCCAGCGGCAAACCGAATTTATTGAGGTGAGAGGCACATGCCGGTAATTAAAGTACGTGAAAACGAGCCGTTCGACGTAGCTCTGCGTCGCTTCAAACGTTCCTGTGAAAAAGCAGGCGTTCTGGCTGAAGTTCGTCGTCGTGAGTTTTATGAAAAACCAACGACCGAACGTAAGCGCGCTAAAGCTTCTGCAGTGAAACGTCACGCGAAGAAATTGGCTCGAGAAAACGCACGCCGCACTCGTCTGTATTAATTTTCTGGAGGGTTTCCCTCCAACGCGTGATTAATCCGCAGACTTAGCAGTTGCATACGAAGGCCGTGCTTTCCGTAAGGAAGCGCGGCTTGTTGTCGTTTATAAGCTATATCCAATGTAACTACCTTACAGAAAGATATACATCAGGGGCTTATGGCTGGACGAATCCCACGCGTATTTATTAATGACCTGCTGGCGCGCACCGACATCGTCGATCTCATTGACGCGCGTGTCAAACTGAAAAAGCAGGGCAAAAACTACCATGCGTGCTGTCCATTCCATCACGAAAAAACCCCCTCATTCACCGTAAACGGTGACAAGCAGTTCTACCACTGTTTTGGTTGTGGTGCACACGGCAACGCCATTGATTTTTTGATGAATTACGATCGTCTCGAATTCGTTGAAACCATTGAAGAACTGGCCACTCAATACGGCCTCGACGTGCCTTATGAAAGCGGCACGGGCCCAACCCAGTTAGAGCGTCACCAGCGGCAAAGTCTGTACGAATTGATGGGACAGCTCAGCGGGTTCTATCAACAAACACTTAGCCAATCAGTCGGTACGCCTGCGTTGCAGTATCTGCAACAGCGCGGTTTAAGCGCAGAGGTTATCAGCCATTTTGCGATCGGCTTCGCCCCGCCCGGCTGGGATAACGTTTTAAAGCGCTTTGGCCTCAATAATGACGACCGTAGCACATTGAACGATGCCGGCATGCTGGTGACTAACGATCAGGGCCGAACGTACGACCGCTTCCGCGAGCGAGTGATGTTCCCCATCCGCGACAAACGGGGGCGAGTGATTGCCTTTGGCGGACGAGTATTAGGCGACGGTACGCCAAAGTACCTTAACTCACCGGAAACAGAGATTTTTCATAAAGGTCGCCAGTTGTACGGCCTGTATGAAGCACAGCAAAGCCATAAAGATCTTAAACGGCTCCTGGTTGTTGAAGGCTATATGGATGTCGTGGCGTTGGCGCAGTTTGGTATTGATTATGCGGTGGCGTCGCTAGGTACGTCCACGACTGCCGAACACATTCAGTTACTCTTTCGTGCCACCGATCTGGTGGTGTGTTGTTACGACGGAGACCGTGCCGGACGCGAAGCGGCATGGCGCGCGCTGGAAACTGCGCTACCCTATTTGAACGATGGTCGTCAGCTACGTTTTATGTTCCTGCCAGACGGAGAGGATCCCGACACGCTGGTACGTAAAGAAGGTAAAGCCGCCTTTGAACAACGCATGATACAAGCGCTGCCGCTGTCGCAATTTCTGTTTGAAACGCTACAACAGCAGGTAGATATGAGCTCTGCTGATGGCCGAACCAAACTTGGCATTCTCGCTATGCCATTGATTGGTCAAGTGCCGGGAGAAACACAACGGCTTTACTTACGCCAGCAGCTTGGCAACAAGCTGGGTATTTTGGATGACAGCCAATTGAATAGGCTGCTGCCCAAAGCCACAGAGCTGGAGCAGTCTTACCAGACGCCGCAACTAAAAGTCACAACTATGCGTATACTTATAGGACTTTTAGTGCAAAACCCAAGGCTGGCCGTTGAAGTTCCTGACCTCGCGTTGGAAGGTATTGAGCAGGACAAAGTCCCAGGTTTATCGTTGTTCCAGGATTTGGTAAGAACCTGTAACGCCAGTCCAGGAATGAGTATGGCTCTACTGTTAGAACAGTATCGCGACAGCAAATACTATAAACAGCTTGAAACCATCGCGGTGTGGAACCATATGATCGTAGAGGAAGAGCTCGACGAGAAGTTTAGAATCAGTCTGGCAGAGCTCTACGATCAGCTGTTGAAACAGCGACAAGAAACATTGATTGCCCGTGACAGAACGCATGGGCTCAACGCCAAAGAAAAAAAAGAGCTTTGGTCGTTGCAACTGGCGTTGACCAGAAAACACTGATACAGAGGCTTAATTGCCGATAAATAGCAGGGTTGAGCCCTGCAAAGAGCCGCTACAGGGGCCGCGGCGATAAGAAAAATACCCCTAATGCTATTGTTAGCGACCTACGCTGACCGACACCAACCCAAATACTCTGAAGTGTGGATACCGTCTTATGGAGCAAAACCCGCAGTCACAGCTGAAGCTGCTTGTCACCCGTGGTAAGGAGCAAGGCTACCTGACCTATGCTGAGGTCAATGACCATCTGCCGGAAGATATCATCGACTCGGATCAGATCGAAGATATCATCCAGATGATTAACGACATGGGCATCCAGGTGATGGAAGAAGCCCCGGATGCAGACGATCTGTTGCTGGCTGAAAATACCAATGATGCCGATGAAGATGCGGCAGAGGCTGCTGCGCAGGTGCTATCCAGCGTTGAATCGGAAATTGGTCGCACTACCGATCCGGTTCGCATGTACATGCGTGAAATGGGTACCGTTGAACTGTTGACGCGTGAAGGCGAGATCGATATCGCCAAACGTATCGAAGACGGTATCAACCAGGTTCAGTGTTCTGTCGCCGAGTATCCTGAAGCCATTACTTACCTGCTGGAACAATACGATCGCGTTGAAGCGGGCGAAAGCCGCCTGTCCGACCTGATCACCGGCTTCGTCGATCCTAATGCGGAAGAAGACATCGCCCCGACCGCAACGCACGTAGGCTCCGAGCTGTCGAGCGAAGAAATGGACGATGACGACGAAGAGTCTGAAGACGACGAAGATTCCGAAGACGATAACAGTATCGATCCGGAACTGGCGCGTGAGAAGTTCACCGAACTGCGTGAACAATATGAAACCACCCGTCAAGCCATCAAAGCCCATGGTCGCAGTCATGCGCTGGCAGCACAGGAAATTCTGAACCTGTCTGAAGTCTTCAAACAGTTCCGTCTGGTGCCGAAACAGTTCGATTTCCTGGTTAACAGCATGCGCTCCATGATGGATCGCGTCCGTACTCAGGAACGTTTGATCATCAAACTGTGTGTTGAACAGTGCAAAATGCCGAAGAAAAACTTCGTCACCATGTTCACCGGCAATGAAACTAACAGCACCTGGTTTGCCGCAGCTGTCGCCATGGGCAAGCCGTGGTCTGAAAAGCTGAATGATGTAGAAGAAGACGTCACCCGCAGCCTGCAAAAACTGCAACAGATCGAAGAAGAAACCGGTCTGACAATCGAGCAGGTGAAAGACATCAACCGCCGTATGTCGATTGGTGAAGCAAAAGCACGTCGCGCCAAGAAAGAAATGGTGGAAGCCAACTTACGTCTGGTTATTTCTATCGCGAAGAAATACACCAACCGCGGTTTGCAGTTCCTCGACCTGATTCAGGAAGGCAACATCGGTCTGATGAAAGCGGTAGATAAGTTTGAATATCGCCGTGGTTACAAATTCTCGACCTATGCAACTTGGTGGATCCGTCAGGCGATCACTCGTTCTATCGCCGATCAGGCACGTACCATCCGTATTCCGGTACACATGATTGAGACGATCAATAAACTGAACCGTATCTCTCGTCAGATGTTGCAGGAAATGGGTCGTGAACCGACGCCGGAAGAGTTGGCTGAACGTATGCTGATGCCGGAAGACAAGATCCGTAAAGTGCTGAAGATCGCGAAAGAGCCGATTTCAATGGAAACCCCGATTGGTGATGATGAAGATTCACATTTGGGCGATTTCATTGAAGATACGACGCTGGAGCTGCCGCTGGATTCAGCAACGTCAGAAAGCCTGCGTTCTGCGACACACGACGTACTGGCTGGCCTGACCGCACGTGAAGCGAAAGTCCTGCGTATGCGTTTCGGTATCGATATGAACACCGACCATACGCTGGAAGAAGTGGGCAAACAGTTTGACGTTACGCGTGAACGTATTCGTCAGATCGAAGCGAAAGCGCTGCGTAAACTGCGCCACCCAAGCCGTTCCGAAGTGCTGCGTAGCTTCTTGGATGATTAATTCGGTTCTCAGCTAATCCACATTACATACTAAATAACCTCGGTTCGCCGAGGTTATTTTTTGCCTGTCAGAACGTTCAGATTGAATTTATACGTTATCCTGCAATGCCTGATGCAGTTCCTGATACGACGCCACCAGCGACTCCAGCGTCGCACGATTCAGTCCACTTGGGTTCGGCAGCACCCAAACCTGCGTCTCGCCAATACGCAACGCCTGACGCCCCCACGACACTTTCTTGATACCAAACGCCTGACTGAACGCCTGCTTCCCCAGCACAGCCAACGCACGCGGCTGATAGCGCTTCATCTTCTCAACAATCGCGCTCCCGCCTTGCAGCAGCTCATCTCGCCCTAGCTCGGTGGCTTCAACCGTGGGGCGATCCACCAGCATCGTGATGCCGCATCCGGTGTCCAGCAGATGCTGTTCTTCGGCCGGCGTCAGCAACCGCTCGGTAAACCCTGCCTGATGAATGACTTTCCAGAAGCGGTTACTGGGGTTCGCGAAGTGGTAACCATGATGGGCCGTCGACAACCCAGGGTTAATGCCGCAGAAAACCACCTGAAGATTCATGGCCAGAATATCGGTAATCATGTCGTTCCCTACTTCCGTTGACTATGTCCATCGTAAATTCTGATAAGAATAACAACAAGCTATCTTGAGTACATAAAATCACCACCCAGCAGATAGGCTATAGACCTCTACCCAGACATTACCGTATAATCATCGCCCATTCGGCCCCTTAGCTCAGTGGTTAGAGCAGGCGACTCATAATCGCTTGGTCGCTGGTTCAAGTCCAGCAGGGGCCACCAAATTTAAGGAGTTGCGTTAATAGCGCAGCTCCTTTATTTTTGGGCGTCTGTTTATATTTATCAGAGATGGAAAATCAAAGCAGCCCACGCATTCACGTCTTAATGACCTGCGAACACACGTCGATAAACGCGCGCAGTTTGGGCTGGTTCCTCGCCGCTCTGGAGAAATACAGAAAGAGGCCGTCGTTTCCCGGCGAAAGATCGAGTAGCGCCGCTTCCAGCGTGCCGTTTTCCAGTTCACGTGAGGTATGGAAGGTGGAGGAGTAAATCAATCCGACGCCCCGAACCGCAAGGCTGCGCATCAGTTCCCCATCGTTCACCGTCACCGTGCCCGTTGGCTCAATTCTGACGCTTTCTTTGTTTTCGATAAATTCCCACCGGTAAATATCGCCCTTCTCAGGGCGGCGAAAGCGAATGCATTCGTGATGCATTAAGTCGCGGGTGGCTTTAGGTTTGCCGTGCGTTTTGAAATAGTCCGGCGATCCAAATACCGCCCACTTAAAGGCTGGGGAAAGCCGTATCGCAATCATATCCTGCTCAATGTATGAACCGATCATAATACCGGCATCATAGCCTTCAGAGACGAAATTATCATGGCGGTTGCTCACCGTGATATCGACATGCAAACTCGGCCACGCCTGACGAAATGCAGGGATCAGGGGTTCGATGACGTGGGGCAATGCCAAGCGTTCTACGATCAGCTTTAACGTTCCCGATGGATTTTTTGCCGATTGAGCCACATCTTCAAAACCTGTCGCGATAGCCTGTGCCGCAGGCCCGATTCTCAGCAGCAGGTTTTCTCCCGCTTCCGTCAGCGCCATTTTGCGTGTCGTGCGGTGGAACAGTGGCACACCGAGGCGATGTTCCAGTCTCTGGAGCGACAAACTCACGGAACCCGGTGTTTTACCCAGATCGAGTGCCGCTTTACGGATGCTCAAGCGTTTCGCTATCGCCAGAAATTCTGCCAGTCCATCAAAGCTGTCGGATTGCCCCATCAGGGTTCCTCATCGTCATGCAACACAGGGATCATCAAACGCATTTTACGATAATTTATCACACCAATATAAATTGATTACATCGATTTATTAAACAATATGTCCTGTTATTACCGTCTATTTTCAACCAGTTATCACAGATATAGTGGCGACCATCACCACCTGCTGAAAGGAGTTTTTTATGTCAATCATCAAGCACTGTGCTGGTATTATCGCCGCGATGGCTGTGTTTGCTGCCGCCTCCCCCGCTTTCGCCCAGGCCAATCTAAAAGAAGAGAAGGTCTTAATCGTCGTTTCCAGTCTGGATAGAAAAACCCCCGACCTCGTTGGCGGTTTCTGGTTCCCAGAACTCACTCATCCGGTCGAGGTTTTTGACAAAGCTGGGCTGGATTACGATATCGCCAGTCCTAAAGGCGGGTTGCCTCCGTTTGACGGGTTCGATCTGAAAGATCAGGCGAGTTTGGATTTCTGGACTAACCCGGAACACCGCAACAAACTGGCTAATTCCATCCCACTCGCCAAGGTTGATCCAGCGAAATACACCGCGATCCTGCTCGTTGGTGGACATGGACCGATGTGGGATTTCGTCAACAATCCTGAGTTGATCAGCATCGTACGCACCATGTACGAGAAGAATGACATCATCAGTGCCGTTTGCCACGGTCCGGCAGGCTTGCTGAATGTGAAGCTCAGCAATGGTGAACTGTTGATTAAAGGCCGTCGCCTTACCGGTTTTACTGCGGAAGAAGAAGCGTCCCGTCATTACGACAAGATCGTTCCGTTTGAACTCGAAGCCGCGCTGAAAAAAGATGGTGCAACATTCGAAGAAGCCCCGATCTTTGAGAATAAAGTCGTCGTAGATGGCAGACTGATCACCGGCCAAAACCCGGCATCCGCTCAAGCACTGGGCGAAGCCGTCGTCAACGCACTGAAAGCGAAAGCGTAATTACCGTATCAGCAGGCGTTAGGGGAAAACACCTAACGCCTGTCGGCGCGAGTGATGCCAGCAGAGATGTCGTGACCGGGGTCACATAACCAGACGGGGACATTGCCGCAGAAATTCAGGATTGTATAGTGTCCTAACAAGACGTTACCGCCAATGGCGGGCGAGACTTGGGCAGAGGTGAGTAGCAATACTCTCTTCTGCCCAAGTTTTTTTTTGCCTGTCACTCGGCGGTTCCCAGAGCAGAGCCACAGACCGACGCAGCGTAATGATGTAGAAAACGATGAGGAGAAAAACCATGAAAGCATTCCCCGACGGATTTTTATGGGGCGGTTCAGTCGCAGCAAACCAGGTTGAAGGCGCATGGAATGAAGACGGTAAAGGCGTCTCCACCTCCGATCTTCAGCTACAGGGCGTACATGGTCCGGTGACGGAACGCGATGAGAGCATTCGCTGCATCAAAGATCGGGCCATCGATTTTTATCATCAATACCCGCAGGATATTCAGCTGTTTGCCGAAATGGGGTTCAAGGTGTTGCGCACCTCGATTGCCTGGACGCGCATTTATCCTGAAGGCGATGAAGCAGAGCCCTGCGAAGCCGGTCTGGCCTTCTACGATCGCCTGTTCGATGAAATGGCAAAACATCAGATTCAACCACTGATTACGCTGTCGCATTATGAAATGCCTTACGGGCTGGTGAAAAAACTGGGAGGCTGGGGCAACCGTGCCGTCATCGACCATTTTGAGAAGTATGCCCGTGCCGTTTTCAGTCGCTACAAAGACAAGGTGAAATACTGGCTGACCTTCAATGAAATCAATATGGCGCTGCATTCACCCTTTACGGGCATCGGGCTGAGCGGCGAGCCTTCGAAGAAGGAGATTTATCAGGCTATTCACCACCAGTTGGTTGCCAGCGCACGCGCGGTAAAAGCCTGCCATGACCTGATCCCAGATGCCAAAATCGGCAACATGCTATTGGGCGCGGTGCGCTACCCCATGACCTGCCATCCGAAAGATGTGCTGGAAGCCCAGAACAAGAACCGTGAATGGCTGTTCTTCGGTGATGTACAGGTACGCGGTACCTATCCGGCCTGGATCCAGCGCTATTTCCGGGAAAATGGCGTCGAACTCACCATTACCGCGCAGGACAAAAACGATCTGAGCCACACCGTCGACTTTGTCTCCTTCAGCTATTACATGAGCGGCTGCGCGACCTTCGAGCCAGAGAAATATCAGTCCTCACGCGGCAATATCATCCGCCTGATTCCTAACCCGCACCTTGAGGCCTCCGAATGGGGCTGGCAGATTGACCCCGAAGGCCTGCGCTTCCTGCTGAACGAACTGTATGACCGCTATCAGAAACCGCTGTTCATCGTGGAAAACGGGTTAGGCGCACGCGATGTGGTGGAAGAAGATGGCAGCATTCACGACAGCTACCGTATTGATTACCTGCGTCGCCATCTCATTCAGGTGCGTGAAGCTATCGACGATGGCGTCGAGCTGCTGGGCTACACCAGTTGGGGGCCGATCGATCTGGTCAGCGCGGGAACGGCACAGATGTCAAAACGCTACGGCTTTATTCATGTGGATCGCGATGATGACGGTAAAGGCACACTGGAGCGTCGGCGTAAAGACAGCTTCTACTGGTATCAGGATGTGATTAACAGCAACGGAGCATCGCTGTAACGCTATAGAACATAAGGTGATAGAGAAAATCAGACGGTAAGCTCATGTCTCACCGTCTGATTGATGGCGTTACGCTAGCGCGATAATCGTATCCCCTACCCTCAACTGACGTGTGGTGCCCGGACTGAATAAGTGGTACTCATCCGCATTCGTTACCACCATCGGCGTCACCGTATCGTAGCCCGCGTTTTTGATCGCTTCCAAATCGAATTCCAACAGCAATTGGCCCTTCTGCACTTTGTCGCCTTCTGCAACGTGCATCTGATAGTGCTGACCTTCCAGCTGCACCGTATTGAGACCGACATGAATCAGAATCTCCGCACCGTTCTGCGAAAGAATACCGACGGCATGGCCGCTGGTGAACGTGCTGGCAATCACGCCGTCCACCGGTGAATAAATGCGGCCTTCCTGCGGCAAAATGGCAACGCCCTGCCCAACAACGCCGGACGAGAACACCTTATCGTCCACGTCTTCCAGCAAAATCAGTTCGCCCTTGACTGGCGCTCCCAACTGTTCCGCCGTCGCTGGCGCGTCTTTTAGCGACTGAGCGTTAGCATGCTGGCGTGATACCGGTGCCACAGGTTTAACCGTTGGTGCGTGTGCTGGCGCAGGTGCTTTCTCCGCAGGCTGCACGGGGTCGTCAAATCCAACAATAATGGTCAGCACAAAACTCACCACGAAGGCGATCGCACAGCCGATGAGGAACCCGACAAAGCCTTCGCCGTAGAAAATCGGCAATGTCAGCAAGCCAGGCATCCCCATAGAAACAGCGGAACTTTTCGCATAGCCGACGATAGCGCCCCCGATGGCAGCAGCGATCACCGCGCAGATAAACGGTTTCTTTAACTTCAACGTAACCCCATAAACACCGGGTTCCGTGATGCCAAATAGCGACGCGATAAACGTACTGCCTGCCAACGCTTTGAGCTTTTTATCTTTGGTGCGCACCATCACGCCTAGCAGCGCGCCAGACTGGGCAAAGACCGACGGGCTGGAGGCAGCTTTAAGGTAGCTGTGCCCCATGACGGAAAGATCGTTGATGAACACGGTCACAAAGCCCCAGTGAACGCCAAATATCACTAAGACCTGCCATGACGCAGCCATCAGCGCGCCCGCAATAATCGGGTTGAATTCATAGATACTGACGAATACCGACGCAATGAGCTTACTGGCCGAAATCCCAATCGGCCCGATGGTCATCAGCGTTAGCGGCACCATCAGCACCAACAGAAAGAACGGCGTCAGGATATTGCGCACACTTTCGTGAATATGGCGATTCAGGAAACGCTCGATATACGACATCAGCCACACGCTGAAGATAATCGGAATTACCGAGGCGGTGTATTTCATCATCACCACAGGCAGGCCGAAGAACGTCACAGGCTGACCGGCATCAAATAACCCCTGAATCGTCGGGTAAACCAGCGCACCGGCAATCGACACCGCCACAAAAATGTTGGTTTCAAATTTACGCGCAGCGGTAATCGCCAACAGCATCGGCAGGAAGTAGAACAGGCTGTCGGACGCCGCATGCAGGATGACATAGGTACTTTCTTTGGTATTCAACCACCCGAGCGCCAGGACGATAGCCAGCGCCCCTTTCAGCACCCCCGCCGCCGCCATCGCCCCCAGCAATGGAGTAAAGATCCCGGCAACCAGATCGATCAATCGTCCCATAGCAGAGGTCGATTGCTCGCTTTCAGTCGTCTGGCGTTTTCCGTCGCCGTCTTCCAGCAGCCTGGAGATCGAACCAAAAGTGCGATACACCTCCGGCACCCGGTTCCCGATCACCACTTGCAATTGCCCTGATGCGTTGATAACCGTAATGACGCCTTCCAGCGCCTCAAGCGCAGCCACATCCACCTTACCGTGATCAACAATCTTAAAGCGCAAGCGTGTTGCACAATGCACCAGAGTAGAAACGTTCGTCTCCCCTCCGACCAACCTCAGAATATTTTCAGCGAGCACTTTGCTATTCATAATGACTTCCCGTTTCGTCAATGGCTGCAACTGCCTAATACACGTCATCCCGCTTGTTGTCCGCTGGCCAGCTGGAAAATAAGCAAAAAAAAACCTGGATAAAGCAGCGTGCGGTATACGCTGCTTTATCCAGGTCTCGCCCAGAAACTTCTGGTGACGTCCTTTCCTGTTTTCTAACAAGTTCACGCGGAGAAAGCTATCTCTACGTTTTATTCTGTGAAAACAGTCACTAAATTTTTACCCATCAGACAACGTGGCTCTGCCTGCGGTGCGGTACAAACGAAATGGCGCTTCTCAGAAGAAGCACCATCAACGACGTTACTGCTTACCCTGTTTCTTCAGCCAGGCTTCCATTTGGTCGATCTCCGGCTGCTGGGCTTTAATAATCTCTTCCGCCAGCTTGCGTAATTCAGGATCTTTGCCGTATTGCAATTCCGTCTTCGCCATATCGATCGCGCCGCGGTGATGCGCAATCATCCCTTTAGCAAAGGCAATATCAGGGTCGCTGGACTGTAACCCATCCATCATCTCGGCATGCATCGCATCCATCCCCTTCATATACGCCTGTTGAGACGACGACTCACTCGCTGAACCATGGCCGCTATGCGCGCTGTTAGCGGCAAACGAGAGAACCGGAACCAGCAAGGTCGCCGTTAATAACAAATGGACTTTCTTCATCACAACCTCTCAATCAGTCACAGGTCTTTTTAAGGGTAGACGTTCCAGTAAGGGGAAGGTCAAGGGAGGATTCAGATATCTTCGACCAAACGCAGACACACACGATTACGCCCCTGCGCTTTCGCTTTATAGAGCTGCTCATCTGCCAACCCGATCAAATCGTATGTGTTGCCGCCTTCATACTGGGGAAACGTAACCACGCCAATACTGGTCGTAAAACGGATTTCACGGCCATCGGATAGCACAAGCGGTGTGGATTCCGTCAAATGCCGTAGTGTTTCAGCCATCACTTCGGATTGTTCAGCCGTCAGGTCATAAGCCGCAATAACAAATTCCTCCCCACCCCAGCGGCAAAGAATGTCGTTCGGCCGAATATTCGCGCTCAGCATGCGGGCAAAGCTGGCGATCAATTCATCACCGCTGGCATGGCCGTAGGTATCGTTGACCTGCTTAAAATAATCGATATCCAGAAATAGCAGCGTTAACGGGCGCTTTTTCTTATACGCCAGTGCGCTCTGCCTCCCGTTCAACATACTGAGAAACGCCCGGCGGTTGAAAGTATTCGTGAGCGCATCTTTCAGGCTGTTGCTTCCAATAATTTTAATCAGTCGTCGGTTCATCGAAACAAAATGAGAAACGCTTAACATCGCCATGATGAGCATCGCAATATTCAGCCGCGCCGTGGTAAGAAACGAGTTAATGTACGCTTCAGAATTTGAATTGATGAGGATACCGACCTGATTAATATAGAGATAATTCAGTATTACGCCCGTAGTCGCGCAGAGCAGCGACATGATCGGGAAAGAGTAATTGAACGCACACAGCGTGAGCGGAATAACAGACAGTGTAATCAGGCTGGCATCCAGAAAAAACAGGCTAACTAATAAGAAGATAATAAAGACCAGAAAGGGAAAAATGTTCTCTCTGATGTGCTTCGGACAGAGCGGAATATTCCGCAACGCTCGCAGGATATCCTTACTTTTCAGGAAAAAAAACGCGAGGATAATACCGGTTCCCAGTTGCTCACTGAACCAGTCCATAAACTCGGCATAGCGGTTCCCCGTATCGTAGACATACGCATAAAATCCATACGCTACGCCGGATGAGAACGCACCGACAAACGTCGAAGCGAAAATAATATAAACGTAATATTTGCTGAATTTTTCAAATCTCGACCACTTACCGATAAACCGACACATCAGGCAAAACGCGCACCAAGCCGTTACCACAAAGACCATATTGCACAAACATAACAGCACCTTGGTTTTTAACGGTGAGTTATTGTCCATCAGTAACGCAGCCGACAGCATCGCGGCATAACCCACCAAAAAACCGATACAGATAGAGAACGTTTTACCTTTTATCGTCCCTTTTCTGGCTCTGAAACTAATCATGAGGCAAAAAACCAGAATGTTGGCGGGCCAAAACAGCGACAGATCATCCAGCACCCGAAACCGAAATCCCAGACAGCTCACGATGAGGGTGGTCAAGAACAGAAACGGCATGAATTTTATAGTTTTTAACGTCAAATCGTTATTCATCTGCCCTTTACCGCCCGCTGTCCGATGATTCCATCTGCTTTCTTCGCGTGAGGATAGCATTAATCATTTCCCGACTCACAGCACGATGGTTGCGGGAAAAATAAATAAAAAACCACCGGACAGAGGCATTACCCATCAGGTAATACGTCAATCCGGTGGTCTTAGTGGCTGAGCTATTTCAGATATCGCGCGGATTCATGAAATAACGCGTTATTCCGCAGGAACAGGCTTGCCGTCGGCTTTTGGCGGTTGAGCCAGTCGTTTTTCAAAGCTGTCGTTGTACTGTTTCTTCTGTTCTGGCGTCAGAACGTTGTAAATCTTGTTCTTGGTTTCCAGCCCGTTAAGCATTCTGGCCTTATGTTCCGCGTCGGATTTATCCAACTGCGCCTGTGCTTTTGCAGCATCAAACGACTCTGATGCAATCAGGTTATGCATATCACGACGGTCGTCTTGCATTGCTTTGTGCATTTTCTCGCGGGATGCTTTCATGATGTCTTTAATTTGCTGCTTCTGTGCTTCTGTCAAATTCAGCTCCTTAAACATCTCATCCGGCCCCATCATGCCACGATGCTCCCGCCCCTCTTTCATCATCATCTTGTGTTCTGGGCCTGGACCTTTCTGAGCTTCATTAGCATGCGCGATACCTGCCGCGCCCAATGCCAAAGAAGAAGCAACCAGCATTGCAGTGAGTTTACGCATATTTCATTCCTCTCTCTGAATTGACTTATCAACGGCGGCTGCCGTGCTACGAGAGAAAGTATAGGCTCGACACCTTCAGTTACTTAGAACAAGGGTAAATATCTGCAAGTGTCGGCTCCACATTTGCGGCAATTATGGAGAATGAGGAGGAATTGTGTAAGGAAGCGGAAATATTACGTTAACGAAATAGGGCGTACGAGATATCGCATTAACACTTCGGCACGATATAGCTAAAAATGCCAGCGGTGCGGTTACCGCAGTGAACGTCGAAAAGCACTGGCCTCTTGTGCCAGCGCATCAAGGTGGGCATGAATGACTTTCATTTTCTGAAGCAGCGGATTGCGATCTGGCGAGCTATCCATCGCATTCAACTGCGCAGAGAGCCGTTCAATCTGCGTGCAAAGGTAAGCGTCACGCTCTTTTGCCTGAAGCAACTGCTGCTGGAGGGAATGATGTTGCTGCCGCCACGTCTGTTGCTGACGCTGAACGCTTTGTTCTAACGCACGGAGTGCGCTATCCAGACGATATTCCAACTCTTCCACCCGCATAACGATACCTTTGCCCGATAAACCCGCGGATTATAATGTCACACGCCCCCGACAACAAACACTCCGGCACACGATCCCTTGCCTGCATCTGCTTTCCTCCAATATTCGTAATGACACTAATCACAATAAATAAACATAAATTTCACAACTCTCTCAATTACCGCTAGATTGAACATCATGACTCATCAGACCAGTTAACTTCACCGGAGAGTGCAATGACGGCCTACCCTACGCTGCTTTCCCCGCTCGATCTTGGCTTCACGACGTTAAAGAACCGCGTGGTGATGGGCTCCATGCATACCGGTCTGGAAGAGCACCCAAACGGTACGTCAAGGCTGGCGGCA
Source organism: Pectobacterium sp. CFBP8739 (assembly GCF_013449375.1). GTDB lineage: Bacteria > Pseudomonadota > Gammaproteobacteria > Enterobacterales > Enterobacteriaceae > Pectobacterium. The sequence continues at coordinate 36,812 of NZ_JACDRR010000014.1, read as the reverse complement.
TTTTATCGCGAGCGAGCACAAGGCGGCGTTGGCCTGATTGTCACAGGCGGCATTGCGCCAAACGCCAAAGGTGCCGTTGCCAAAGGCGGGGCGACCCTACATGACGAGGCACAGCTCGCGCATCATCAGGTATTGACGCAGGCCGTACATGAAGCGGGCGGGAAAATTGCGCTGCAAATTCTCCACGCCGGACGCTACAGCTATCAGCCCGATCCGGTCGCGCCATCGGCCATTCAGGCACCGATTAACCGCTTTGCACCACGGGCGATGAGTACGCAGGATATTGTGCAAACCATCGATGACTTTGCCCGTTGTGCGACGTTAGCGCAGCAGGCAGGCTACGATGGCGTGGAAATTATGGGGTCGGAAGGCTATCTGATTAATCAGTTTCTGGTCACGCATACCAACCATCGTGATGACGAATGGGGCGGTGATTTTCAACGCCGCTGCCGCTTTGCGCTTGAGATTGTTCGCGCCGTGCGGGAACGAACGGGATCAGATTTCATCCTGATTTACCGTTTATCGATGCTCGACCTGATAGAAGAAGGCTCAAGCTGGCAAGAAATCGTGCAGTTGGCGCAGGCGGTAGAACAGGCTGGCGCCACCCTCATCAATACCGGCATCGGCTGGCATGAAGCACGTATCCCGACTATCGCCACGCTGGTGCCGCGCGGCGCATTCGGCTGGGTGACGAAGAAATTGATGGGAAAAGTCCGCATCCCGCTGATTACCACTAACCGCATCAACGATCCCGGCGTGGCGGAACAACTGCTGGCAGAGGGCTACGCCGACATGGTGTCGATGGCTCGCCCTTTTCTCGCCGATGCCGATCTGGTGGCGAAAGCGCAGTCAGGGCGCAGCGATGAAATCAATACCTGCATCGGCTGCAATCAGGCCTGTCTCGATCAGATTTTCGCCGGTAAGGTCACGTCCTGTCTGGTCAACCCACGTGCCTGTCACGAAACCGAGCTGCCTATCCACCCCGCCAGAGTCGGTAAACGCTTTGCGGTGGTCGGCGCAGGGCCTGCCGGTATGGCCTTTGCCGTTAACGCTGCTACACGCGGCCATCAGGTTACGCTGTTTGAATCCTCTTCTTATATCGGCGGCCAGTTCAATATTGCCAAACAGATCCCCGGCAAAACCGAATTTTATGAAACGCTGCGCTACTATCGACGACAGCTCGAACTGCTCGGCGTCACGCTACGCCTTAGCACGCAGGCGACTCCCACTGATTTACTCGGTTTTGATGATGTGATTCTGGCCTGCGGCATCGTGCCACGGACTCCCGAGATTGCAGGTATCGATCATCCTAGCGTGCTGAGCTATCTGGACGTGCTGCGCGACAAAAAAACCGTCGGCAAGCGGGTCGCCATTATCGGCGCAGGCGGCATCGGTTTTGATACCGCGCACTATCTTCTAAATAAAAAGAACGTTCCTGGCGGGAATCATCGCCTGAATCCCCATCCTTCTCAGGCTGGGGCCGGCGACTTTTATGCAGAATGGGGCATTGATACGCAGTTGCTGCACCGGGGAGGCCTTCTGCCCCAACAATCCGGCGAGCTTCCCCACCAGCGGGACATTACGTTATTACAGCGGAAGACCGGCAAACCCGGTGAAAATTTAGGGAAAACGACAGGTTGGATACACCGTACCACGCTGCTGCGCCACGGCGTAACGCTGCTCGGCGGCGTGGAATATCACCATATTGATGATGAAGGGCTGCACATTATCCACGGCCAGCAAATGCGCTGTCTGCCAGTAGATAACATCATTATTTGCGCCGGTCAGGAGCCCAATCGTGCACTTTACGACCCCTTATTGGCGGCCGGATGTCACGTTCACCTGATTGGCGGTGCCGATGTGGCACAAGAATTAGACGCACGCCGGGCGATCGATCAGGCTACCCGGCTGGCGTTAACATTATAGGTAATTTAGCGGGACGACCCCGTTTTCACCGCACGTAGTATGACGAACTTCGTATTGCTGGCGACGGTTTCACAGTTGCCGAACAGACGCTTCAGCTTGTGGAAATAATCCAGATGGCGATTCCCCACGATGCGCAATTCTCCGCCAACCTGAAGACAGCGGCGAGCATCCATAAACATCTGCCAGGCAATTTCATCCGTCACCGCGTGTTGCTGGTGGAATGGCGGATTACACAAGACCGCCTGTAACGTATCTCGCTTAACGCGCGCCAATCCGTTATTCACCACAAAGCTACAGCGCTCGACATCCTGCGGGCAGTTGACCTCAACGTTCATCTGGCTCGATGCCACCGCCATGTAGGACTCATCGAAGAAACCCACAGTGGCGTCCGGGTTAGCTTTCAGCGCTGCCAGCCCAATCACGCCGTTGCCACAACCGAGATCGATGATCTTACCGTCGATGTGTTCCGGCAAATGCTGCATAAAGAAACGCGCGCCGATATCCAACCCATTACGCGAATACACGTTAGCCTGGTTCTGAATACGATAGCCGTAACCCTCGAGCTCCCACTCGACAGTAAGTGACTGCTCACTCACTTTCAACTCTGCCCACTCACAGTGAACCAGGCGCGCCTTTTTCCAGGCCAGCGAGGTTTTCGTCGGCCCCATCACACGTTCAAACAGTTGCAGAGTAGACGTGTGAATATCCTTCGCTTTCGCACCAGCGATGATACGTGTTTGCGGCGTGACAACCTTACGCAACATTCTCAACTGATGTTCCAGCAGCGCGATCGTTTTGGGGATCTTTATCACCACCAGCGCGGGTGCTGCGGGCAACTCCGCCATACTATCCAATAGCGTTACCGTAGCGGCATCGTAACCATTCAATTCCAGATTGTGTCGCGTTGCCAGTTGGCTCAGATAAGAGTCACTGATACTGACCGGCGATTGCGCCTGCAAGCCGCAGGCCAGCGCGCCAAACGTATCATTGAAAATCAAACGCGGGCCCGGCGCAATTTCCATCGTGGACAGCTCACGCAGCAGGTATTCATCTGCGGCATCCCACGCCTGTAGCGCCGAGTTTTCAGCGACCTGAGGGTAGCGCACCAACGTCAGGTTGCACGTTTCCAATTCGAGTTGGCTCATTGGCCTCTCCTGCATCATAAAATTTGCGCTGTTTATCCCTTAAAATAGTCCGTCAGTAAATGCTTTTCTCTGCCGGATCCGGAAATGATTGACGTTGCCTTGTCATTTCACCGTGATAATCTCCCTAGTCATCACAAATCCCTTCAGGATACCAAACGCTTATGATTCGCTTCGCTATTGTAGGAACCAGTTGGATCACCCGTCAGTTTGTTGATGCCGCACACGAAACCGGCAAGTTGAAGCTCACCGCCATCTATTCACGCACAGCAGAAAAGGCGCAGCCGTTTCAGGCCGATTACATGGTGGATACGATCTTTGATTCACTGGACGCCATGGCGAAATCTGATCTGATCGACGCCGTGTATCTGGCAAGCCCTAACTCATTGCATTGCGAACAGGCACTGCTCTTCCTGAGCCATGGCAAGCATGTCATCTGTGAAAAACCGCTGGCTTCCAACCGCTATGAAGTCGAACAGATGATCGCCTGCGCCAGAGAAAATCAGGTTGTGCTCTTTGAAGCGTTCAAAACCGCCAGCCTGCCCAATTTTAGCGTGATCCAGCAGGCGCTGCCAAAAGTCGGCCGGTTGCGTAAAGTGGTGCTGAATTACTGCCAGTATTCCTCACGCTACCCGCGTTATCTGGCGGGCGAGAACCCCAATACGTTTAATCCGGCGTTCTCCAATGGCTCCATCATGGATATCGGCTACTACTGCTTAGCCTTCGCCGTGGCGCTGTGGGGCGAACCATGCTCCACTAAGGCCAGCGCGACGCTATTGGAAAGCGGCGTAGATGCACATGGCAGCGTCATCCTGAATTACGGCGATTTCGATGTCACCCTCATCCATTCCAAAGTCAGCCATTCCACGATACCCAGTGAAATTCAGGGGGAAGACGGTTCACTGGTGATTGAAAAAGTCTCCGAATGCCATAACGTGAAATTCATTCCGCGTGAAGGGAAACAGTTGGATCTCAGCCAGCCGCAGCATATCAACAGCATGCTGTACGAAGCAGACGTCTTTGCCACGCTGGTCAACAATAACGACATCAACCATGCGGAACTGGCACGATCGCGCACCGTTGCTGGGCTACTGACGGAAATTCGCCGCCAAACTGGCGTCGTGTTTCCTGCCGACGCCGCTGCGCCGGGAAATGCAGAGTAAGACAACGATAATTATTTGACCAAGATCATCTTTTCACCTATCTTCTGTCATGCAAAGGGGAGTAACTTTTTCGCCAGCTAATCGTCATTACGATGCGTTCCGCATCCGGTTACTGGGCAACTTTGATGAAAAGCTCAATTCTTGATGAGACAGCTTCATTAATGTTGTAAGTGAGACCTTGCCGGAAGGCGAGGTGCATTTGCAGCTTTAATAATAAGCGGCCAACGTCCTTCCGACGTTGGCCGTTTTTGTTTCTATTTAAGGATCTTGCTATGCACACCATCGGCACGCCATGGTTATGGGGCAGCTTCGCTGCCATTGTTATAGTGATGCTGGCCATCGACCTGCTCTATCAAGGGCGCAAAGGATCGACGGTAATGACGTTCAAGCAGGCTGCCGTCTGGTCTATCATCTGGGTTACGCTCTCGCTGCTGTTCAACGCTGGTTTCTGGTGGTATCTGGACGGCACGATGGGCCGCGAAGTAGCCAATGCCCAGTCGCTAGCCTTCCTGACCGGTTATTTGATCGAGAAAGCGCTTGCCGTCGATAACGTCTTCGTCTGGCTGATGCTGTTCGGTTACTTCGCCGTTCCCCCACAATACCAACGTCGCGTGCTGATTTACGGCGTGTTAGGCGCCATCGTTCTCAGAACGCTGATGGTGTTTGGCGGCAGTTGGCTGGTCACGCAGTTCCAGTGGCTGCTCTACGTGTTCGGCGCGTTCCTGCTGTTCACCGGCCTGAAAATGGCGCTGGCGAAAGAAGATGACGGAGCGGTCGGCGACAAGCCGCTGGTACGCTGGCTGCGTAGCCGTTTACGCATGACGGATACCATCGAGAACGAAAAGTTTTTCGTCCGTCGCAACGGCATCCTGTATGCCACGCCGCTATTTCTGGTGCTGATTATGGTTGAAATCAGCGACGTGATTTTCGCCGTAGACAGTATCCCGGCTATTTTCGCCGTCACAACCGATCCCTTTATCGTGCTGACGTCGAACCTGTTCGCTATTCTGGGCCTGCGTGCGATGTACTTCCTGCTGGCTGGCGTAGCTGAACGTTTCTCGCTGTTGAAATATGGCCTGGCCGTCATCCTGATCTTCATTGGTACCAAGATGATGCTCATCGACATTTTCCATATTCCGGTAGCGATTTCTCTGGGCATGGTTGCCAGCATTCTGATTATTACCATGCTGATCAACGTCTGGGTCAACAAACGCGCTGGGCGTTAATCTTTCCCCTCCTCTCTGCACGGTTCTCGCCGTGCGGAGACACGTTATTCGCCACATTTTTGCGCGAAAATCGGCGTAATACAGTAAAAAAAACCATCATTACTTTTCTCAAAAATAAATTTTCATATACTGGCATACGCAAACACACATCGTTACGGAAAGAAAAAGCCACCCGGCATAGGCCAGAGGTGTCAGCTCCGTACAGACAACTACTTAGTGGAACGGTTATCCCGTCAAAATTATGAACACTCAACAGTCTCGTTTTTTGCAGTACATTACGCACGGCAGCCTGGTTAAACAGATCCTGTTAGGCCTTTGCGCTGGTATTATTTTAGCTTCACTATCTACACAGGCCGCACTAGCCGTCGGGTTATTAGGTACCCTGTTCGTCGGCGCATTAAAAGCCGTCGCCCCCGTGCTGGTGCTCATGCTGGTGATGGCTTCAATTGCTAATCATCAGCAAGGGCAAAAAACCAATATCCGCCCCATTCTGGTTCTTTATCTTATCGGCACTTTCTCTGCCGCTTTTGTTGCGGTGGTATTAAGTGTTGGTTTTCCCTCTACGCTGGCACTGAGTTCACAAGCCACTGATATCACACCTCCTTCAGGTATTATTGAGGTGTTAAAAGGCTTGTTAATGAGCGTAGTCGCCAACCCGATTCACGCGCTGTTGAATGCGAACTACATCGGTATTCTGGTCTGGGCGGTTGGGTTAGGTCTCGCTTTCCGCCATGGTTCGGCTTCCACAAAAAACCTGATCAGCGATGCATCTCATGCCGTCACGGCGATTGTGCGTGTCGTGATTCGCTTCGCCCCGCTGGGCATCTTTGGCCTAGTTGCGTCAACGCTGGCGGAAACTGGCTTCGGCGCGCTCTGGGGCTATGCGCATCTACTGATGGTGCTGATTGGCGGTATGCTACTGGTCGCGCTGGTGATCAACCCGCTGATCGTTTACTGGAAGATTCGTAGTAATCCTTATCCGCTGGTATTTCGCTGCCTGCGCGAAAGTGGCGTGACGGCGTTCTTCACTCGCAGTTCTGCCGCTAACATCCCAGTAAATATGGAATTGTGCCGCAAGCTGAACCTGAATGAAGATAGTTATTCAGTGGCTATCCCGTTAGGTGCCACTATCAATATGGCGGGTGCAGCCATTACGGTAACGGTTCTGACGTTAGCCGCCGTTCATACGCTAGGGATTCAAGTTGATATCGCTACCGCATTATTACTGAGCGTGGTGGCATCCATTTGCGCCTGTGGTGCATCAGGCGTGGCGGGTGGATCGCTGCTGCTGATTCCGTTGGCATGCAGCATGTTTGGCATTTCCAATGACATTGCCATGCAAGTGGTTGCGGTTGGTTTCATCATCGGCGTTTTGCAGGACTCTGCCGAAACCGCGCTCAACTCCTCAACCGACGTGATTTTTACCGCCGCCGTCTGTCAGGCGGAAGACGCTAAGCTGGCGGAAAAAGAGCGTTTGAATTTGCTGTAACGGATTAGGGTAATTATCCCTCTTTCTCTAACGCCGTTCGCTTTAAAACGAGCGGCGTTAACGTAATGAGATACCTTCGAAATTACGCTTTCTTCTCTACGCTAAAAGGATCGATGCCGCGCTGCTGCATGCGCCAAAAGCGGATGATGTTAAAGCCGTTCATCAGCAGGAAACTCCCTTCGATCAGCGATCCACCAATCGACCCCAGCCAGATATTGTGTACTACCCAGCAAGCGGTTGAGCACCACATTACGCAGCGCGTCGTCAGCCCAGAAGTGCGGAACAACGCCCAGGTACTGGCAACCGTACCCGCTATCGGTAGCAGTTCCATCGCATGGTGCATGCCCGACAAACCAAAGAGCAGCGTCAGTGAGATAAAGACAAACATCACGAGGATGTTGTGCGTTTTCAGTGAGATTAACGTACGTGCCGAGTTCAACAATGCACTGGCACCCGCTGCATTTGCCCCCATCAGGAAAAAATGTAGACCAATGACGGCGCTGTATGCCGAGAGCTGTATTTTGAATTTTTGATCGTTACGGTTGAAAAACATGGTGATACCGACCAGAAATGCCAGTACACCAACAGACTGGGCAATCCAATACTGTGTCATGATCCCTGCCTCTAAAAGTTGCTGCGAAAAAAAACGGCGCCATCATAAAAATGAAACGCCGTTTTATTTTAATTGGAATGGATAATATTTACAACGTCACACCGCTCTTAAATATGGCTAATTCACGGAAGTCGTTCACTTCATTCTTCGTCCGCTTGCCGTCAGCAATCTCGACAATTAGCTCGACAAACTGACTCAGCAGTTCGTCCATCGGCATGTCGTGGATCAGACGCCCCGCATCGAAATCAATCCAGTGCGGTTTTTTCTTCGCCAGTTCGCTGTTGGTCGCCAGTTTTACGGTAGGTACGAAGCCGCCGTAAGGCGTGCCGCGTCCGGTACTGAACAGCACCATATGGCAACCGGCTCCCGCCAGCGCGCTGGTTGCGACGGCATCATTCCCCGGCGCGCTGAGCAGGTTGAGCCCCGGAGTATGTAAGCGCTCACCATATTTCAGTACGTCAACCACTTTGCTCTGTCCGGCTTTTTGCGTACAGCCCAGTGATTTCTCTTCCAGCGTGGTGATCCCCCCCGCCTTGTTACCCGGCGATGGGTTCTCGTAAATCGGCTGGTCGTGCGCGATGAAATACTGTTTGAAATCATTAACCATGTGCACGGTTTTCTCAAACGTCGCTTCATCACGGCAGCGGCTCATCAGAATACGTTCCGCACCGAACATTTCTGGCACTTCGGTCAGCACGGTCGTACCGCCGTTGGCGATCAGATAGTCGGAGAAACGGCCTAACAGCGGGTTGGCCGTAATCCCAGACAGCCCATCAGAGCCACCACATTCCAGACCAAATTTCAGTTCGCTCAGCTTACCCGGCTCACGTTTGTCATGACGCATCGCCTCATACAGCGTATGCAGACGCTCCAGACCGGCTTCAACTTCATCGTCCTGCTGCTGGCACACCATGAACGTTACGCGATCGGAATCAAAATCGCCCAGCGTCGTGCGGAATGCATCAACCTGATTGTTCTCACAGCCCAGACCGATCACCAACACAGCCCCCGCATTCGGGTGACGCACCATGTTTTGCAGCATCGTACGGGTATTTTCGTGATCCTGACCAAGCTGTGAGCAGCCGAAGGTATGACTAAACAGATAAACGCCGTCGATACCTTCCGCGTCATGGGTTTCTTTTAGGAAACGCTGCTGAATCTGGCGTGCGATCCCGTTCACGCAACCGACGGTTGGCAGGATCCACAACTCATTGCGGATACCGACATCGCCATTTTTGCGACGATAGAGCTGCACGTCCCGATCGCCCATTTGCGGCGGCAGGTCGATAAACTCAGGCTGGTATTGATATTCATCCAGATCGCTCAGATTGGTTTTCGCATTCTGGGAATGAATGTGTTCTCCGGGGGCAATAGACACCAACGCATGGCCGATCGGCAGGCCATACTTGGTAATCATTTCTCCCGGCGCGATGGTTTCCAGCGCGAACTTGTGTCCGCGCACGACAGGTTGCTGAAGTGTCACCGTATGGCTATCCACCGACACCGTTTCGCCTTGTTCAACATCACGCAAGGCGACAGCCACATTGTCCAGAGAATGAATTTTTATAATACTTTGCATGGATAACCCTTCTTGCTGATTAGCAATAACCTTCCACGGCTGCGCGCATGCCGCGCTCAACGATGGTTTGCAACTGTTCAGTCACCTGCGCAGCCAGACCAGGAACCTGTGTTAAATCCTGTTCCCAGTGATCGGCATCACACAGCACAACATTCACCAGCTCAGCCAAGCTGACGGTGTTCTCTTTTACGCCTGACCATAGCGTGGAATAACGCTCCAGCCAGTGCGCATCGTCCTGCAACGGATAGGTTTGTAACGCATCACCTTCACCGCTGCGCTCGCCGCGATAGAACGCAATCAAGGCCGCCAGCGCAAACGTCAGACGCGCAGGCAATTCACCGTGGCGTTCACGGTAGGTCAGCAGTTGCGGCAGAATACGGGTGCGGAATTTGGTCATACCATTCAGCGAGATAGATAACAGTTGATGCTGAATGAAGGGGTTACGGAAACGGCTTAATACGGCCTGAGCAAACGAGGTCAGTTCGTCATGGGGTAAATCCAATACCGGCACAATTTCTTCGGCAATGGTTTTTTCTACGAATTTGCCAATCAGGGCATCATCCATCGACTCGCCAACGGTATCCAAACCCGCGAGGAACGCGACTGGCACCAGCGCAGTGTGGGCGCCATTGAGAATCGCCACTTTACGTTCTTTATACGGTTTGATGTCATCAACGATACGAACGTTCAGATCCAGCTTGTTCAAACGCAACTCTTCCGCCAGCCACTGTGGCCCTTGAATCACGAACAGGTAGAAATGTTCTGCCGTGTCCCAGAAGGTATCCTTGTAGCCCATTTCCTGTTCGAGTGCTTCAACTTCGGCACGTGGGTAACCCGTCACAATGCGGTCTACCAGCGTCGAGCAGAAGGTGTTGTGATCGTTCAGCCAGGCGGTAAACGTTGGCGTCAGTTTCCACTGTTCGGCATAGCGCAGCACCAGCGCTTTCAACGCCACGCCGTTGTAATCAATCAGCTCGCACGGCAGCAGCACCCAGCCTTTATCCGCCGCGCCGTCAAAATGACAGAAGCGCTCATACAACAGGCGGGTTAATTTCGCTGGGAAGCTGACAGGCGGTGCGTCGCTGAGGCGATCTTCTGCATGATAGCTGATACCCGCTTCGGTAGTATTGGAGAACACGAAACGAATATTTGGATCGTGTGCCAGCGCCAGATAGTCATCGAACTGACGGTACACGTTGATTTCACGGTTTACCGAACGGATCAGACGGGGTTCACGCACGGCCTCGCCCTGCTCGTTCAGACCACGAATGATGGTGGTGTACAACCCATCCTGGGTATCCAGCGCGGGCGGGAAATCAGAATCGATCGGGCGAACAACGACAATGCCCGCATCCAGATCGGTGTGTTCATTCAGCAAATCCAACTGCCAGTCGACGAAGGCACGCAGGAAGTTACCTTCACCAAACTGGATAACGCGATCCGGGTGTTGACGACCGGGGAAGTTACGACGATTTAACGTTTGCATTAACAGGCTACCTCAGGACGAATCTCACATTCAGGGCATGACCGAACCACCGTCATCCTTGCCCTGCTATATTCATATTCACCCGCACCGAATCACCACCAGTGCCGATGACAAAGGACCGAGACACTGGGAACCGCGGCGTAAGCCCCTGTGGGAATCTTACTGCCGCGCCCCCGCACAATTCACACCCTACGACGCGGTGGAATTACAACTCGATGGCAAAATAGTTTTTAGCGTTATCGAAACTGATGTTTTTCACCATTTCGCCCAGCAATGGCAGATCGGCAGGCGCTTCGCCATCTTCCACCCAGCGGCCAATCATCTGGCATAGAATGCGGCGGAAATATTCATGGCGGGTATAAGACAGGAAGCTACGGCTATCCGTCAGCATACCGACGAAACGGCTTAGCAGACCAAGCTGCGCAAGCTGGGTCATCTGGCGTTGCATACCGTCTTTCTGATCGTTGAACCACCAGCCGGAACCGAACTGCATCTTGCCCGGCATCCCTTCCCCCTGGAAGTTACCGATCATGGTGCCGAGCACTTCGTTATCGCGCGGATTCAGGCAGTAAAGGATAGTTTTCGGCAGCAAGTTTTCTTCATTCTGCTTGCTGAGCAGACGAGACAGTTCCTGAGCCAACGGACGGTCGTTGATGGAATCAAAGCCCACGTCCGGCCCCAGAAGCTTGAACTGACGCAGGTTATTGTTGCGCAGTGCACCAATGTGGTACTGCTGCACCCAGCCGCGACGCGCATATTCCGCCCCCAGCCAAACCAGCACGCCAGTCTTGAACTGCGCCACTTCATGTTCGCTCAGCGTTTCACCAGAAAGACGGCGTGCCAGAATGCTGTCCAGCGTTGCCTCATCGGCTTCCGCAAACATCACCACATCCAGCGCGTGGTCAGACACTTTACAGCCGTGCGCCGCGAAGTGATCCAGACGCTTGGTCAACGCCGCTTGCAGATCGCTGAAACGACGGATATCGGTGTCAGACACCTCACCTAACTTCGCCATATAGTCGTTGAAGGTTGCCAGTTCAATGTTGAACGCTTTGTCTGGGCGCCAGCTCGGCAGCACTTTGATAGAGAAGCTTGAATCCTGAGCAACAGTTTTATGGTGGCGCAGATCGTCAATCGGATCGTCCGTCGTGCCGACCATTTTCACGTTCATCTGCTGCATGATGCCGCGCGCAGTAAAATCATCACGCTCCAGCATGGCATTACAGCGATCCCAAATGTCTTTTGCTGTGCTTGGCGACAGCAGCGTGCCAGTGACGCCAAATGGGCGGCGCAGTTCCAGATGTGTCCAGTGATAAAGCGGGTTGCCGATGGTGTGCGGCACGGTAGCAGCCCAGGCTTCAAATTTTTCCCAGTCGCTGGCATCGCCCGTACACAAACGCTCAGGCACACCGTTGGTGCGCATCGCACGCCACTTGTAGTGATCGCCTTTCAACCAGATGTCATACAAATTTTTGAAGCGATAGTTTTCCGCGATCTGTTCAGGCGGCAGATGGCAGTGGTAGTCAAATATCGGCTGGTCGACGGCGTACTCATGATAAAGACGACGGGCAAATTCACTGTCTAACAGAAAATCTTCACTCAGAAACTGGGGCATGTTTTCTTCCTTACCGTGCTTCTTGTGCACCAAATTAGTTGACCGTTAAAAGATATCACACCAATTATGCGCGATATCTCACAGTATTTGTGAGGTCATGATCGCAAAAATGTAACAAGCAGTACAATAAATCGGCACACACCGCCTTAAACCGCTCGTCTCTCTCGATTTCAGCGAACAATTCATTATTCCGCATAAAAATAATGGTTTTGTGATGTCACTCAACTTTTAAAGCTGTATGACAAATTATTGTAGCGCTGCCTTAAGCAGGGATTCAATCGCTATCTCACAAAGAGAAGGGTTTTCCTGCTCAGCACAACAACAAAACGTGTCGTACCACATTGCAAGACACCGCACACCGTGACGCTACTCAAGAGCCACACTGTGTTTTTATTGACTCGGAGAGAAAGTTAAATGCGTAAAATCAAAGGATTACGCTGGTATATGATCGGCCTGGTGACCATTGGTACCGTGCTGGGATACCTGACGCGTAATGCAATTTCTGTTGCCGCCCCGACGCTACAGGATCAATTGCATATCACCACACAGCAATATTCTTACATCGTTGCTGCCTACTCAGCTTGTTATACCATTATGCAACCCATCGCCGGTTATGTGCTGGATCTGCTAGGGACTAAAATCGGTTATGCCATGTTTGCCATTCTGTGGGCCATCTTTTGCATGGGAACCGCATTGGCGAACAGTTGGGGAGGGTTGGCTATCGCCCGTGGTGCGGTCGGTATGGCAGAAGCGGCGATGATCCCTGCCGGTCTGAAAGCCAGCAGCGAATGGTTTCCGGCAAAAGAGCGTTCTGTCGCAGTGGGTTACTTCAACGTGGGGTCATCCATCGGTGCAATGATCGCGCCGCCGCTGGTGGTGTGGGCGATTGTGGCACACAGCTGGGAAATGGCCTTTATCATTACCGGTGCGCTGAGCCTGACCTGGGCCATCTGCTGGCTCGTGTTCTATAAACACCCGAAAGATCAGAAGAAACTCAGCGACGAAGAGCGCGACTATATTCTCAGCGGACAGGAAGCGCAGCACCAAACCAATAACGCGAAGAAAATGTCTGCCTGGCAGATCCTGCGTAACCGTCAATTCTGGGGTATCGCGCTGCCGCGTTTTCTGGCTGAGCCGGCCTGGGGAACGTTCAACGCGTGGATCCCGCTATTCATGTTTAAAGCCTACGGCTTTAACCTGAAAGAAATCGCCATGTTCGCGTGGATGCCAATGCTGTTCGCCGATATCGGCTGCATTCTGGGTGGCTATCTGCCGATGCTGTTCCAGAAATATTTCAAAGTGAACCTGATCGTTTCCCGCAAGCTGGTGGTGACCATGGGGGCGATACTGATGATTGCACCGGGGATGATCGGGCTGTTCTCTAGCCCTTACGTCGCCATCGCGCTGCTGTGCGTCGGCGGTTTCGCGCACCAGTCGCTGTCCGGCGCGCTGATTACGCTGTCATCCGACGTCTTTGGCCGTAATGAAGTCGCCACGGCAAACGGTTTAACCGGTATGGCGGCCTGGATGGCAAGCACCATGTTTGCGCTGGTTGTAGGCGCGCTGGCCGATACGCTGGGCTTTAGCCCGCTGTTTGCTGCACTGGCGGTATTTGACCTATTAGGTGCTGTCGTCATCTGGACGGTGTTGAAAAACCAACCTGCGTCAGAAGTCGCTGCCGCGGCTGAAACTTTGAAAGAAGCCAACCAGCACTGATAATCCCTGCATTATCCTGACTCATCCGGTATGATCGGATACTGGGTGAGTCACCTTTCCCGCAAGAACACACTGCGATAACTGTGACCGCAACATTGGTTGCTGCTATCATTAAGTGGTATAACAAATCATTCCTCAAAGATTAACGAGATAGACACTCAGGCCCTGACGTGGCACATGGACCGTCATCTATCGAGAGTAGACATCATCATGGCACTCACTGAACCCCGACGGCTATACCAGCAGTTAGCCGCAGAATTAAAACAGCGCATCGAAAGCGGTATGTACCAGGTCGGCGAAAAATTACCGGCAGAACGCTATATTTCTGAAGAAATGAACGTCAGCCGCACCGTGGTGCGCGAAGCCATCATCATGCTGGAAGTCGAAGGGTACGTTGAAGTACGCAAGGGTTCAGGCATTCACGTTATTTCCAACCAGCAGAAGAACCCGTTCATTAATAGCGGCGATAGTGAATTCGTCGCAGCCGGCCCGTTTGAGCTACTTCAGGCTCGTCAACTCATTGAAAGCAATATTGCTGAATTTGCGGCCACGCAGGTCACCCGTCAGGACATCATCCAACTGATGGAAATTCAGGAGTATGCGCGTCAGGAAGATCGCTTCCGTGATTCTCAGTGGGATCTGAAATTCCACGTTCAAGTCGCGCTGGCAACACAAAACTCTGCGATGGCGACCATCGTCGAAAAAATGTGGAGCCAACGGATCCACAATCCTTACTGGCGCAAACTGCATGAGCACATTGACGACAAGTCGATAGAAAGCTGGTGCGAAGAGCACGACCGCATTCTTAAAGCACTGATTCGCAAAGATCCTTACGCCGCCAAGCTGGCCATGTGGCAACATCTGGAAAACACCAAACAGATGCTGTTTCGCGCCACGACGGACGATTTCGAGTTTAACGTCGATCGCTATATGTTCGCCGAGAACCCGGTCGTTCACCTCGACCAAATACACGCCGCTAAGTCTTAACGCGATTTTTACCCCTTGTTTTAAACGAGGGGTAACTTTCTGAGCACACTGGAAAAGGTCAGAAAACGTTGATTTCTGTCAGCGAGTGTAAAATATCGCAGAAACCCCCACTTTTCCTCGAAAAATCCCCCTAAACCGCCTCAGTTGTCGTAATATTTTTCTGTCTCAGTAACACCTATTTTGTTACAGTTAACGCGTCTTTCTTACGCTTAATCCGTCGCTTTGGATGTAAAGTCAGCCAAGACCAAACAATCCCTAACCGCCTGTTTATCGGGTTCGCAGCGAAAAGCCAGCATCAAGTCAGACACCTGCATCATTATTGGGCGGTATCAAACAGAGATCATAAAAAAATCATAATCCTGCGCCCTGATATACCCTAAATAATTCGAGTTTCAGGCAACTTGAAGTATGACGGGTATAACACTGTATTCGCTCTTATCATGTCCAGAAGCGTGATCGTCGCCAAGGCTAAAATGCAACAGCAGTATTAGGAATACCGGATGGAATTAATCAAAGAACTGTTAAACGCACTCTGGCATCAGGATTTCAATATTTTAGCCGACCCGAAGCTGGTATGGACCATCTACATCTTGCTGTTTTTGATTATTTTTCTGGAAAATGGCCTGCTCCCCGCCGCTTTCCTGCCTGGCGATAGCCTGCTCATCTTGGTCGGCGTCCTCATTGCCAAAGGCACAATGAATTACCCTTTCACTGTATTTCTCCTGACGACAGCCGCCAGTCTCGGTTGTTGGGCCAGCTACATCCAGGGAAGATGGCTTGGCAATACGGGAGTGGTTCAGGGCTGGCTCTCACATTTGCCCGCGCACTATCACCAACGCGCCCACCAGCTATTCCACCGTCATGGTCTGTCCGCACTATTAGTTGGCCGCTTTCTGGCTTTTGTCAGAACGTTATTACCGACCATCGCCGGCTTGTCAGGCTTGAATAACGCGCGCTTCCAATTTTTCAATTGGATGAGCGGGTTCCTGTGGGTATTTATTTTGGTTACGCTGGGCTTCGCCTTAGGGAAAACAACGATTTTCCTGAAATATGAAGACGAGCTAATGCTCTGCCTGATGATGCTACCGCTGGCGCTGCTGTTTATCGGACTATTTGGCTCGCTCTTTGTCCTGTGGCGTAAAAAGCGTGATGCGAAAGCAAGTAACGTAGAAAAAGGAAGCTAACCGTGTCAATCCGCTGGCTATTCCCTAAACTTACGCCCAGAAAAATAGGCCGCATACTGATATTGCTTGCCCTGCCCATTATCGCCTTGACGCAATCCCAGTCGCTGCGTCATTCTCAGGACGATGCGATGCTACACATCAAGCCTGACGATGGTGCCGCGCTGCCAGATGGCTTTTACGTGTATCAGCGTCTTAATGAAAAAGGCATTGCGATCAAAAGTATTACACCAGAGCAAGATAGCCTGATCGTCCGCCTCGCCTCGCCAGAGCAAAGTGTCGCTGCCAGAGATGTTCTGCGATTATCTCTACCTAAAGTCACTATTACTGCGCAGCAGGCGACAACTCAGACACCATTCTGGCAGCAAAAGCTGACACAGAAACAATCCAAATTGGGATGATGTAGATAAAGCTATTTCCATGCGACATGGCATTATTTGTCCGGTTTTCCGGCCACGCACTGGCGAATACCGCCAATCAGGTGGAAAGCAGTCAGCAGAAAGCGCAGGATATTCAGCGCCAAATCGATGATGACGCCGAGAAGGTCCTCAAGCGCAAAAGAAAGCGGGCTGAGGCCGAGCAGGAATTACGCGCAGCGGAACATGCCGCATCGCAATAACCCATCAATATGTTATCCCTATAAAACACACAGCAATTGTTCGTTTTACATTCAAAAACCAAATCACTAAAATTTACAGCGAGTTATCAGAATTGTCCGTACCCATTTGAGCAGCATAAATTTCAGCTTCAGCTATAGTTAATGCTCAGGTTTATAACATGAGGGTTATTAATATGGCTAAAGATCAAAATTCTGAGTCTCTACGTGCTGAATTGAAATCACTGGCGGACACGCTGGAAGAAGTATTAAGCACCTCCAGCGATAAATCTAAAGCGGAACTCGACAAACTGCGCAATAAGGCAGAAAGCGCACTGAAAGAAACCCGCAGCCGCCTGAGCGATACCGGTGAGCGCATCGCTTCCCACACCAAAGAAGCGGTTGAATCGGCGGACGACTATGTACGCCAGAACCCATGGACCGGTGTCGGTATTGGTGCCGCTGTCGGCGTCGTACTTGGCGTGCTGCTGTCTCGTCGCTGATAACGACTAGCGGATTGTTATGACGGATAAATCACAACAAGGCCCCGCAAGCGGGGTCATGGCTTCTGCTCAGCGCATCATCTCCATTATTGTCAGCATAGTGGAAAGCCGTGTCCGACTCGCCGTCATTGAATTAGAGGAAGAAAAAACCAATCTGATTCAGTTGCTGATGATGGTCGGCCTGACGCTGCTGTTTGCCGCTTTTGGCATTATGAGCCTGATTGCGCTGATCATCTGGGGCATTGACCCACAATATCGTCTCTTTGCTTTGGGGTGTATCACCGCCACACTGCTTGGACTGGCGCTGATAGGTGGCATCTGGACACTCCTGAAGGTACGTCGTTCCACCCTGCTCAAAGCTACACGTAAGGAGTTGGCAACGGACAGGTCACTGCTGGAGGACGATCCCAAATGAACCAGCGTCAGCAGCGAGACAGAGAAAAAGCCCTGCTACTGCGCCAGATACAGCAGCAACGGCTGGATTTATCGGCAGGTAAGAAACACTGGCTGGATAGCACCGCTCGTTACGATCGCGGCTGGCAAAGCCTGATGCAATGGCGTAAATACTGGGTTGTTGGTTCCAGTCTCATCGCGCTCTATGGCGTGCGCCACCCCAGCCGTATGATTCGCTGGGGACGCCGCCTCGTCGGGCTGTGGGGAACATTCAAGCTCGTGCGCAAAACGTTTAATACTCGTCCGTAATTCTTCCCATCTCATCGGCGAGCCGCCTTTGCTATACGCCATTATTCACTTCAATTTTGCCTGACGCGCTCACGTCATTGCAGCGCGTTCTTGCATCCTTCATTGAACATCAATTTTTCTGAAATACAGCAACAATTATACTCGCTGGTAGCCTAAATCATCTCTCTATATTATCTGCCCATAACCTGATGGCGGGCCAATTTTTCAGACAACACCTGCTACAAAAAACACAACAGGGCGATATAGCCCACAACAAAATCAATTGGAGAGATGATGAAAAATTTAGAAAGCACTGCACTGCTGGTTGCACGTATCTTAATGCCAATTCTGTTTATCGTTGCAGGTTACGGTAAGCTGGGTGATGCCTATGCGGGCACACAACAGTACATGCAGGCGATGGGCGTACCGACCTTCCTGCTGCCACTGACCATTCTGCTGGAACTGGGTGGTGGTCTGGCGGTGCTGTTCGGCCTGCTGACACGTACCGTGGCACTGTTCACGGCGGGCTTTACCCTGCTGACCGCACTGATTTTCCACTCTAACTTTGCGGAAGGTATGAACCAACTGATGTTCATGAAAAACCTGACCATCGCTGGCGGCTACCTCCTGCTGGCTGTAACCGGCCCAGGCGCATTCAGCATCGACCGCCTGCTGGGCAAAAAATGGTAAGACGAGCCTTTTCCGGCCTGTACTACACTTAATAGTCGAATACCGAATGAGACGGCAAGCATATAAGGCTTGCCGTCGTCTTATCATCACTCACTAACGGGAGGATTTATGGGACAACTGGTTGACGGCGTATGGCACGATACCTGGTATGAAACCAAATCTACCGGCGGTCACTTTAAGCGTTCAGAATCCGCATTCCGCAACTGGGTCACGCCCGATGGCACACCCGGCCTCACCGCCAATGGCGGCTTTCCCGCCCAATCCGGTCGTTATCATCTCTATGTTTCGCTCGCCTGCCCGTGGGCACACCGCACGCTACTCATGCGGCAGTTAAAAGGGTTAGAAGATCATATCGCCGTTTCGGTGGTGCATCCGCTCATGCTGGATCACGGCTGGACGTTCGGCACCGATTTTGAGGGGGCAACGGGTGATTCACTCTATCAGCACGAATTCCTCTACCAACTCTACCTGCACGCCAAGCCGGACTACAGTGGTCGAGTGACCGTACCTGTCCTGTGGGATACTGAGCAGCACACCATCGTCAGTAACGAATCCGCCGATATCATCCGTATGCTGAACAGCGCGTTTGACTGCGTGGGAGCCACGGCGGGAGATTACTATCCAGAAGCGCTACGCGCTCAGATTGATGAATTGAATGGCTGGATTTACGACAAGGTCAACAACGGCGTTTACAAAGCCGGTTTTGCGACGAGTCAGTCGGCCTATGATGGAGCGGCAACGACCGTTTTTGCCGCACTATCCGAGCTAGAAGCTATTTTGGCAAAACAGCGCTATCTGACTGGCGATCGGTTAACCGAAGCCGACCTGCGCCTGTGGACGACCCTGATCCGTTTTGATCCGGTCTATCACACGCATTTTAAATGCGATAAATATCGCCTGAGTGATTATCCAAACCTGTTCGGTTTTCTGCGTGATATTTATCAGATGCCCGGCATCGCCGATACCGTCGATATGGCGCACATTCGCCACCACTACTATCGTAGCCACGGCACGATTAATCCGCATGGCGTGATTTCGCTGGGCCCAGAGCAAGATCTGAATCAACCTCATCAGCGTGATAAGACGTTTGTCAGTTTATACTGAGAGTATAAAGTACATGGCAAGGTGTGACGCCGCACCTTGCCTTGGCAAAGAGTGAGATTTAGGGCTGGTTAAGCAGCTTTGGAATTTCACGCAGGAACCAGGATTTTGCCTCGCCCATGCTGTCTCGTCGCCACGCCATAATAACTTGGCTCTCTATCTGATGTTCCGGCCCAATCACCAGCAAGCGCCCTTCGGCAATATCTTGCGCAACCATCGGATAAGGCATAGTCGCTACACCTAATCCCGTCAGCAGCGCACGTCGCTTATCATCCAAGGAGCTCACTGTTAGACGCTGCTGTTTGTCGAGCAACTGTACGGTCAGCACCGGGCGTTCGCGTGCGGTATCCGCCACCGCAATCCCACGGTATTTCACCCGAGTAGCGTCCGACAACGGCTCTGGCTCCTGATGAATCGGGTGTTCTGGGCTGGCGACATATACACTATTCATCGTGTACAGCTTGCGGGTATTCATTTCTGAAGACGCGCGAAAATGCAGGTCCGGCGCAATCACGATATCGGCACGCCCTTGCTCAAGGCGTTCCCACGCCCCCGCTAGCACTTCCGTCAGAATCGACACCTGCGTATTCGCTTTGAGCGCCAGCTTATCGATTAAGGGAAAAAGTCGCTGAGTCGGAATAAGCGCTTCCGTCACAATCGTCAGGTGTGTTTCCCAGCCGCGTGCTAGCGCTTCCGCATCCGTAGTGAGCTTATCCGCAGCTTCCAGCAGGATACGTCCACGCTCCAGCAGCATGCGCCCGACATTCGTGAATTTAGTACGATGCCCGGAACGATCGAACAACACCACATCTAACTCTTCTTCCAGTTTCTGCATGGTATAGCTCAGTGCCGAAGGCACCCTACCCAGTTCGTCTGCCGCAGCGGCAAAGCTGCCACGACGATCGATAGCATCCATAACCCTCAAGGCTTCCAGCGTCAATGCTCGTTCTTTCGCCATCTTCGTACTCATTCAGGAATTTTGAATATACCCACCAGATTAACTAGCTAACAATCCAACGTCCACACAATTACTATCGATTTAATAAATAATTATCTGGGGGACAAAAAGTATGATCACACGAAGAGCAGCAGGGCAATGCGGCCAGGCCGACTATGGCTGGTTGCAAGCGCGCTACACCTTTTCTTTTGGTCATTATTTTGATCCACAGTTGCTAGGCTATGCATCTCTACGCGTACTCAATCAGGAAGTATTAGCGCCGGGGGCGTCATTTCAACCGCGAACCTACCCACGGGTTGATATTTTGAACATCATTCTGCAAGGTGAGGCTGAATACCGCGACAGCAACGGCTGCCACATTCAGGCCAAAGCCGGAGATGTGCTGTTGCTCGCCACTCAGCCAAATGTCAGCTATAGCGAACATAATACCAACACCAGTAAGCCACTGACGAGACTGCAATTATGGTTGAATGCCTGCCAGAGCCGTGAGAACAGCCCGCTACAGCGCATGGCATTAGATTCATCAAGCCATACTCTGCTTGCCTCGCCGGAAGGTGAACAGACTAGCCTGCAACTGCGCCAGCAGGTTTGGATCCATCACATCGATCTCCAGCAGAACGAGCAAAGCACGATCGCGCTACAGGGCAATCAGGCATACCTCCAACTGATTCACGGTTCAATGGCGGTCAAAGGTAATCAGAGTAGTGAAGCCCTACACTGCGGCGATGGCGCCTTTATCAAAGAAGAAAAAACGTTGACGCTACGGGCAGACGCACCTTTGCGGGCGCTGCTTATCGACCTGGTCGTGTAGCGTTCAGCCCGTTGTTTTATCAGGAAAACGCGCCAGCTCGGCGTTTTTATTCAGCCGTGGTAAGATATCCGTCTTGTTCCTTAATGCGTCAGGGTGATATGACAATGGATTCAACCAAACAGGACAAACTTCTTGCCCAGGCTGAACAGATTTGTCAGCAGCGCGCTGTGCGTCTCACGCCGCAGCGGTTAGAGGTTTTACGTCTAATGGCGCAGCAGTCCGGCGCTATCAGCGCTTATGACCTGCTGGATCTGCTGCGAGTTTCCGAACCTCAGGCCAAACCGCCGACCGTCTACCGCGCACTGGATTTTCTGCTGGAACAAGGCTTCATTCATCGGGTCGAGTCAAACAACAGCTATGTGCTGTGTCACCATATCGAAGACCACAGCCATACGTCAGCCCTGTTCATCTGCGATCGCTGTGGGCAGGTTACGGAGCGTCAAACCGAAGGGGTGGAAGAAACACTGCGTAGCCTGGCACAACAGTCAGGATTTACGCTACGCCACAGCGTTGTGGAAGCTCACGGGCTGTGTGGAGGCTGTCAGGAAGTGGCATCGTGCAAACAGCCAGACCATTGCGATCACGACCACACCGTTCCGATTAAAAAGCGCTAGTGCCCATTAATGGCATCTCCTGCGAGGCAGGACGACGTATACAAAAAACGATAGCCCAAGCGCTATCGTTTTGTTTGATAAGCACGAAAAAACTCAGAAAGAGTGCGTGCATCTCCGATCACGATGGAACCGTTAGCTCCAATCGCTGTTACGAATAACGCCAACCGCCAAGCCTTCTATCGAAAAGCTTTGTTGACGCAGATCGACAACAATCGGGGCAAACTCTTCGTTTTCCGCGAGAAGATGTACCGTATTGCCCTGCTTTTTCAGGCGCTTTACCGTCACTTCATCGTCGATACGCGCGACGACAATCTGACCGTTGCGTACATCTTCTGTTTTATGCACAGCCAGTAAATCACCATCCATAATACCGATGTCTTTCATTGACATACCGCTCACACGCAGCAAAAAATCAGCGCTGGGTTTAAACATGGCCGGGTCAACCTGATAGTGACATTCGATGTGTTCCTGCGCCAGCAGAGGCTCACCTGCTGCCACACGACCAACCAAGGGAATACCCGTCTCTTCTTCCATCAGCAGACGAATACCGCGAGACGCGCCCGATACAATTTCAATCACACCTTTACGCGCCAGCGCTTTCAGATGTTCTTCAGCCGCATTGGGAGAGCGAAACCCCAGCTGTTGAGCAATCTCCGCGCGCGTTGGCGGCATTCCGGTCTGCGCAATATGATCGCGGATCAGGTCATAAACCTGCTGCTGCCTTGCTGTTAATACTTTCATTCCGCCCCCTGGTTGTTTATACAGTCTTGCTGTGAGTATATACAGGTGAGCCGCAATTGGGAATGGAGATATCGGCAAAGCCTCTGACTTTTATTCATTTATGCGTACCGTCAGGCAAAATGCTGCCAAAGAATACTGCCCCACACGACAGCGGCTAACACGATGGCAACAAAGACAGCCGCCGAGCCGATATCTTTCGCCCTTCCGGATAATTCATGATGTTCGAGACCAATGCGATCGACAACCGCTTCAATGGCACTGTTCACCAATTCAAAAAGCATAATCAATACGACAGATCCGATCAGCAGCAGTTTTTCCACCAGCGTAACCGGCAGCAAACACGCAATAATCACGCCGACAATCGTCAGTACGGTTTCCTGGCGAAACGCCGCCTCATACTGCCATGCCTGCTTTAGCCCCTTAAGGGAATAACCGGTCGCCTTAATAATCCGGGTCATCCCCGTTGCTTTATTCATTTATCCCCCATTCTTTACGTAAAATAGTTCGCATTTTAACGCGCTCATGTTGTCTCACCACCACAGATTTCCGGCGCAATTTCTGGTATCCTTGCGGCGCATTGCTAACAAGAGGCTACAAGTTGTTATGTCAGGTTGGCGTAAAATTTACTATAAACTATTGAATCTCCCACTGAAACTGCTGGTTAAAAGCAAAGTTATTCCCGCAGATCCGGTGGTCGAGCTGGGGTTAGATCCCTCACGTCCTATACTCTATGTTCTGCCTTACAACTCTCAGGCAGATCTCTTGACGCTACGTGCGAAGTGCCTGGCATTGGGATTACCCGATCCCTCGCAGTCGTTCGAATTCAACGGCGTCGAACTCCCCAGCCACGTCTTTATCAATGACGGGCCTCGCGTCTTCCGCTATTACGTTCCCAAGCAGAAATCCGTCAAGCTGTTCCACGACTACCTGGATTTGCATCGCGCCAATCCAGATTTAGACGTACAGATGGTGCCGGTTTCCGTGATGTTTGGGCGCTCTCCGGGTCGGGAAGGCCATGCTCAGGCTGCACCTCACCTGCGCTTGCTCAACGGTATCGAGAAATTCTTCGCCGTCCTGTGGCTAGGCCGTGACAGTTTTGTCCGCTTCTCTAGCCCAGTATCGCTGCGCTATATGGCGACCGAGCATGGCACAGACAAAACCATAGCCCACAAACTGGCGCGCGTCGCGCGTATGCACTTCTCTCGCCAACGTTTGGCGGCCGTTGGACCGCGCTTGCCGGTACGTCAGGAGCTATTTAACAAGCTGCTGGACTCCAAAGCGATCAAGAAAGCCGTGGACGATGAGGCGCGCAGTAAGAAGATATCTACTGAAAAAGCGCAGCAGAACGCGATTGCGCTGATGGAAGAAATCGCCGCCGACTTCTCTTATGAGGCCGTACGTCTGTCGGATCGTGTCTTAAGCTGGACGTGGAACCGCCTTTATCAAGGGATCAACGTCCATAACGCCGAACGCGTTCGTCAACTGGCGCAGGATGGTCACGGCATCGTCTATGTGCCCTGCCACCGCAGCCACATGGATTATCTGCTGCTGTCCTACGTCTTGTACCATCAGGGCTTAGTGCCGCCGCACATCGCCGCAGGCATCAACCTGAATTTCTGGCCGGCAGGCCCGATCTTCCGCCGTCTTGGCGCTTTCTTCATTCGTCGTACCTTCAAGGGTAACAAGCTGTATTCCACGATTTTCCGTGAGTATCTGGGTGAGCTGTTTGCCCGTGGCTACTCGGTGGAATACTTCATGGAAGGCGGGCGTTCCCGCACAGGCCGTCTGTTGGAGCCTAAAACCGGTACGCTAGCGATGACGATTCAGGCCATGCTCAGAGGCGGCACGCGCCCCATCACGTTGGTGCCGATTTATGTCGGCTACGAGCATGTAATGGAAGTCGGCACCTATGCGAAAGAGTTGCGCGGTGCGGTGAAGGAAAAAGAAGGCTTTATGCAGATGGTGCGCGGTTTGCGCAAACTGCGTAATCTCGGTCAGGGGTATGTGAACTTCGGCGAGCCGCTCCCGCTGACCACTTATCTGAATCAACATGTTCCGCAATGGCGTGATGCGATTGACCCGATAGAAGCACAGCGCCCAAGCTGGCTCACGCCGACGGTGCAGGATATCTCTATGGATATCATGGTACGCATCAATAATTCTGCGGCAGCAAATGCGATGAACCTGTGTTCTACCGCCTTGTTGGCATCGCGTCAGCGCTCACTAACGCGCGAACAAATGCAAGAGCAGTTGGATTGCTATCTGCAACTACTGCGTCAGGTTCCTTACCACAAAGATGTTACGGTTCCCAAAAAGACAGCGGATGAACTGTTGGAACATGCGCTGAGCATGAACAAATTCGAAGTCGAGAAGGACAGCATTGGCGATATCATCATTCTGCCGCGCGAGCAGGCGGTACTGATGACGTACTACCGCAATAACATCCAGCATCTGTTGGTGTTACCGTCGCTGATCGCCAGCATCGTCATCCATCATCGCCGGATTACGCTTGCCGAAGTCGTGCGCCAGATCGCGCTGATTTATCCGCTGCTGCAATCCGAACTGTTCCTGCATTATTCCAAAGAGCAGTTGTCGGGCGTACTGGAGACGTTGGCTAATGAACTGATTCGACAAGAGCTGCTGTGCAGCCGTGACGGTCAATTAGCCATCAATCCGCCACGCATTCGAACGCTGCAATTGCTGTCAGCTGGCGTACGTGAAACGCTGCAACGCTATGCGATTACGTTGTCGTTGCTGTGTGCGAACCCAGAAATCAACCGCGGCACGCTAGAGAAAGAAAGCCGGAATATGGCGCAACGCCTGTCCGTTCTGCACGGTATCAACGCGCCGGAATTCTTTGATAAAGCCGTATTCTCAACGCTGGTCGCCACCTTACGGACAGAAGGGTATATCACCGACAGCGCGGAAGCGGCACAAGGCGATATCGTGGCGATCTACAACATCCTCGGCGATCTGATCACCCCGGAAGTACGCTTGACCATTGAAAGCGCCAGCTCATCCACTGAGATGGAAGCCGAAAGTCAGGCAGTGGAAGAGACAACGCAAGCGTAGTCAGGCTGGAAAATGGCGGATGATACGCCGCCATCAAGCCGCAGGTACGTTTAGCGTTACGAACACAGTAGATGTTGTGCCATAAAAAAAGCAGCGAGAAATCGCTGCTTTTTTGTCTCTGATGCTCAGCTTACAGGCCAAACAGCACACCAATAAATATCGCCATTCCCACGTATTTATTATTGTGGAACGCCTTAAAGCAGGCATCGCGCTCGCGACCGGCAGTCAGTATTTGCTGGTAGACAAACATCCCACCCGCCACCAGCAGCGAAATGTAGTAAGGGGTTCCCAATCCGCTGATCTTTCCTAAAATCAGCAGCAGCGCCAGCATGCTAAACTGCAATAATCCGATGATGAGATTGTCAAAACGGCCAAATAGGATCGCGGTGGATTTCACCCCGATCTTCAGATCGTCATCGCGATCCACCATCGCATATTGGGTATCGTAGGCGACCGTCCAGCAAATATACGCCAGAAACATCATCCAACAGGTTACTGGCAGGCTTTCACTCACCGCGGCATACGCCATCGGGATCGACCAGCCAAACGCAGCCCCCAGCACAAACTGAGGAAGATGGCTGACCCGTTTCATAAACGGATAGACCCATGCTAGCCCCAGCCCTGCAACGGACAGCCAGATCGTCATCTTATTCAGCGTCAACACCAGACCAAACGCCAATAAGACCAGCACGACAAACAACACTTTAGCAGACTGCTCGCTCACTTCACCGCTAGGCAACGGGCGAGAAGCCGTGCGTTTTACATGACCGTCAAAATGGCGATCGGCATAATCATTGATGACGCAGCCCGCCGCACGCATTAAGAAAACACCAGCGACAAACACAAAGAACGTCCACGGTGCGGGTACTCCTCCTCCCGCCAGCCACAGCGCCCATAGCGTTGGCCACAGCAATAACAGAGAACCTACTGGTTTATCAATCCGCATCAAGCGGCAATAAGCCAGCCATTTCCCTGTTGTAACACTTCTTTCCAAGGATTTATCTCCTCAAATTACCTGTCAACCTTCATCACCCGGTACGTAATAAACCGGTGATTCCGGTAAGAAAAGCTCAGTCAACAGTAACGGATGACCCGAAAGGCACAAGCGGGAACGCCGCGCCCATAACCCTTCGCAGCATCCGGTATGAATGTAGTCACGCGTCAGCGATTTTTGTTCAAACAGATAACGACCTAACGGCTGGTTGCCTATTTTCGTCAGGGCTGAATCCGTTCCGTCGAGCGTCTGTTGCGGAACGACGGTTCGGCCAAAAAGCCAGGGGCGATCGTCACCATACAGCACCACTTCACGTAGCCAGTAACGCTCACTATATGGTAGCTGTTCGCGCTCTTCGCCCAGCGCTTGTGACGTAATAAATTCCTCACGACAAAGCGTAACCCGCAGTTGGGCACAATATTTTTCCAGCCGCTGCGTCATGGAACTAGCTTCCATCAGCCAGTTACCAATATGCTCAGGTAATACCGAAGGAGGTTCAGCAAACCAGGAAAGGGTGCGCAAAAGCGTAGACGCATCGTCAGACATTGTCCCTACTCCAAACAGGGTTAGTTTGCCTAATAACAGCATTCGTAAATAAAGTAAGCGCTCCTATTGTAGCGCAGAATGCTTCCCCCGATAACACGCGATAAACCAATTCATCCCCGATGTGGCAACATTTCGGCAATGTTGCAGGATATGCGGCAACCAGCGTGATGAACCTTTACTCATTTATCAGGTAATCCGGCAGGAAATCGGCAAACGCAAAAGTGCTCACCTCAGTAATTCATGGAATTGATTAAACAGAAATGAGACCCATAAAAAAAAGCACCACCCAGTATCGCGACCGGATAGTGCTCTTTAAAGGACAGAAAGAGGTGTTTCTGTAACCTGACTCCCTGTCACCGGAAAATCACGTCCGGTGACAATGGCGTCACATTACATCATGCCGCCCATACCACCCATGCCGCCCATACCACCAGCAGCACCTAAGTCAGGCGCATCGCTTTTTGGCAGGTCGGTTACCATACATTCAGTGGTGATCATCAGACCCGCAACAGAAGCTGCGTATTGCAGCGCAGAACGGGTGACTTTGGTCGGATCCAGGATACCGAAGTCGATCATGTTGCCGTATTCTTCCGTTGCCGCGTTGTAACCGTAGTTACCTTCGCCCGCTTTAACGGTGTTAGCAACCACAGATGGCTCTTCACCAGCGTTGGAAACGATCTGACGCAGTGGTGCTTCCATCGCGCGCAGCGCAACTTTGATACCTACGTTCTGATCTTCGTTCTGAGCAGACAGAGAAGCCAGTTTCGCTGCAACGCGAACCAGCGCCACGCCACCACCCGCAACCACGCCTTCTTCTACCGCAGCGCGAGTCGCAGCCAGCGCATCTTCAACGCGAGCTTTCTTCTCTTTCATTTCAACTTCAGTTGCTGCGCCAACTTTGATCACAGCTACGCCGCCAGCCAGTTTAGCCACACGCTCTTGCAGTTTTTCGCGGTCGTAATCAGACGTTGCTTCTTCAACCTGCTGACGGATCTGAGCAACACGGCCCTGGATCGCCGCTTCTTCACCCGTACCATCGATGATGGTGGTGGTGTCTTTGTTGATTACAACGCGTTTCGCCTGACCCAGATCTTCCAGCGTCGCTTTTTCCAGCTCCAGACCGATCTCTTCAGAGATAACGGTACCGCCGGTCAGCGTCGCGATATCTTGCAGCATCGCTTTACGACGGTCGCCGAAGCCCGGTGCTTTCACCGCAGCGACTTTCACGATGCCGCGCATGGTGTTAACTACCAGCGTTGCCAGTGCTTCGCCTTCAACATCTTCAGCAACGATAACCAGCGGTTTGCCGGCTTTCGCTACCGCTTCCAGAACTGGCAGCATTTCGCGGATGTTGGAGATTTTTTTGTCAGCCAGCAGGATGAACGGGCTTTCCAGCTCTACCGCACCGGTTTCTGGTTTGTTGATGAAGTACGGGGACAGGTAGCCACGGTCGAACTGCATACCTTCAACCACGTCCAGCTCATCTTGCAGACCGGTACCTTCTTCAACGGTGATAACACCTTCTTTACCGACTTTGTCCATCGCTTCGGCAATCATTTTGCCTACGGTTTCGTCGGAGTTAGCAGAGATGGTACCAACCTGAGCAATTGCTTTAGAGTCAGAGCACGGTACAGACAGTGCTTTCAGCTCTTCAACAGCGGCGATAACGGCTTTATCGATACCGCGCTTCAGATCCATCGGGTTCATGCCCGCTGCAACAGCTTTCAGGCCTTCAGTGATGATAGCCTGCGCCAATACGGTTGCGGTCGTGGTGCCGTCGCCTGCTGCGTCATTCGCTTTAGAGGCCACTTCTTTCACCATCTGCGCGCCCATGTTCTCGAACTTGTCTTCCAGCTCGATTTCACGCGCAACAGATACGCCGTCTTTAGTAATGGTCGGTGCACCGAAGGATTTATCCAAAACTACGTTACGGCCTTTCGGGCCTAGGGTAACCTTCACTGCATCAGCCAGTACATTTACGCCGCGCAGCATTTTTACGCGAGCGTCATTACCGAATTTTACGTCTTTAGCTGCCATGGTGTATTTCCCTTAAATTCGTTCAGTTCAGATGATTACGCGCAATTACGCTTCAACAATTGCCAGAATGTCGCTTTCAGACATGATCAACACTTCTTCGTTATCGATCTTCTCTGCCTTCACGCCATAGCCATCATTGAAAATAACGATGTCGCCAACTTTCACATCCAGCGGCTTCACTTCGCCATTTTCCAGGATACGTCCATGACCTACGGCCAGAACTTCACCACGGGTAGATTTACCAGCAGCGGAACCAGTCAGTACGATACCGCCAGCAGATTTTGACTCGACTTCTTTGCGCTTGACGATCACGCGGTCATGCAATGGACGAATATTCATTGATAGCTCTCCTTTGAGAAAGTCCATATCGGTTTAGGATAAACGCCGACGATGTTTTGCTTATGCTTTTCATCATTGGCCTTGTGGTGTTCTAAGTGGGGACGTTTCACCGCCCTTCAAGGGAGAAAATTCATTTTTTTTGCGTTAGGCGGCCACTTGTCGCAGACAGCAGATAAAAAATAAGGATTATCAATATGATAATCCCTATCTGTTTTTCAGTTCATCGTGACGTTAACGGTCGTCACGATGTTCAATATTTGCGCTCCCGCCATCCTTACGTTGGTATTCACCTTCAAAGGTGTTACCGCCAGAAGACGACGACGCGCCGGAGCCAGAACGCCAGATATGCAGATGAGGCATCAGTTTGAGCGTCAGGCTTTTTTGCACGGGTGGCAGTAGAAGCAACAGCCCCAGAAAGTCAGTCAGAAAACCCGGAATCAGGAGCAAGAAGCCTGCCAGAACCAGTGACACGCTTTTTACCATTTCAGCCGCCGGGCTTTCACCGGCTGCCATTTTCTGCTGCATCTGCACCAGTGTTTTCATCCCCTGATTGCGCACCAGCGAGACGCCCAAACAAGACGTGAAGACCACCAGCAGCAGGGTCATAGCGACGCCCAGCACTTCCGCCACCTGAATAAACAGCGATATCTCGATGTAAGCCAAAAGAAAAATAAGTAATAACGGTAACCAGCGCACCCGGTTCTCCTGTATGTTTTACGCGTACTGTTTTAATAAAAACGTGTGTGAATAAGAACGTGTTAAGCCCATCGCGATTGAAAACCCAGCACGCGTTACTGCCCATCGACTTTTACTACCAATGGATTAGGTAAAATGCGCGCTCTGCTCCGCGATCCGACGCATCGTGATTAACTTAAATGGGGACGGCTTTGCGCATTTTCAAGCCGCCGTCTCACGAAGAGTGTTCTAAAGTAGTGACGCGTGACTACAGTCACAGTTCATTTACCGTAGTGGTAGAGAACGCCAGTATAGTGATCTAAACACCTGTTTTTCGCTTTCATAACCACATATCCTCACGGCCATGGATACTTGGTTGGTCAAACATCCCGAGACTATTGCCGCGATAAGACGGTTTATCCGAGGCTGCTCTGTTTTTCTGAAAATAGCTGTTTTTCTGAAATGGCTGTTCTTTTGACATAACAGTTTCCCAAGATAACGCCGCCCGAGACACCAGCCCACAACGTCTAGTTGCATTACTAGTCGCACAACAGGATAGGCACTCTCATGTCAGAAAACATCCGTATTGAAGAAGACCTGTTAGGCACCCGAGAAGTTCCCGCAGACGCGTATTATGGCGTGCATACGCTACGCGCCGTCGAAAATTTCTATATCAGCAACAATAAAATCAGCGACATTCCCGAGTTCGTACGCGGCATGGTCATGGTGAAGAAAGCTGCGGCGTTGGCGAACAGAGAGCTGCAAACTATCCCGAAAAAAATCGCCGACGTCATCATCCGTGCCTGCGATGAAGTGCTGGATAACGGAAAATGCATGGATCAGTTTCCGGTCGATGTCTATCAGGGGGGCGCTGGTACGTCGGTCAATATGAATACCAACGAAGTATTAGCCAATATTGGTCTGGAATTGATGGGCCACCAAAAAGGCGAATACCAGTACCTGAACCCCAACGATCATCTAAATAAATGTCAGTCCACGAATGATGCTTACCCCACCGGATTTCGTATCGCGGTCTATGCCTCTGTCTTAAAGCTGACCGAGGCGATAGCGAAGTTGAGCGATGGCTTCGAGCGCAAAGCCAAAGAATTTGAAGACGTGCTAAAGATGGGACGGACCCAGTTGCAGGACGCAGTACCGATGACGCTCGGTCAGGAATTTCATGCCTTTAACGTGCTGTTGCAGGAAGAAATCAAAAACCTGCTGCGCACGGCGGAACTGCTGCTTGAAGTCAATCTGGGGGCTACCGCCATCGGTACACGTCTGAATACGCCAGACGGCTACCAGCAACTGGCGGTGCAGCGGCTGGCGGAAGTCAGCGGCCTGCCATGCGTGCCAGCAGAAGATTTGATCGAAGCCACGTCAGACTGTGGTGCGTATGTCATGGTGCACAGTTCGCTGAAACGTCTGGCCGTAAAGCTGTCGAAGATCTGTAATGACCTGCGTCTGCTCTCTTCCGGCCCCCGCGCTGGCCTGAATGAAATCAACCTGCCGGAGTTGCAGGCGGGTTCCTCAATCATGCCTGCCAAAGTGAATCCGGTCGTGCCGGAAGTCGTCAATCAGGTGTGCTTCAAGGTCATCGGTAACGACACCTGCGTCACGATGGCGTCAGAAGCAGGGCAATTACAGTTAAACGTGATGGAGCCGGTCATCGGTCAGGCGATGTTTGAATCGACCCACATTCTGACCAACGCCTGCTACAACCTGCTGGAGAAATGCGTCAACGGCATCACCGCCAATAAGAGCGTGTGCGAAGCCTATGTCTTCAATTCCATTGGCATTGTGACGTACCTGAACCCGTTCATCGGCCACCATAACGGCGATATCGTCGGCAGAATCTGCGCGGAAACGGGGAAAAGCGTGCGCGAAGTCGTACTGGAACGCGGCCTACTGACAGAAGCCGAGCTGGATGACATTTTCTCCATCCAGAACCTGATGCATCCGGCGTACAAAGCCAAACGCTACACCGATGAAAACGAGCTTCCCTAACACCAACACCTAATCCCCACAGGCACGTCCGTTCACGAAGAACGCCGTGCCTTTATTTTTTGCTGCATACAGCCATAAGAATAAGTTATGTAATTTTTATTATTAATTAAGGAGCATAGTCATGCTTGGTCTTGAGTTACTGATCGTTCTGCTCGCCATCTATTTGGGGGCTCGACTGGGAGGCATCGGCATTGGTTTCGCCGGTGGCCTGGGAGTGCTTGTACTGACGTTAGGGTTCCAGATAAAGCCCGGCGTCATCCCTTTTGATGTCATTGAAATTATCATGGCCGTTATCGCCGCCATTGCCGCTATGCAGGTGGCGGGTGGAATGGATTATCTGGTCAGTCTGGCGGAGAAACTGCTGCGTAAACACCCGAAATACGTCACCTTTCTCGCGCCGCTGGTCACCTACTTCATGACGATTCTGGCTGGAACTGGGCACACCGCGTTTTCCACTCTGCCGGTTATCGCCGAAGTCGCCAAAGAGCAGGGGATTCGTCCTTCTCGTCCGCTTTCGATTGCCGTCGTTGCCTCACAAATCGCCATTACCGCGTCGCCAATTTCGGCGGCGGTGGTGTTTGTCGCCGGTATTCTTGAGCCACACGGGGTTAGCTATCTGCTGCTGTTAGGCATCTGTATTCCAACCACGCTCGCCGCGATCCTGCTGACGGCAATTGTGACCAACTTTCTGGGCAAAGAGCTGAAAGACGACCCAATTTATCAGGAACGTCTGAAAAAAGGTGAAACCACGCTGCGCGGCAATAACCAGCATGAGATCAAACCGGGCGCCAAACTTTCCGTGACGCTGTTTCTGATCGGCATCATCGCTGTCGTGCTGTATGCCACGGCGATTAGCGGCACGGTTGGGCTGATTCAGAATCCGGTTCTGCCACGCAACGAAGCGATTGTGGTCTTTATGCTGACCATCGCCACGCTGATTTGCATCACCTGCAAAATCGACACCGCGCGCATCCTCTCCGCCAGCACGTTTAAGTCCGGCATGAGCGCCTGTATCTGCGTGATGGGCGTGGCCTGGCTGGGCGATACCTTTGTTAAAGCGCACATTTCCGATATTCAGGATACCGCTGGTGCGCTGCTGCAAAGCTATCCGTGGATGCTAGCCGTTGTGCTGTTCTTCGCCGCTACCCTGCTTTACTCACAGGCAGCAACGGCAAAAGCGCTGATGCCTGCTGCACTGCTGTTGGGCGTGTCTCCAGTCACGGCCGTAGCGTCCTTCGCTGCCGTTTCCGCCCTGTTCGTTCTGCCGACCTACCCGACTCTGTTGGCCGCCGTGGAGATGGACGACACCGGCTCAACGCGCATCGGCAAATTTGTGTTTAACCACTCCTTCCTGATTCCCGGCGTGATGGCGATTACGTTGTCGGTGATATTTGGCTTTATCCTCGGCAGCATCCTGATCTAAAAATCGCCTTTCAGACAGACCCTGCGGATCGGCTTAACTCATCGATCCGCTTCATTCCCTTCAAACAATAAAGCAAGGTATAGTGTGGCTCTGGTTGTCTGGAATTTGTTCATCTGACACGGAGGATGTGATGTCTGACCGCCCGCTTTGCGCTGCCGTCGTCATATTATGTACCGCACCTGACGACGCCTGTGCGCAACGGCTTGCCCATTCGCTGCTGGAAACGCGGCTTGCTGCCTGCGTCACCCTGCTACCCGGCGCACGTTCGCTCTACTACTGGGAAGGCAAGCTCGAACAGCAATCAGAAGTACAAATGCTGATAAAAAGCGATACCTCACATCAGCAAGCCCTGCTGACTCACCTGAAACAACAACACCCTTACGATACGCCGGAGCAATTAGTTCTGCCGGTATCCGAGGGCGATAGCGATTATCTGACATGGCTCAACGCATCTTTACGCTGATTTTCCTGTTATGGACGGCTTTCGGCTCCCCCAGTGTGGCCGCCTCTTCCTTCGGCCAGAAACTGTTTGGCAATAGCACGACATCACGCTTTCTGCCGGTCGATGGCGCTTTCGCCTTTGAGTTTCAGCAGCAGGACAACCAGCTCAACCTGCGCTGGGATATCCATCCCGATTACTATCTGTATCGCGCACAAATCAAGATCGAAGGGAACGGTGCCACGCTTGGCAAGGTGGAACTGCCGCAGGGCGAAAGCCATAACGACGAGTTCTTCGGCCAGGTCTTTATTCTGCGGGATCGGCTGGCATTAGCGGTTCCCATTCAACAGGCCGAGAGCGGCGCGACGGTTAAAGTCACCTACCAAGGCTGCGCCGATGCGGGTTTCTGCTATCCGCCGGAAACGCGCGTCGTTCCTCTTAGTCAGGTGTTGGCTAACACAAGCACAGATACCTCGAATACCACATCAGCCCAAACGCCACAGACCACGCCCATGCCATTCTCACCGTGGTGGGCGCTGCTGATTGGTATCGGCGTCGCCTTTACTCCTTGCGTCCTGCCGATGTACCCGCTGATTGCCAGCCTGGTGCTGGGTAGAAAAGAACAACTGACGCCGCGCCGCACGCTGCTGCTGTCGATGACCTATGTTCAGGGCATGGCGCTGACCTACACGCTGCTCGGGCTGGTTGTCGCCGCCGCCGGATTACGCTTTCAGGCTGCGCTCCAGCATCCTTATATTCTGATTGGTCTGTCGGTGATGTTTGCCGTACTGGCGCTGTCCATGTTTGGCCTGTATACGCTCCAACTCCCGTCCTCGGTACAAACTCGGCTGACAGAGTGGAGCAACCGTCAACAAAGCGGCTCCGTCACGGGCGTATTCTTCATGGGCGCACTGGCAGGACTGATTTGTTCCCCCTGTACCACCGCCCCGCTCAGCGCTATCCTGCTTTACATCGCCCAGAGCGGCAACATGCTGGCAGGCGGCGGCACGCTTTATCTCTACGCGCTGGGCATGGGCTTACCGCTCATTCTGGTCACGTTGTTTGGCAACAAACTGCTGCCACGTAGCGGCCCGTGGATGCAGTACGTTAAGGAAGCATTTGGTTTCATCATTCTGGCGCTGCCCGTCTTCCTGCTAGAACGCATCCTCGGCGAAGTTTGGGGAACCCGCCTGTGGAGCGCGCTCGGCATCGCCTTCTTCGGCTGGGCACTTATGCTGACGCTACGCAGCAACAAAGGCTGGATGCGCGGCGTGCAGTTACTGCTGCTTGCAGGCCTGGTGATCAGCGCCAAACCGCTGCAAGACTGGGTATTCCCTCCTACGGGCGTGGCGCAAGCGCATACCTCCACACTGAACTTCGCCCCTGTAGCCAATATCGCCGATCTCAACAGTGCGCTGGCAAAGAGCGCTCAGCCTGTTATGCTCGATCTTTACGCGGACTGGTGCGTAGCCTGCAAAGAGTTCGAGAAATACACGTTCAGCGACCCGACAGTGCAAAACCATCTGTCGCGTATCACGCTGCTACAGGCGGACGTCACCGTTAACCGCGCAGAACAAAATGCGCTGCTGAAAAAGCTACAGGTTTTAGGGCTACCGACCATCGTATTTTTTGACGCTCAGGGGAAAGAAATCCCCGGTTCGCGCGTCACCGGTTTTATGAATGCTGAACAATTTCAGGCACATTTGCAGAAATTCAGCCCATAAACGACACTTTCAATTCGCTTGTTGTGCTTCTGGAGGAGACCTCATGCAACGGGAAGACGTACTTGAACACGCGCTTAC
Source organism: Pectobacterium sp. CFBP8739 (assembly GCF_013449375.1). Lineage (GTDB taxonomy): Bacteria > Pseudomonadota > Gammaproteobacteria > Enterobacterales > Enterobacteriaceae > Pectobacterium. The sequence goes on along the minus strand of NZ_JACDRR010000014.1, from coordinate 661 downwards.
GCTACTGGAGCAGTATGGTTTTGCCATGACGACACTGGATATGCTGGCGGAGAGGCTGGGAGTTCCGGTAGAGGAACTGACGCCCTTCTGGCCGGATCGGGAGGCGCTGCTGTACGACGGTCTACGTCACCATAGCCAGCAGGTTGATACCTGGCGGCGTCAACTTCTCTTAGACGATGAAAAAAGTATCGAGCAAAAGCTACTAGCACGCTATCAGGTGCTGCACGAGTCGGTGAATAAACAGCGCTATCCTGGCTGCTTGTTTATTGCGGCGTGCAGCTTTTTCCCTGATATCAACCACCCCATCCACCAAATTGCGGAACAACAGAAGCTAGCCTCTTACCGCTACACCCGCGATTTGCTGGAAGAACTGGAAACCGACGATCCTGAAATGGTGGCACAGCAGATGGAATTGATTCTGGAAGGCTGCCTGAGCAACCTGCTGGTCAAGCATCAGGCCGCCAGCATCGCCACCGCCCAGCGGCTGGCAGAGGATGTCTTACGCTTTGCGCTGTGCCGCAAAAACGGCGCACTCACCTGATTTCAGGCACAAAATGCGGTAAAGTCCGCATTTTGGCTGAAAAGTCGGCAGTCAGTAGGGTTTTCCATGCTTTCATTGATAAACCCGTTGACGCCACGCGGCCAATACGGTTTAATGCGC
>NZ_JACDRR010000013.1 GCF_013449375.1 Pectobacterium sp. CFBP8739 | reverse complement strand
TGGAGGCGCATTATAGGGACTTCTCGACCTGTCGCAATAGGTATTTTAAAGAAAAATGACTGTTTGCTGCATTCCACAGCAAAAACCCGCCTTATACCTTTTTTTGCACAAACTTATCCACAGAAAGCATTCTATTCAAAAATTGACGAGCATCACGCAAACGTTTTCGCTACAATTCACCTCGTTCAAAATCGTCGTATTTTTGCGAACGCTAACTGAATATTTCTCTTTATTCCGCAATTATTGCTCTGACAAAGACGATATTCACATACCGTTCTTTACTGACTACCCAAATCCAGGGGATAACATCATCATGCAACAACGCCGTCCAATTCGCCGCGCTCTGCTCAGCGTTTCTGACAAAGCAGGTATTGTCGAATTTGCTCAAGCTCTGTCCCACCGTGGTGTCGAGCTCCTTTCAACCGGAGGAACCGCACGTTTGCTGGCTGATGCTGGCTTGCCGGTGACTGAAGTCTCTGACTACACCGGCTTCCCGGAAATGATGGATGGGCGTGTCAAGACTTTGCACCCGAAAGTACACGGCGGTATTTTGGGACGTCGCGATCAAGATGATGCGATCATGACGCAACATGACATTAAGCCGATCGATATCGTGGTTGTGAATTTGTATCCGTTTGCCCAGACCGTGGCGCGTGAGAACTGCACATTAGAAGACGCTGTCGAGAATATCGATATCGGCGGCCCGACGATGGTTCGCTCCGCCGCCAAGAACCATAAAGATGTGGCTATCGTGGTCAAGAGCAGCGACTACAGCGCCATTATTAATGAAATCGACGCCAACGAAGGTTCACTGACCTACGAAACCCGTTTCGATTTAGCGATCAAAGCCTTCGAACACACTGCCGCGTACGACAGCATGATTGCCAACTACTTTGGCGCACTGGTTCCGCCTTACCACGGTGAAACCGATAAACCATCAGGTAACTTCCCACGCACGTTGAACCTGAACTACATCAAAAAGCAGGACATGCGCTACGGCGAGAACAGCCATCAGCAAGCTGCCTTCTATATAGAAGAGAATATTAGCGAGGCTTCTGTCGCGACGGCTACACAGTTACAAGGAAAGGCTCTGTCTTATAACAACATCGCCGATACCGATGCGGCGCTGGAATGTGTGAAAGAATTTTCCGAACCGGCCTGCGTTATCGTTAAACATGCAAACCCATGTGGTGTAGCAATTGGCGGCTCAATTCTTGATGCCTACGAACGCGCCTATAAAACCGACCCAACATCGGCATTCGGCGGCATAATCGCTTTCAACCGTGAGCTAGATGAAGAAACGGCGCAGGCTATTATCAGCCGTCAGTTTGTCGAAGTCATTATTGCGCCATCTGCCAGCGAGGCCGCATTGAAGGTGACCGCTGCCAAACAAAACGTACGCGTCCTGACCTGTGGCAATTGGCAGCAACGCGTTGCTGGCCTAGATTTCAAACGCGTCAACGGCGGTTTGCTGGTACAGGATCGCGATCTGGGCATGGTCGATGCCTCTCAACTGCGTGTCGTGACTGAACGCCAGCCGAGCGAGCAGGAATTGCGCGATGCCCTCTTCTGCTGGAAAGTGGCTAAATTCGTTAAATCCAATGCGATTGTGTATGCATGCGACAATATGACCATCGGAATAGGTGCCGGTCAGATGAGCCGCGTTTATTCAGCAAAAATCGCCGGAATCAAAGCGGGTGATGAAGGGTTGGAGGTAAAAGGTTCCGCTATGGCATCTGATGCGTTCTTCCCATTCCGTGATGGCATTGATGCCGCTGCGGCCGTTGGCATTACCTGCGTGATCCAACCGGGCGGGTCCATTCGCGATGATGAAGTCATTGCCGCCGCCAACGAACACGGCATTGCGATGATCTTTACCGACATGCGCCACTTCCGCCATTAATTCTGGAGCTGACCGAAATGAACATTTTAGTAATTGGTAATGGCGGACGCGAGCACGCGCTGGCCTGGAAAGCCGCACAGTCCCCTCTGGCAAAATACGTTTATGTCGCTCCGGGAAATGCGGGCACGGCGCTTGATCCAGCGCTGACCAACGTCGATATCGCCGCAACCGATATTCCAGCGTTAGTCACTTTTGCGCAGGAAAACCACATCGATTTAACCATCGTTGGCCCAGAAACGCCGTTAGTTCTCGGTGTTGTCGATGCATTTCAGAGTGCAGGCCTAAAAATATTTGGCCCAACACAGGGCGCAGCACAGCTGGAAGGTTCTAAAGCCTTCACTAAAGATTTTCTGGCACGCCATAGCATCCCGACAGCGGAATACCAGAACTTCACTGAAGTTGAACCCGCGCTGGCCTATGTACGCAGCAAAGGCGCACCGATCGTCATCAAGGCCGACGGACTAGCCGCCGGTAAAGGTGTCATTGTCGCCATGACGTTGCAGGAAGCAGAAAACGCCATTCAGGATATGCTGGCGGGCAATGCCTTCGGCGATGCTGGGCACCGTATCGTGGTGGAAGAATTCCTTGATGGCGAAGAAGCCAGTTTCATCGTGATGGTGGATGGCAAGAATGTGCTGCCAATGGCAACCAGTCAGGACCATAAACGTGTTGGGGATAAAGATACAGGCCCGAATACTGGCGGTATGGGTGCTTATTCTCCAGCCCCGGTAGTGACTGATGAAATCCACCAGCGCGTGATGGACCAGGTCATTTGGCCAACCGTCAACGGCATGGCCGCAGAGGGAAATACCTACGTCGGTTTCCTGTATGCGGGTCTGATGATTTCTGCCGATGGTCAGCCAAAAGTTATCGAATTCAACTGCCGCTTTGGCGATCCAGAAACACAGCCAATTATGTTGCGTCTGCGTTCCGATCTGGTGGAACTGTGTCTGGCAGCCTGTGACGGCACACTGGATCAGAAAGATTCAGTCTGGGATGAACGTCCGTCTCTGGGTGTGGTATTGGCCGCAGGTGGCTACCCAGCTGACTACAACACGGGCGATGTGATTTCCGGTTTACCGCAGCAAGATGCCGAAGATGGCAAGGTTTTCCATGCTGGTACCAAGCTGAACGGTAATGATGTCGTCACCAACGGCGGCCGCGTACTGTGCGTCACCGCACTGGGCAATACCGTCGCTGAAGCGCAGCAGCGCGCTTACGAAATCGCAGCAGGTATTCAATGGCAGGGTGTATTTTGTCGAAAAGACATCGGCTACCGCGCCATTGAGCGCGAGCAAGCCTGATAGGCGATCTGATAACGATTGTCTGATCAATACTGAAGCCCGGAGAAATCCGGGTTTTTTTATAGTCAGTTTTATATACCCTAAATAATTCGAGTTTCAGGACAAAACGAGTTCGTTTTGAATAACGCGAAGCGTTAGCCCTTTAGGGCGATGCTCTTTTGTGAGCATCGTAACGCGGCAAGAGAAGGACAAATTCGTCGGGAACAAATTTGACCAGCCATCGGCTGGCCTTCGGTGAGAGACAGGATGTCTCTCATTTCATCCCGATGAGCTTACTCAAGTAAGTGATTCGGGTGACAAATCTGCCGGGAGCAGATTTGAACGCTGCTTGCAGCGGCCCTTCAGGGCGAGGCCCACGACGGGCCGAGTATTTGAACGCAGCCAACGCTCATGCAACTTGAAGTATGACGGGTATAGCTATTTAGGCTGCCACTGGCAAACATCATCTTCCACCACCAGCAATAGCTGCGTCCCTTCCGGCGCTTCCAACCATGCGACATTTAGCGGACGCGTGGCATGCATTTTTTGCTCCGCGATCCATTCACGCGAATCATTGTCAAAATCAGGGCGAACTACCGTACCGTCACAAGACTGAACCTGCCCTTCCAGCCATTTCCCTTGCTTTAGCGTCACCTTGCCTGCACGCAGTACATCGCTCAACTCCAGCATGCGCTTAGCATCAAACTGGTAGAGCGCGATATCATCATCAGAAACTGATTCACGTCTTTCGGCAAGTTGCCGCTGCATAAAGCTGACGGTTCCATCTTCTGCAAAACGCAAACGCATATCTTCTTTTTGCGCGCCGAGCTGATTACGCTGTATCTCTCGCAGCTTATCCTGCTGGAATGTATAGCGCGTCACCACCAGGCCGTTGCCCTGAAGCGGGTTGAACACGGTAGTCAGCGCCGTCGTATTCTGCGCATCGTCTTTACGCCACAAACGCACGATACCGCGATCGGCAACGTAACCACTGGCGAAAAATTCCGGCGGTGCGGTGCGGCTACTACAGGCCACCACGGCAGTCAACACGAGGCCTGCGCCACACAAACGTCGTAAAAGCAAAAGGGGCGAAAACGCCCCTCTGCTTAAACTTTTAACCGGCATGGGCTTATTTAACAGCGTCTTTCAGAGCCTTGCCAGAAACAAACGCTGGCACGTTGGCAGCAGCAATTTTGATTTCTTTACCGGTTTGTGGGTTGCGGCCAGTGCGCTCATTACGATGGTTCACTTTAAATGTACCAAAACCAACTAATTGTACTGCATCACCTTCTTTCAGAGACTCGGTAATTGCCGCCAGAGTTGATTCCAGAGCTGCTTTAGCCTGTGCTTTTGACAGATCAGCTTTGTCCGCAATTACATCAATCAGTTGAGTCTTATTCATAAGTTATCCTTACAGTGTGTTTATCGCTTGCTAAGCATCGAGTGCGACGGATATGCCATCTCCCTTTTCAGGGTGTGGTAGCACTCTCCTGCATACACGCACCGACAGCCACTTTTTTTACGCCCCCCAAATGTAGACCAGACAGGGTGCGAATGTGAAGCCTAAAGACAGGCCAATTCAGGCCTTAAATCACGTTTTATCGCGTTATTGATGCAAATTTATCCCGATGTTACTACTTCCGGCTTCGCGCAGATCGGAACGGAGTCCTTTTATCAGCTCAATGTCGCGTTCTTCACAGGCCGCCAACAGGCGAAAAATCTCCCATTGGATGTCCCATTCTTCTTCAATTGCAGGCAAAACCTTTAGCTCATCGTCAGTCATTTCTTTGCCTGCCTGCGTCATTTCCAACATAGCAACGGTGCGGATGGACGTTTCGCTAATCGCTATCGCATGTTCGAGCGTTGCACCGCTTAAACGCGAATGAATCAGCTCGCCCAACGCGATACAGGCATCGATAGCCGGGTAGACGCCGTAAAGATCGTAATCCTCCGCAGCGGGAATCGCTTCTTCCAGCTTTTCCAACTGGTTATCGAAATTAACCTTCGCATCTTTAACAACCAATGTTTCCCATACCAGATCGAGAATGCGGCGGTAAACCATCGCATCGCCGAACTCTGTTTGACGACAGAACTCGTGGTAGTTGGGATACATACGTTCACAAAGACATGCCATGAAAGTGACATGTTGCCAGCTTGCCAATTTTTCCAGACGTAAATGAATGGGGTTACGTAACATTTTTATGCTCATTAACAGCGACGGACGGCAGTGTACCTGAAATCACAGTGACGCCCTATGCCTGAATTCCTAAAGTTTTACGACAATACGTGACTAAGCCTTCTTGCTCAGAATTCACGCCCGCACCCGCGATAAACGTGGACTGCTCAAAAGGTAAATCGTCGTGCCGAATCACATCAGAAGCGCGGGGCAGTTGCTCAGCCCGCAGCTGTTGTGTATCAATCACATCACCTCCTGTGAATCATACGTGATAAGGGCGAGACAACCGATGGACGGCCTCAACAAACACGCCCGCATGCTCCGGTGGCACATCTTGATGAATGCCGTGACCCAGATTGAAAACATGCCCGTTGCCTTGCCCGAATTCAGCAAGGATCGACGCCACTTCCTGCTCGATCCGTGCAGATTCGGCATACAACATCGACGGATCCATATTTCCTTGTAACGCCACTTTATCGCCTACACGGCGGCGTGCATCAGCAATATCACTTGTCCAGTCTAGCCCCAGCGCGTCGCAGCCTGTTTCCGCCATCGCTTCCAGCCACTGGCCTCCACCTTTGGTGAAGAGCGTCACTGGCACACGGCGACCGTCGTTCTCACGCAGTAAACCATCAACAATCTTATGCATGTACCGCAGGGAGAATTCTTTGTAGTCACGTCCGCTCAGCGCGCCGCCCCAGGTATCAAATACCATTACTGCCTGCGCACCAGCACGAATTTGCGCATTGAGATAGAGAATGACGCTATCCGCCAGCTTATCCAGCAACAGGTGTAGCGTTTTCGGCTCAGCAAACATCATTTTCTTGATGACGGTAAACGCTTTGCTGCTCCCCCCTTCAACCATGTAGGTCGCCAGCGTCCACGGGCTGCCCGAGAAACCGATCAACGGCACTTCACCGGCGAGGTTTTTACGAATCGTCCGCACCGCGTTCATCACATAACCGAGCTCCTGCTCAGGATCGGGAATAGGCAGGTTAACCACATCGGCATGAGACGTGATGGGAGAGTGAAAGCGTGGACCTTCCCCCGCTTCAAAATAGAGCCCTAACCCCATGGCATCAGGGATAGTCAGGATATCGGAGAACAGGATTGCCGCATCCAGCGCGTAGCGCCGTAAAGGTTGTAACGTGACTTCGCAAGCCAGCTCTGCGTTTTTACACAGCGACATAAAATCCCCCGCTTGCGCGCGCGTTGCCTTATATTCTGGCAAATAACGCCCCGCCTGACGCATCATCCACACCGGGGTGACATCAACGGGTTGGCGCAATAACGCCCGCAAGTAGCGATCGTTTTTCAGATCAGTCATGTTCTTTTCCTTTCAACCTCACGGCGGTTCGACACCGGATAGATGTGATGAAACGGATGCGTTATAAAACGAACGCTTTATAAAACGAATACGCTATGACGCGAGTACGTTGTGTACATGAGTCATTCATGGCGCAAATAGTACCACGTCAGCCTTCGTTCTCGTGATAAGCGCGACACAACACCACCGTATCCTCGATAAGTCGACGCGCTACGGTGCCCGGCGGGGGCAGTTGCGGGAGTTGGTCAAAGCGGAACCAGCCCGCGTCACGCAGCTCTTTCGGGTCGTGCTTGATTTCTCCACCCGCATAGTCAGCCATAAACGCCATCATCAGCGAATGCGGGAATGGCCAAGGCTGCGAACTCACATAGCGCAGGTTCTTTATCTGGATTTGGCTCTCTTCCATCACCTCGCGCACAACCGTCTGTTCCAGCGTTTCGCCCACTTCCACAAACCCAGCCAGCACGGTGTACATGTTTCCGCGATGCCGGTTGTGCTGCGCCAGTAAGATTTCCTCGCCGCGACGGATCGCGACGATGATGCAGGGCGCAATCTGCGGATAATAACGCTCTTTGCAATGGTGACATAAGCACGCCAGCTCTGTTTTACTCCGCACCATTTCATGGCCGCAGTAACCGCAAAAACGATGAGAACGATAGAACTCAGCCAGTTGTACACCTCGCCCCGCCAGTTGGAATAAGCCCACGTCCTGATCAAGCAGTTGGCGAACCGAGGCCATATCGGAATCACGGCCCTGACACACCAGCCAGACAGGCTGTTCTTGCCATTCGCCGATTTGGCGAGCCGTTTTCCCCTGCAGAGACCACTTCGTCGCCGTTCCACACGGTAATTCTCCCTGAGGCAGCCAAATGTGTACCGCATCGCTAACCACCCACCAGCCGGTCTCATCACCTTTTAGCGTCTGTTCCATATCTTTTTATTGCTCCACTGCCACTTCACTGGCATTTTACATTCAGAGTGATTACATAAGTTTTATAACTGGGATTTCAGTTATTTCTTACCGTTCACGGAGTCAACAATGCTAAACCAGCTACAAAGTCTGACTGAATACGTTGGTGGCAATAATGCGTTAATCGACCAATGGCTACAAGCGCGTAAGCAGCTTCTGGTGGCTTACTATCATCTGGTTGGCATCAAGCCGAACAAGGAAGCGCTTTCTCTTCTGGATGAAGAGGCATTGGATAATTTTTGCCAGAGTTTGGTGGACTATCTTTCTACTGGCCACTTTCACTTATACGAAAAAATGCTGCATGAAGCCGCGACCCACAGCGAACAACTACTAGCACTTTCTACCCAGCTCGACCTCGCCCTGCAAAACAACACGCAGCACATCATGACGTTTTACGATAACCATCTGGCGACGGCTATCGACCATGATAACTGCCTCGAATTTCAGCAGGCACTCTCCAGCGTCGGTGAAGCTCTGGAGGAGCGTTTTACGTTAGAAGACAACATGATCCGTCTGGTTTACGACAACTAGCCGTCATTTGACGTTATTTAAGAACATCGCCACACGCTGTACAGGCAAAACCGTCACGCTTTGACATCCGCGTTTTGCCGTCATACAGTGTAGGGGTTTTATTGGCCCGTTTAAGAAACGGGCAAATCTTGTCGGAGTGCCTAGCGTGCTCATGTTTTGTTTTACGAAAGCAATCGTTTTACGAAAGCAATCGTTTTACGAAATCTATGAGCGCACAGGCTGAGACCGTTAATTCGGGATCCGCGGAACCTGATCGGGTTAATACCTGCGAAGGGAACAAGAGTAATGCACCTCATTGAGATTGAGCCCAAGGCTGCGTATCCCTGCATACCTGCTCTGATGCCCAATATCATTATTACTCCCTCCGGCTCCAGACAAGCAATCTTCCCTTTACGTCTTACAGGAACTTGCTATGTCTACAGAACCATTGTCTACAAAACCGCAGCTATCTACAGCATCCAAATCAGGTCGCCGCGAGCAGCGTGCCGCTGCCCAGCAATTTATCGATACCTTGCAGGGAACGGCTTTCCCTAATTCCAGCCGTATCTACCTTGCAGGTTCACGCGACGATATTCGCGTGCCAATGCGAGAAATTCAGCTCAGCCCGACGCTACTCGGCGGCGGCAAAGACAATCCTCAATACGAACCCAATGAACCGATCCCAGTTTATGATACGTCAGGGCCTTATGGCGATCCCGCCGCGCAACCCGATGTCCGCGTTGGCTTAGCGAAGCTGCGCGCCAGTTGGATTGCAGAACGTCACGACACCGAGGCGCTATCCGGCGTCAGTTCTGATTTCACTCAGCAGCGTCTGGCGGATGCAGGACTGGATCATCTGCGCTTCGAACACTTGCCACGTCCGCTGCGTGCCAAAGCAGGAAAACGCGTCACCCAACTCCACTATGCGCGACAGGGCATGATTACGCCCGAAATGGAATTTATCGCCATTCGTGAAAATATGGGCCGCGAGCGTATTCGCGCTGACGTGCTGCGCCAGCAGCATCCGGGGCAAAGTTTCGGTGCACTTCTGCCGGAAAACATCACGCCGGAATTCGTTCGTCAGGAAGTCGCCGCCGGCCGCGCCATTATTCCTTCCAACATCAACCATCCCGAATCAGAACCGATGATCATCGGCCGCAATTTTCTGGTGAAGGTTAACGCCAATATCGGTAATTCCGCCGTGACCTCCTCCATCGAAGAAGAGGTGGAAAAGCTGGTCTGGTCTACCCGCTGGGGCGCAGATACGGTGATGGATCTCTCAACCGGCCGTTATATTCATGAAACCCGCGAGTGGATTCTGCGTAACAGCCCCGTCCCCATCGGTACCGTGCCCATCTATCAGGCGCTGGAAAAAGTGAACGGCGTGGCGGAAAACCTGAACTGGGAAATGTTCCGCGATACGCTGCTGGAGCAGGCGGAACAGGGCGTGGACTATTTCACTATCCACGCCGGCGTGCTGCTGCGCTACGTGCCAATGACCGCTAAACGCCTGACCGGCATCGTTTCGCGCGGGGGTTCCATCATGGCGAAATGGTGCCTGTCGCATCACAAAGAGAGCTTCCTGTACGAGCACTTCCGTGAAATCTGTGAAATCTGTGCCGCTTACGATGTCGCGCTGTCGCTGGGTGACGGCTTACGCCCTGGCTCCATTCAGGACGCCAACGACGACGCCCAGTTTGCCGAGCTGCATACGCTGGGCGAGTTGACCAAAATCGCCTGGGAATACGACGTACAGGTGATGATCGAAGGCCCCGGCCACGTTCCGATGCAGATGATCCGCCGCAACATGACCGAAGAGCTGGAGCACTGCCACGAAGCGCCATTCTATACGCTCGGCCCGTTAACCACCGATATCGCACCGGGTTACGATCACTTCACCTCCGGCATCGGCGCCGCCATGATCGGCTGGTTCGGCTGCGCGATGCTCTGTTACGTCACGCCGAAGGAACATCTCGGCCTGCCAAACAAAGACGACGTTAAACAAGGGTTGATTACCTACAAGATCGCCGCCCACGCTGCCGACTTGGCAAAAGGTCACCCCGGCGCACAGATCCGTGATAACGCCATGTCAAAAGCGCGCTTCGAATTCCGCTGGGAAGACCAATTTAATCTGGCGCTCGATCCCCAAACGGCACGCGCCTACCACGATGAAACGCTGCCACAGGAATCCGGTAAAGTCGCTCACTTCTGTTCCATGTGCGGCCCCAAATTCTGCTCGATGAAAATCTCACAGGAAGTACGCGACTACGCCGCGAAACAGGAAGCGGAAGCCAAACCGATTGAAATAGGGATGGCGCAGATGTCGCAAGAATTCCGCTCGCGCGGCAGCGAGCTTTACCACAGCGCCACCAGCCTGCAAACCGAGGAAAGCCAATGACGGACTCGACGCCCTTTGCCCCAACGGCGCAGCGGCTGGGGCTGTATCCCGTCGTCGATAGCGTGGAGTGGATCGCGCGACTACTCGGCGTCGGGGTGAAAACGATCCAATTGAGGATCAAAGATCGGTCAGATGAACAAGCCGAAGCCGAAGTGATCCAGGCGATCGCCTTGGGTCGTCACTATCAGGCACAGCTTTTCATCAATGACTATTGGAAATTAGCCGTAAAACATCAGGCGTACGGCGTACATCTGGGTCAGGAAGATCTGGACACCGCCGATCTGGCCGCGATTAAACAAGCTGGCCTGCGTCTAGGCGTTTCCACACATGACGATCGTGAGCTGGCACGCGCAGTGGCGATAAACCCGTCCTACATCGCGCTGGGGCATATTTTCCCTACGCAAACCAAAGACATGCCATCAACGCCGCAGGGGCTGGCCGAACTGACGCGACACATAACCGATCTGCAAGGCCGTTTTCCCACCGTGGCGATTGGCGGTATCAGCATCGATCGCGTCCCTGCGGTGCTGGAAACGGGCGTCGGCAGTATTGCCGTCGTCAGCGCCATTACGCAGGCACCAGACTGGCGGCAAGCAACGGCAACGTTGCTCAAAATGATTGAAGAGCGGGGGGCATGACATGGTAACGCCTTCTCATCCAACACCTGCCGGACTGAGCGATAGCGAATTTATGCGCTACAGCCGCCAACTGATGCTGGAAGACATTGCCCCGGAAGGTCAGGAGAAGCTCAAAGCTGCCTGCGTTCTGCTGGTTGGCCTGGGCGGACTGGGCGCGCCCGCTTCGCTCTATCTGGCTGCCGCAGGAATTGGCACGCTACTGCTTGCCGACGATGACGCGCTGCACATCAGCAACCTGCAACGCCAGATTCTGTATCGCACCAGCGATACCGACAAGCCCAAAGCCGTGTTAGCACAACGTCAGCTACAGGCGTTAAACCCGTACTCGGAAGCCATTGCCCTCACCGAAAGGCTTAGTGGTGAGACATTAGATAATGCCGTCAGCCGCGCCGATCTGGTGCTGGATTGCAGCGATAACATGACCACTCGTCATGCGGTTAACGCCGCCTGCTTTAACGCAGGGAAGCCGCTGATCAGCGGGAGCGCCGTCGGTTTCAGCGGCCAGCTCGCGGTCTTCACGCCGCCTTATCACGCGGGCTGCTACGCCTGCCTGTATCCCGATACGGCTGAACCACAGCGTAACTGCCGTACCGCTGGCGTACTGGGTCCGGTGGTCGGCGTGATTGGTACACTTCAGGCGCTGGAAGCGATCAAACTGCTGGCAGGTATGCCGTCCGCGCTGGACGGCAAGCTGAGAATGTTCAATGGCAAACAGCAGAGCTGGAACACGCTTCAGCTCACGCGCGCGCCCCACTGCCCGGTATGCGGGGGAGCAGCATGAGAATCACACTGAATGATGAGTCCTTTGAATTCCCAGAGGCCATCACGGTTGAGGCGCTGCTGAGCCAGATAAACCGGCTCCAGCCTGGCACGGCGCTGGCCATCAATCAAACCATTATCCCGCACGCTACCTGGTCACAGCATCAGGTGCAAGACGGTGATGATATTTTGCTTTTTCAGGCAATCGCGGGAGGATGACATGCTGCACATTGCCGATACCACATTCACTTCACAGCTGCTGACCGGCACCGGAAAATTCGCCACGCCAGAACTGATGCTGGCGGCACTTGAAGCCTCCGGTTCGCAGCTCGTGACCATGGCGATGAAGCGCGTTGACCTGGGCGGCGGCAACGATGCCATTCTCGCGCCGTTACGTCAGCTCGGTATTAAGCTGTTGCCGAATACCTCAGGCGCTAAGACCGCAGACGAAGCCATTTTTGCTGCCCGACTGGCGCGAGAAGCACTGGGCACTCGCTGGCTGAAACTGGAAATTCATCCCGATGTGAAATATCTGCTGCCCGATCCCATCGAAACTCTGAAGGCCGCCGAACAACTGGTAAAAGAAGGATTCACGGTTCTACCTTACTGCGGAGCCGACCCGGTACTGTGCAAACGGCTCGAAGAGGTCGGCTGCGCGGCGGTGATGCCTCTCGGCGCACCCATTGGCTCCAATCAAGGGTTACAAACGCGTGATTTTCTCCGCATCATCATCGAACAAGCGCGCGTTCCGGTGATTGTCGATGCGGGCATTGGTGCCCCTAGTCATGCGGCTGACGCACTGGAAATGGGCGCCGATGCCGTGCTGGTCAACACGGCCATCGCTGTTGCTCGCAATCCCGTCGCGATGGCACATGCATTCCGGCTGGCAGTCGATGCCGGCGGTCTTGCTTGTCAGGCCGGGCTGGGAAGTAAGCAGTTTGTCGCCAGCGCCACCAGCCCCCTCACCGGTTTTCTTCATCGGCAAACAGAAGATCAGCCAACGGGAGGGGCAGCGAGATGAACGTCGATTTCCAAACTGTCTGGGAACAGCTCGACTGGGATGATCTGACGCTGCGCATCAACGGTAAAACCGCATTGGATGTTGAGCGCGCGCTTGCTGCACCACACCTGACGCGTGACGATTTTATGGCGCTCATTTCACCCGCCGCCAGCGCTTATCTGGAACCGCTAGCTCAGCGGGCGCAACAGCTTACCCGACAGCGTTTCGGCAATACGGTAAGCTTCTATGTCCCGCTGTACCTGTCCAACCTGTGCGCTAACGAGTGTACCTACTGCGGTTTTTCGATGAGCAACCACATCAAGCGGAAAACGCTGGATGAGGCAGAGATCCTGCGTGAATGCGCCGCTATCAAGGAACTGGGGTTTGAACACCTGTTGCTCGTGACGGGCGAACATCAGCGTAAAGTGGGGATGGATTATTTTCGTCGCGTCTTTCCGCTGATCCGGCCGCTCTTCAGTTCGCTGATGATTGAAGTTCAGCCCTTGTCGCAGGACGAGTATGCCGAATTAAAAGCACTGGGTCTGGATGGCGTGATGGTCTATCAGGAAACCTACCATCCGGCGACCTACCAGTTGCACCATCTAAGAGGACAAAAACAGGATTTCCACTGGCGGCTCGCCACACCGGATCGGCTTGGCCGAGCCGGGATCGACAAGATCGGGCTGGGTGCCTTAATCGGCCTGTCCACTAGCTGGCGCACCGACTGCTATATGGTGGCGGAACACCTGTTGCACTTGCAGCAGAATTATTGGCAAAGCCGATATTCTATCTCTTTCCCGCGCTTGCGCCCCTGTGCGGGCGGCATTGAGCCCGCCTCGTTAATGGATGAAGCCCAGCTCATGCAGGTGATTTGTGCATTCCGGTTGCTGGCACCGGATATTGAACTGTCGCTGTCCACGCGCGAATCACCGTTCTTTCGCGATCATGCCATCCCTATCGCGATTAACAACGTCAGCGCCTTTTCCAAAACCCAACCGGGTGGCTATGCCGATGACCATCCTGAGCTGGAACAGTTTTCGCCTCATGATTCACGGCGTCCTGAAGACGTGGCACAGGCCATCGTGCGTGCAGGCCTCCAGCCCGTATGGAAAGACTGGGACAGTTATTTAGGCAGATAGCCACTCAGCAGATAAGACAGCGATACGCCGGACTTGGGATGCGGCTCGCAAGCCAAAATGAGAATTACACGGAAGACAACATTCTTAGGATAGCGCCGCGCAGCATGACATTCGGCCTATCGCCACAGTCTGTGACGAAGAATACAGTAGCGTCGTTGGCAGGCATGAGCATTACGGAGCTTGCTGGCCGGAGCCGTTTGCCACTCATCGGTTCTGCACATCAACCCGCCGATACGGGGCTTATCCTTACCCGTATCGGCCCTTCCCTAACACCCTCAGTGACGCCCTAATCAGGAGGCGTATGCATCATCTTCGCAACTTCACTGCCCACGATACGCAGCCCTTCTCTCATCTCTTCCGTGAAACGATTGGCATAGTTGAGTCGAATACAATTGCGGTATTTCCCTGAGGCAGAGAAGAGCGACCCTGCGGCGATCTGTATGCCTGATTTTCTGACCTCACGGGTGAGCTTGAGCGAATCAAAATATTCAGGTAATTCAATCCACATCAGGAATCCTCCCTGCGGACGACTGACACAAATATTGGACGGAAAATACTCACGCACCCAGCAAGTAAACGTATCCAGATTGGCTTTGTACTGGGCGCGCATACGACGCAGATGGGGCTGATAGTGTCCCTGGCGAATAAACTCCGCCACAGCTAGCTGCGGCTGTACCACCGTCGATCCTGTACTGATGTACTTTGTATGGATGACCCGTTCCAGATAGCGCCCTGGGGCAATCCAGCCAACGCGCAAACCGGGCGCGAGGTTCTTTGAAAACGAGCTACACAGCAGCACGCGCCCATCCTCATCAAACGACTTTATCGCGCGAGGACGCGGATATTCATAGGCCAACTCACCATAGGCATCATCTTCAATAATCGCGATATCAAAATGCTGCGCCAGCGTCACCAACGCTTTCTTACGGGCATCAGGCATAATAAAACCAAGCGGGTTATTGCAGCTCGGTACCAGCAGCACAGCTTTGATCGGCCACTGATCCAACGCCAGCCTCAATGCTTCGAGACTGATCCCCGTGACTGAATCAGTTGGGATCTCGATCGCTTTGACATCAAGTCCACGGAGGATCTGCATCGTGCCCGGAAAAGCCGGTGACTCAACGGCTACGATATCACCAGGCTGACAAACGGCGCGGACGGCAACAAATAAGGCTTCCTGACATCCGGTCGTGACCACAATATCATCTCGAGTGAGCTGGCAGCCGCAGTCGACGGTAAGGCGGGCAATCTGGTCGAGCAGCTCTGGCATACCATAAATACTGTCATATTGTAAGACACGGGAATCCTGATATTGGCAGAGGCGGGCCATCTCTTTCCACAGGGGTTTGATGGTCGGCTGGCTCACATCCGGCATTCCGCTACCAAACTTCAGTATGTTCGTTTCCAGACGTACGTTCACCAGCTCCAGTACCGATTCCCACTGTGTGATCTCGACCGGACGTTGGGCAGGACGCGTTAGCGCGGGTACAGGCGGCGTGGCCTTACGCGGCGTGACGAAATATCCCGAACGCGGCTGCGGCATAATCAATTGCCGGGTTTCTAGCAGATGGTAGGCCTGCTGTACGGTACTGATGCTGACACCATGCTCTGTACTCAGCGCCCGCACAGAAGGCAGGCGCTCTCCACTTTGGTACAACCCTTGTTCGATCCGCTGTTCTAACAGCCCAGCAAGGTGTTGATAACGCGTCATCAGTATCGTCCCCTATTAAGATACCCAACCACAACCAGTACAGATTCGAATAAAAATCACCATTCAGATGCAATATCACACAATCTGTATGCTAAAAAAATGGATTTTTTGCATCTGTATTTAAAATACCTTTCGCCTCATCATAGCGATCATTCACTGGCGAGGGGGAAAATATGGAATTTCATGAGAATCGATCACAAAAACCGTTCCGCGAGTCACCATTTTGGCTAATGCTGATTTTGCCTTACCGCTTGTGGAAAGCCTGGCGGGCAAGGGCACAAACGCTGAAGATACTAAAAAATATGAGCGATGACGGGCTTAAAGATATCGGACTGAAGCGAAGCGATCTCGATCGGTTTAGATAACAGCGACGCAGAGAACAATAAACAAAAAAACAGCAGAAATGTGCCGATACAGACACTGCATCTGTATCGGCATTTGGATTAGAGCGATGGCGATATTAGTGAGGTAAAACGTCCGCTGGTTTTGCTTTCATCTGCATTCCGACAATCGCTGACAGCAAACAACCAATAGCAAGGTAAGCCGCAACCGCGTGCCATGACCCATCCATAAACTGTACCAGTAGCACAGCGATAAAAGGCGTAAACCCGCCACCGACCACGCTGGCAACCTGATAACCCACCCCCGCCCCACTGTAGCGGTATGCCGTACCAAATAGCTCGGTAAACATCGGCTGCTGTACGCTAACAATCATATCGTGGGCAATATTCGCCAGCATGATGGCAAAGAACAGAATCAACAGTGTGTTATGGCTTTCCAGCGCCATGAAGAATGGAACTGCACTCGCGGCACCCATCAGCGCACCAGTAACGTAGATCCGACGGCGGCCAAAGCTGTCCGCCAGATAGGCAAAGAAAGGAATAGACACGCAGCTGATCGCCCCCACCAGCAGCCCGATATTCAGGAATATATCCCGCGATAGCCCAAGATGGGTGGTGGAATAATTGAGGGCAAACGCGGTGACGATATACATCGTCAGCAGTTCGCCAAGCCGTAGCGCAATAATCAGCAGAAATGCCTTCGGATGCTGGCGCAGTGCTTCCATAATAGGGAACGAACGGAGTTTGTTTGCTCTTTCCCCCAGCGTCTTATTCGCCTCAAACTCCTGAGACTCATCCATCCCGTTACGCACCCACCAGGCAATCGCAACCAGAATCAGGCTGAACAAGAACGGCAAACGCCAGCCCCAGGTGATAAACTCTTCATTGCTCGTCAAATGACTAACCAGCGATACCGACCCTGTTGCCAGTAACAGCCCGACGCCAAAACCAACCTGTACGCCGCTGCTGTAAAAGGCTTTCTTCTTCTTCGGCGCACTCTCTACCGCCAACAACGCTGCACCACCCCATTCGCCACCGACGGCAAATCCCTGAATTGCCCGCAGCGTAACCAGCAATACCGGCGCCCACCAGCCGATGGAATCAAATGATGGCAACAGCCCAATCAGCGCCGTGGAAATCCCCATCATCCAGACCGTAATCATCAACATCCGCTTACGGCCCAGCTTATCGCCAAAGTGCCCAAATACCATACCGCCGAGCGGGCGGAACAGAAAACCTACGCCAAATGTACCAAATGCCGCCAGCGTCCCCATAGTCGGGCTGATCTGCGGGAAAAATTCGGTATTAAACACAAGGGCGGCAACAATTCCGTACAGCAAGAAATCATACCAATCCACAACAGCTCCCACAAAACTGCCCCATGCTGCACGTTTCGCTTTATGCTGAGAATGGCTTTCTGACTGTATTTGTAGGGTTTTACCAGATGAAATTGAATCATCCTGATGAGGTACTGAGCCGCCAGGCTGTGAGAGTGTTGGCGTAGTTGAGGTGTCCATTTCGGTTCCGTTCTGTTTACTTTACACTACTGTACAACAAAAAATTTCAGGATGATATAAAACGTCGGGAGCGTTTTTTAACAACGCATCGCGTTGGCCCACAGGGTGGAAGGCAGGACGCCTTCCATCAATTTTTAACGTCGCTTGCGACGGTCTTTAGGTAGCGCACAGGAAACCTGCCATAAAAAAACCCCGACCATAATAGCCGAGGTTTTTGTTATTTACCGCATGGTCGTGCAGCGCAAAGAGGCTTACTCGTCGTCGCTGCTACCAAAACCTGCGTTAAGCAGTTCAGCCAGGTTAGCAGACGCTTCATCGGCACTCACCTGAGGCGCAACTGGCGTTTCACCTGCATGACGGCGGCGCAGACGATCCTGATGGTACGCATAACCCGTACCCGCTGGGATCAGACGACCCACGATAACGTTCTCTTTCAGGCCACGCAGTTCATCACGTTTACCCGCAACAGCGGCTTCGGTCAGTACGCGAGTGGTTTCCTGGAACGATGCCGCAGAAATGAAGGACTCGGTCGCCAGAGATGCTTTGGTGATACCCAGCAGATCACGGCTGAACGTTGCCGCGATCTTGCCATCCGCTTCCAACTGACGGTTGGCAATCTTGATGCGAGACACTTCTGCCTGCTCGCCTTCCAGGAACTCCGTGCTACCTGCGTTAACGATGGTGCCTTTACGCAACATCTGACGAACGATAACTTCAATGTGTTTATCGTTAATCTTAACGCCTTGCAGACGGTAAACTTCCTGAACTTCGTTGGTGATATAACGCGTTACTGCATGTACACCACGCAGACGCAGGATATCGTGCGGAGATTCTGGGCCGTCGGAAACAACGTCACCACGTTCCACCACTTCACCTTCGAACACGTTGAGCTGACGCCATTTCGGAATCATCTCTTCGTAAGCATCGCTGCCATCCAACGGAGAAATCACCAGACGACGTTTACCTTTGGTTTCTTTACCGAAGGAAATGATACCGCTGATTTCTGCCAGAATAGCTGGCTCTTTCGGACGACGGGCTTCGAACAGGTCGGCTACGCGTGGCAGACCACCGGTAATATCCTTGGTACCGCCGGATTCCTGAGGAATACGCGCCAGGGTATCACCGCTGCTGATTTTCACGCCATCTTCCAACTGGACGATCGCTTTACCCGGCAGGAAATACTGAGCAGGCATATCCGTACCTGGAATCAGAACATCTTCGCCTTTGTCATCAACGATCTTCAGTGCTGGACGCAGGTCTTTACCGCTACCAGTACGTTCCGCAGTGTCCAGAACCACGATAGAGGACAAACCGGTCAGTTCGTCGGTCTGACGAGTAATCGTCTGGCCGTCGATCATGTCGGTGAAGCGAATGTTACCGCTCACTTCGGTGATAACCGGCATGGTATGCGGATCCCAGTTCGCTACGGTTTCTCCACCGTTAACTTCTGCGCCATCACCTTTCGCCATCGCCGCACCGTAAGGCACTTTATAGCTTTCTTTCGTACGTCCGAATTCGTCGATCAACTTCAGTTCGGTATTACGTGAAGTAATAACCAATTTACCGCTGCTGTTCACAACGAACTTCGCGTTGCTCAGTTTCAGGCTACCTTTGTTTTTCACCTGAATGCTGGACTCAGCTGCCGCACGTGATGCCGCACCACCGATGTGGAACGTACGCATGGTTAACTGTGTACCAGGCTCACCGATGGACTGTGCCGCGATAACCCCGATAGCCTCACCTTTGTTGATGATATGACCACGAGCCAGATCGCGACCGTAGCAATTGGCGCACACGCCAAAGTCAGTTTCGCAGCTTACGACTGAACGTACTTTAACGGCGTCAACGGAGTTCTCTTCCAACATGTCACACCACTGCTCGTTCAGCAGCGTGTTGCGTGGAACCAGAATATCCGCCGTGCCCGGTTTGATCACGTCTTCAGCCGTTACACGACCCAGTACGCGTTCACGCAGTGGTTCTTTAACATCACCACCCTCGATAACCGGCGTCATCATGATACCTTCGTGGGTACCACAATCATCTTCGGTCACAACCAGATCCTGCGCAACGTCAACCAGACGACGCGTCAGGTAACCGGAGTTTGCGGTTTTCAGTGCGGTATCCGCCAGACCTTTACGTGCACCGTGCGTCGAGATGAAGTACTGGAGTACGTTCAGACCTTCACGGAAGTTTGCGGTAATCGGCGTCTCGATGATGGAACCATCTGGTTTCGCCATCAGACCACGCATCCCCGCCAGCTGACGAATCTGTGCCGCAGAACCACGCGCACCGGAGTCAGCCATCATAAAGATGCTGTTGAAAGAAACCTGTTGTTCCACCACGCCATCACGGTTAACCACATCCTCAACAGACAGGTTTTCCATCATCGCTTTCGCAACACGTTCGTTCGCCGCCGCCCAGATATCGATCACTTTGTTATAGCGTTCGCCCGCGGTAACAAGACCAGACTGGAACTGCTCCTGAATCTCGGCAACTTCGGTTTCGGCTTCTTCGATAATCTCGGCTTTCTTCTCCGGGATAACCATGTCGTCGATACCTACGGAAGCACCAGAGCGCGCCGCGTAAGCAAAACCGGTATACATGATCTGGTCAGCAAAGATAACGGTCGGTTTCAGACCCAAAATGCGGTAACAGGTGTTCAGCATTTTGGAGATCGCTTTCTTGCCCAGAGGCTGGTTAACGATCGAATACGGCAGACCTTTCGGTACGATCATCCATAGGATGGCACGGCCGATAGTCGTATCAATCAGCGTCGTCTGATGCGTGATTTCGCCTTCGATGCTCTTGATCTCTTCCGTGATACGCACTTTCACACGCGCATGCAGAGAGGCCAGACCGGCGCGATAAACGCGTTCAGCTTCTTTCGGACCCGTGAGAACCATGCCTTCGCCTTTGGCGTTAACACAGTCACGCGTCATGTAATACAGACCCAATACCACGTCCTGAGAAGGAACGATGATTGGCTCACCATTCGCAGGAGACAGGATGTTGTTGGTCGACATCATCAACGCACGCGCTTCCAACTGGGCTTCCAGCGTCAGCGGTACGTGCACAGCCATCTGGTCACCATCGAAGTCGGCGTTATAGGCCGCACAAACCAGCGGGTGCAGTTGGATCGCTTTACCTTCGATCAGAACCGGTTCGAATGCCTGGATACCCAAACGGTGCAGTGTTGGTGCACGGTTCAGCAGGACCGGGTGTTCGCGAATCACTTCGTCCAGGATATCCCATACGACAGCTTCTTCGCGCTCAACCATTTTCTTGGCGGCTTTAATGGTGGTAGCAAGACCACGCAGTTCCAGCTTGCCGTAGATGAACGGTTTGAACAGCTCCAGTGCCATTTTCTTCGGCAGACCACACTGATGCAGACGCAGGTATGGACCAACGGTGATTACAGAACGACCGGAGTAGTCAACACGCTTACCGAGCAGGTTCTGACGGAAACGACCCTGTTTACCTTTGATCATATCGGCCAAAGATTTCAGAGGACGTTTGTTAGAACCGGTAATCGCACGACCGCGACGGCCGTTATCCAACAGTGCATCAACCGCTTCCTGTAACATACGTTTTTCGTTACGTACGATGATGTCTGGCGCAGCCAGATCCAGCAGGCGTTTCAGACGGTTGTTACGGTTGATCACGCGACGATACAGATCGTTCAGGTCGGAAGTCGCGAAACGACCACCATCCAACGGAACCAACGGACGCAGATCTGGCGGCAGTACCGGCAGAACGGTCAGAATCATCCACTCTGGCTTGTTACCAGACTGTACGAACGCTTCCAGCAGCTTAATACGCTTCGTCAGCTTCTTACGTTTGGTTTCAGAGTTGGTTTCGGTCAGCTCTTCACGCAGCTGCTCGCATTCCTGCTCCAGATCCATATTCTTCAGCAGAGCCTGGATCGCTTCGGCGCCCATTTTCGCGTCGAATTCATCACCAAACTCTTCCAGCGCATCCAGATACTGCTCTTCAGTCAGGATCTGACGGCGCTCAAGGTTGGTCATGCCACCTTCAACCACGACATAAGATTCGAAATAAAGCACACGCTCAATATCACGCAGCGGCATATCCAGCAGCAAGCCGATACGGGAAGGCAGTGACTTCAGGAACCAGATGTGCGCAGTCGGAGAAGCCAGCTCGATGTGACCCATACGCTCACGGCGCACTTTAGTCTGGGTCACTTCAACGCCGCACTTCTCACAAATCACACCGCGGTGTTTCAGGCGCTTATACTTACCGCACAAGCACTCATAATCTTTTACCGGCCCAAAGATACGGGCGCAGAAAAGGCCGTCACGTTCAGGTTTGAACGTACGGTAGTTGATGGTTTCTGGCTTTTTAACTTCACCAAAAGACCACGAACGGATCATGTCTGGCGAGGCCAGAGCAATTTTGATCGCATCAAACTCTTCGGTTTTAGTTTGCGCTTTCAGAAACTTTAATAAGTCTTTCACGGATTGGCTCCTGTCGGAGTTAGACCTGATAGACACCTGAATCATGCCGTTACAAACACAATTCAGGTGTCCCTATGACGAATGCCAGCAATACAACGAGCTGGGATTACTCTTCTTCCAGCTCGATGTTGATACCCAGCGAGCGGATTTCTTTCAACAATACGTTGAAGGATTCCGGCATGCCTGGTTCCATCTGATGATTGCCATCCACGATGTTCTTATACATCTTGGTACGGCCGTTCACGTCATCAGACTTCACGGTCAACATTTCTTGCAGGGTATAAGCTGCACCATAAGCTTCCAACGCCCACACTTCCATCTCACCGAAGCGTTGGCCACCGAACTGCGCCTTACCACCCAGCGGCTGCTGAGTAACCAGGCTATAAGAACCGGTGGAACGAGCATGCATCTTATCGTCAACCAAGTGGTTCAGTTTCAGCATGTACATGTAGCCCACTGTAACCTGACGCTCAAATTTCTCACCGGTACGTCCATCGTACAGGGTAATCTGACCGGAGGTAGGGATACCGCCCATCTGCAACAGTTCCTTGATTTCTTTCTCTTTTGCACCGTCGAATACTGGCGTTGCAATTGGCATACCTTTCTTCAGGTTTTCAGCCAGACGCATAACTTCTTCGTCTGAGAAAGTGCTCAGGTCGACTTTCTGACGCACATCGTCGCCCAGATCGTAGGCTCTCTGGATGAACTCACGCAGTTTAGTCACTTCTTCGTGCTGCTTCAGCATGGCGTTGATCTTCTCGCCGATACCTTTCGCTGCCATACCCAGGTGGGTTTCCAGAATCTGACCAATGTTCATACGTGAAGGTACGCCCAGTGGGTTCAGTACGATATCGACCGGCGTACCGTTCTCATCGTAAGGCATATCTTCGATCGGGTTGATCTTGGAGATAACACCTTTGTTCCCGTGACGACCTGCCATTTTGTCACCCGGTTGAATCTGACGTTTAACAGCCAGATAAACCTTGACGATTTTCAGCACGCCCGGTGCCAGATCATCGCCCTGAGTGATTTTACGGCGCTTAGCTTCGAGTTTTTTCTCAAACTCGTGCTTCAGCTCATCATATTGTTCTGCTAACTGCTCCAACTGATTCTGTTTATCTTCATCAGTCAGACCCAGTTCCAACCAACGCTCGCGCGGCAGTTTGTCCAGTTTGTCAGCTTCTACGCCGCCGGAAACCAGCACAGCGTGGATACGTGCAAACAGGCCCGCTTCCAGAATCTGCAATTCTTCAGTCAGGTCTTTCTTCGCCTGCTTCAGCTGCATTTCTTCGATTTCCAGCGCACGCTTGTCTTTTTCCACGCCATCGCGGGTAAAGACCTGTACGTCGATAATCGTACCGGAAACACCGTTTGGTACACGCAGAGAAGAGTCTTTAACATCAGACGCTTTCTCACCGAAGATCGCACGCAGCAGTTTTTCTTCTGGCGTCAGCTGAGTTTCACCTTTCGGCGTAACCTTACCAACCAGAATGTCACCACCGGTCACTTCCGCACCGATGTAAACGATGCCGGACTCATCCAGTTTGGAAAGTGCTGCTTCACCCACGTTCGGGATGTCCGCAGTAATTTCTTCAGGCCCTAACTTGGTGTCACGAGACACACAGGCAAGTTCCTGAATGTGGATGGTCGTAAAGCGATCTTCCTGAACCACACGCTCGGAAACGAGGATGGAGTCTTCGAAGTTGTAACCATTCCATGGCATGAATGCCACGCGCATGTTCTGACCCAGCGCCAGTTCACCCAGATCGGTGGACGGGCCATCTGCCAGTACGTCGCCACGTTCTACCGGCTCACCCAAAGACACACACGGCATCTGGCTGATGCAGGTGTTCTGGTTAGAACGGGTATATTTGGTCAGGTTATAGATGTCGATCCCAGCTTCGCCCGGATACATTTCATCGTCATTAACGCGGATTACAATACGGGATGCATCCACGTACTGTACTGTACCACCACGCTTGGCTACGGCAGTTACACCGGAGTCAACCGCAACAGCACGTTCCATACCGGTACCAACCAGCGGCTTATCAGCACGCAGGGTAGGAACGGCCTGACGTTGCATGTTCGCACCCATCAGGGCACGGTTGGCGTCATCGTGTTCCAGGAACGGAATCAGGGATGCACCGACGGAAACCACCTGCTGTGTGGAAACGTCCATATATTCAACCTGATCGCGGCTGAACAAGCTGGACTCACCTTTGTTACGGCAGGTAACCAGTTCGTCGATGAAGCGGCCTTCTTCGTCCAGATTGGTGTTCGCCTGTGCGATAACGAAGTTACCTTCTTCAATCGCAGACAGGTAATGGATCTCATCCGTCACCACGTTGTCACGCACGCGACGATACGGGGTTTCAAGGAAACCGTATTCGTTCGTTTGCGCATAAACGGACAAGGAGTTGATCAGACCGATGTTCGGACCTTCCGGTGTTTCGATAGGACAAACACGGCCGTAGTGAGTTGGGTGTACGTCACGGACTTCAAAGCCGGCGCGTTCACGCGTCAGACCGCCTGGGCCCAATGCTGAGATACGACGTTTGTGCGTAATCTCGGACAACGGGTTGTTCTGGTCCATAAACTGTGACAACTGGCTCGAACCGAAGAACTCTTTCACGGCAGCCGAAATCGGCTTGGCGTTGATCATGTCCTGTGGCATCAGCGTATCGAGATCGCCCAGAGACAGACGCTCTTTTACCGCACGTTCGACACGAACCAAACCAACGCGGAATTGGTTTTCTGCCATTTCGCCGACGGAACGGATACGACGGTTGCCGAGGTGGTCGATATCGTCCACTTCGCCTTTACCGTTACGGATATCGATGAGCTTCTTCATCACTTCGATGATGTCATCTTTGCTCAGGATACCGGAACCTTCGATCTCATCGCGTAGCAGAGAACGGTTGAACTTCATACGACCAACCGCAGACAAATCATAGCGGTCTTCAGAGAAGAACAGGTTCTCGAACAGCGTTTCTGCTGCTTCACGCGTCGGCGGCTCACCAGGACGCATCATACGATAGATTTCAACCAGAGCGCTCAGACGATCGTTTGACGGATCGACACGCACGGTTTCAGACATGTATGCGCCGTGATCGAGATCGTTGGTGAACAGAGTCTCGATACGTTTGTGGCCAGACTGGCTCAGTTTAGCCAGCAGATCCAGCGACAGCTCCATGTTGGCTGCGCCGATCAGTTCACCAGTGCTCTCGTCGATATAATCTTTGGACAGCACTTTGCCAGCGATATATTCAACAGGCACTTCAATGCGCTCAACACCGTCTTTCTCTAACTGACGAATATGACGCGCAGTGATACGGCGACCTTTTTCGATATAAACTTTACCGTTCGCTTCGATATCAAACGATGCGGTTTCACCACGCAGGCGCTCAGGAACCAGATCCATCTGCAACTTATTGCCATTGATTTCATAGACAATTTTATCGAAGAAAAGATCGAGAATCTGTTCGGTGGAGTAACCCAGCGCGCGCAGGATAATGGTCGCAGGCAATTTGCGGCGACGGTCGATACGAACAAACAGGTTATCCTTCGGATCAAACTCGAAATCCAACCAGGAACCACGGTAAGGAATAATACGTGCGTTATACAGCACCTTACCTGAAGAGTGGGTTTTACCTTTGTCGCTATCGAAGAACACACCTGGACTACGATGCAACTGAGATACGATTACACGCTCAGTGCCGTTGATCACGAAGGTACCGTTGTCGGTCATGAGCGGAATTTCGCCCATGTAAACTTCTTGTTCTTTGATGTCTTTAACGGTGCCTTCAGGCGCTTCGCGCTCGTAGATCACCAGGCGCAGTTTCACGCGCAGCGGCGCAGAGAACGTCACACCACGAATCTGACATTCTTTAACGTCAAATACTGGCTCGCCCAAGCGATAGCTCACGTATTGCAGCTCTGAATTACCGCTATAGCTTTTTATGGGGAAAACAGAACGGAATGCAGCTTCCAAACCGTACTGACCTTCCGGGTCTTGCTCGATAAACTTCTGGAACGAGTCAAGTTGGATAGAAAGGAGATAAGGTACGTCCAAAACCTGCGGACGTTTACCAAAATCCTTACGAATGCGTTTTTTCTCGGTATAGGAGTAAACCATAGGGTTCCTCAGCTAGCTGACAAGTCGAACCACTCTGTCTGCCCTAAGAAGGACAGTTCATGCAACACTATTTATGTTGGTCGGAAAATGGGGAACTTTCCGTAATACGTCTTTCTATTACTCTTAAACCATTTCATTGCTTTTGCTCAGGCAGGGAACCCGTTCTGGAAAGCAGTATATTAAGTCGTCAATAGAAAAAAATATTGGGGAAATCAATGGCTAAACAGTGCGAAAGCCCATTGATGCCCTACAGCGCAAAAAGGCTGGTGACTAAAAAGTCACCAGCCATCAGCCTAGTAAATTAGGCTGCAACCTGAAAGGTTGGCTTATTTAACTTCAACTTCTGCGCCAGCTTCTTCCAGTGATTTTTTCAGTGCTTCAGCGTCATCTTTGCTCACGCCTTCTTTCAGAACTGCTGGTGCAGATTCAACCAGATCTTTGGCTTCTTTCAGGCCCAGACCAGTCGCGCCACGAACAGCTTTGATTACAGCAACTTTGTTAGCGCCGATGCCTTTCAGCACAACGTCGAACTCAGTTTTTTCTTCAGCAACTTCAGCTGGGCCAGCAGCAACAGCTACAGCAGCAGCAGCAGAAACACCGAATTTTTCTTCCATAGCAGAAACCAGCTCAACAACATCCATTACAGACATAGCTGCTACTGCTTCCAGAATTTGATCTTTAGTGATAGACATAACAATTGTTCCTAAGAATCAGAAATAGTTTATACGTTAGCAAGTGCGTTAGAAAAGAAAGCGCTATTAAGCAGCTTCTTTTGCATCGCGAACAGCAGCCAGAGTGCGGACCAGTTTGCCTGCAGCGGCTTCTTTCATGGTCGACATCAGACGTGCCAGTGCTTCTTCGTAAGTCGGCAGCGTTGCCAGACGGTCAATTTGAGCCGCCGGGATCAGCTCACCTTCAAAGGCTGCAGCTTTGACCTCAAATTTTGCATTCGCTTTCGCGAACTCTTTGAACAGACGAGCAGCAGCGCCCGGATGTTCCAGAGAATATGCAATCAGGGTCGGACCAACAAACGTGTCTTTCAGGCATTCAAATTGAGTACCTTCAACGACGCGGCGCAGCAAGGTGTTACGAACAACACGCATGTAAACGCCAGCTTCACGACCTGCTTTACGCAGTTCGGTCATTTTATCAACGGTAACGCCACGGGAATCCGCAACAACCGCAGACAGCGCACCTTTGGCTACTTCGCTGACTTCAGCAACAATCGCTTGTTTGTCTTGAAGATTTAATGCCATTAGCTTTTGCTCCTGGATTTAGCCGGAGAAAATCTCCGGAACTCACTTCACTTATCGCCAAAATTAGAGATAAGCGTTGAAACACGGTGAGCAGAATCCAGTAAAAAATTATTCTTTATAAAAAAGAAAAACGTTATTTAGGCTCTGTCACCGTCTACGCAGGAAGGATTAAGTTTCTTTCGAAACACCTGCGGTCTTGGACGGAGGCCTGGATAGGCCAGGCTCCAACCGAAAATTCTTGCGTTATTCCACTTGAGGAACGACGGGCGTAAAATTATAGGTAAATCTCACACCCGAGTAAAGCGGAACAAAAGCTATTAGTTAGCAGCAGCGTTCAGACCGCTCTGGTCGATGGCAACGCCAGCGCCCATGGTGGTAGACAGGCTAACTTTCTTGATGTACACGCCTTTCGCCTGAGATGGTTTTGCTTTTTTCAGCGCAACCAGCAAAGCTTCTAGGTTTTCTTTCAATTTGTTAGAGTCGAAATCAACCTTACCGATAGTGGTATGGATGATACCGTTCTTGTCGTTACGGTAACGAACCTGGCCTGCTTTAGCATTGTTAACCGCTTCAGCAACGTTAGGTGTTACAGTACCCACTTTCGGGTTTGGCATCAGGCCACGTGGACCCAGAACCTGGCCTAACTGGCCAACAACACGCATTGCATCTGGAGATGCAATAACGACGTCAAAGCCCATTTCGCCTTTCTTGATCTGATCAGCCAGATCTTCCATGCCCACGAATTCAGCGCCAGCAGCTTTAGCAGCTTCAGCGTTTGCGCCTTGGGTGAAGACAGCTACGCGAACAGAACGACCGGTGCCGTGAGGCAGAACGGTTGCACCGCGAACGTTTTGGTCAGATTTACGTGCATCAATGCCGAGGTTAACAGCGACGTCAACACTTTCTACGAACTTAGCGGTGGCCAGCTCTTTGAGCAGAGCAACAGCTTCGTTGATGTCGTACTGTTTAGTTACATCAACTTTGTCACGGATCACGCGCATGCGCTTGGTCAGCTTAGCCATTTATTAATCCTCCACTACCAGGCCCATGGAACGAGCGGTACCTGCGATAGAACGCGCCATGGCGTCTACATCAGAACCAGTCATGTCCGCAGCTTTAGTTTCTGCGATTTCACGAACCTGAGCGCTCGTTACTTTACCAACTTTGTCTTTGTTCGGCTTACCAGAACCAGACTTGATACCAGCCGCTTTCTTCAGCAGAACAGCTGCTGGAGGCGTTTTGGTAACGAAGGTGAAAGAACGGTCAGAATAAACGGTAATAACAACAGGGATCGGTAGACCTTTTTCAACGCTTTCAGTTTTAGCATTGAACGCCTTACAGAACTCCATGATGTTCACACCCTGCTGACCCAGAGCCGGACCTACCGGTGGGCTTGGGTTAGCCATACCAGCTGCAACTTGCAGCTTGACATAGGCTTGTACTTTCTTGGCCATTTAGCTTTCCTCAATTGGGTAATAGCGCCTAGTGAAAGGCTCCCCGTGGTTTGTATTACGTTTCAGACGCCGTTAAGGCCTCTGAAAAACAAAAGGCGCGAAATTATAGGTTAATTTCGCGCCATAGGCAAGTAGCTATTTCCAGCAACTCTTGTCGGACAATCAGCCTTTTTCGACCTGAGCAAAGTCCAGCTCAACCGGCGTTGCACGACCAAAAATAGAGACAGACACCTTCAGGCGGCTTTTCTCATAGTCAACTTCTTCGACAACACCGTTAAAGTCAGCAAATGGACCGTCGTTAACACGAACCATTTCACCCGGTTCAAACAGCGTTTTCGGACGTGGTTTGTCACCAACCTGCTGGAGGCGATTCATAATCGCATCCACTTCTTTGTCACTGATTGGCGCAGGACGATCGGATGTACCGCCAATGAATCCCATAACACGAGGTACGCTGCGTACAAGATGCCAACTGGCATCTTCCATCACCATCTGTACCAAGACATAACCAGGGAAAAACTTGCGCTCGCTCTTGCGACGCTGGCCACCACGGATTTCGACTACCTCTTCAGTAGGCACCATGACTTCGCCAAACAGTTCTTCCATATTATGGAGTTTGATATGCTCACGCAGTGATTGTGCTACGCGACCTTCAAAACCAGAGAACGCCTGAACGACGTACCAACGTTTTTTTGGAGCTTCAGACATCTTAGAACCTCAGGCCAGTGATAAACGATACCAAACGGACCAGAATACCATCCAGTCCCCACAAAATCAGTGACATCACGGCAGTCACCGCGGCAACGATTAACGTGGTGTGTAACGTTTCCTGACGAGTCGGCCAAATTACTTTGCGCACTTCAGTACGCGCTTCGCGAGCAAACGCTACGGTTGCTTTGCCTTTCGTGGTCAGCAGTGCCACACCACCGGCAGCGGCGATCAGGATAACAACGGCCAATGCACGCAGAGGAAGACTAAATTCACGGTAATAATAATTGCCAACAATCGCAACAACCAGCAAGGCACCTACTACCAACCATTTAATCACTTCCAGGCCACGCCCACTATCCTGAGCTTCGGTATTCGCACTCATAAACCAACCTGTCACAATGATTCAGACAAATAACTTTGCCCCGTAACTACGGGGCAACCAAACCGAAAGATGTTCTGTAAAACGAATAATTCGGTGTTTACGCCGTATCTACAGAGCCTATCTCACCAATGATTATATCCCATAATCGCTGATGAGATAGGTTCTACCATGACAGCGTAGAAAAAGGGCATCAAATGATGCCCTTTTATCGCGTGTCGCGTCAAACGTTATCAGCGATTAAGCGATA